>JAWLCG010000058.1:0-18138 GCA_041687295.1 Phycisphaerae bacterium | reverse complement strand
CCTGTTATGTCTTGCCGGGGGGCCCCATGCGATAAATCCCGGGGTCTGGGGCAGAGCCCCAGGAGGGTTTCTCCTCGCCAACTAATTGGGATGAGAGCCTCAAAAATCGAAACCCAGGAATCAAAAATCGAAAATCCCATGAATCACGTCGAACGGTTTCGTGCGGTGATGGACTTCGCCCCCGTGGATCGGCTGCCGCGGGTGGAGTGGGCGACCTACTGGAACCTCACCATCGACCGCTGGAAGGCCGAGGGCCTGCCGGCTGAGCTTGCCGGGCACTTCGACATCGCGGCCTACTTCGGCCTGGACCCCTACTGGCAGGCGTGGTACCGCGCCGCGGGCCCGGGCTACCCCCGGCCGGAGTACCATGGCCACGGCCACGTCGCCACGATGGACGACTACAACCGCCTCCGCGAGCACCTCTACCCGCCGATGGACTGGGTGGACAACCACATCGGCCCGTGGCTGGAAAAGCAGCGGGCCAGCGAGGCGGTGGTCTGGATCACGCTGGAGGGGTTCTTCTGGTTCCCGCGGACGCTCTTCGGCATCGAGCCGCACCTCTACGCCTTCTACGACCAGCCCGAGCTGATGCACCGCATCAACGCCGACCTGGCCGACTGGAGCGTCTCGCTGCTGCGGCGGATCGCGAAGCTGGGCAGCCCGGCCTTCATGACCTTCGCCGAGGACATGAGCTACAACCATGGGCCCATGCTATCCGAGGCCCTGTTCGACGAGTTCTGCGCCCCGTACTACCGCCAGGTGGTGCCGGTGCTGGAGGAGATGGGCACGCTGCCGATCGTCGACAGCGACGGAGACGTGACGGCCATGCTGCCCTGGCTCGACCGCGTGGGCGTCAAGGGCATCCTGCCGCTGGAGCGACAGGCCGGCGTCGACGGGGCCCGCCTGCGCCAGGTCGTGCCGCGCTTTCGGCTGTTTGGCCACTTCGACAAGATGGTGATGCACCGCGGCGAGGCCGCCATCCGCTCGGAGTTCGAGCGCCTGCTGCCGACGATGCGGCAGGGCGGCTTCGTCCCCTCCGTCGACCACCAGACGCCCCCCGGCGTCAGCCTCGAGCAGTACCGCACCTACCTCCGCCTCCTGTGGGAGTACACCGAACGCGCCGCCGGAGCGTAGAGCCGCCTGGGGAATATGGAGTGCGGCGACAGAGTCGCCGCTTTGGCTCGATCGCCCGCCCGCCGCCCGTGCAGGTTCGCGCAGCGCCAGCGGAGCGGTCCTGCACATGGGACGATGGCAGCGGCGACAGCGACGCCGCACTCCATCCGGCCCAGGTGCCAGCAGGCGCCATCGCGGCGGGCCGTGCCCGCACTACTTCATCTGTCGCAGGGCCGCCACGAACCCGTCGGGGTCGTCGGGGCTCAGGACGATGGGCCGGCCGTTGAGCAGGCCCACGCGGACCAGGCGGTCGCTGCGGGTGACGTAGGCACGGAAGACGCCCAGGTTCGCCTGCCAGAACCACCCGAACGTGCCGAAAACCCCCCCGGCGCCGAACAGCCGCAGGCCTTTGAGCAACTGGCCCGGCGTGAGCTCGACGCGGTCGGCCGAGACCAGACGCTCCCGCGCCACCCGCACGGCCCCGACGTTGCGCAGGATCTCCAGGCCCTCCGGCGACACGCGATATCCCCGCGGCGCCAGGGCCCACGAGATCACCAACGTCACGACGGCCGTCACGACGAGCACGATGCCTGCCGCCCCGACCGCCGCCCCGGCCCGGCCAGAGAAGCCGTCCATCACCATCGCCCCGCCGCCGGCCGCGGTGGCCACCAGCAGCACCACCACGACGATGGTGCTCGTCGCCTGCCCCCAGCCCAACGAGGTCGAGAAGGT
Source organism: Phycisphaerae bacterium (assembly GCA_041687295.1). GTDB lineage: Bacteria > Planctomycetota > Phycisphaerae > SM23-33 > FEN-1343 > JAWLCG01. Next base: position 16,293 of record JAWLCG010000058.1, on the reverse strand, counting down.
CTCTGCGTCTGATGTCGGTTCCACAGCGTTCCTCAGAATGCGGGCCTGCCCTGTATGGAGTGCGGCGGCAACGACGCCGCTTTGGCTTGCCCGCCTGTGGGGTGTGCAGGTTCGCGCAGCGGTTCTGCACACCGGACGATGCCGTCGCAGCGCCCCCGTCGGGGGTGCCATGGCTGCGCTTTGTGCAGCCATGCGGGTGCCCATCTGCTGCATGGCTGCAGACGGCGCAGCCGTGGCACCCGGCGCTTAAGCAGGGACGGTCTACTCCGGCAGCGGTGGCACGGTCCACAGGCCGCTGACGCGGGCCCGGTCGTCGAAGCCGATGCGCACAGGATGCCGCCCGGCCAGTCTGCCAACGGGCCGACCCGGGCGGGCACGCCCTCATCAGACCGCGAGGCCCCGGGCCTGTCAAGAGCTGGGTGTGGTGAATCGCCCTCAAAGGTGGGACTTCGCTACGCTGCGCCCCAGCCTACGCTTACGGTGAGGTGCCCTCCGAAGAACGGCCTCCTTTGCGGTAGGCAGGGTGGCAATCCTCCCGCCCGCTGTCCGTTCCTCGTAGGGCACCTCGGTCTTCGGATGAAGAAGCAGTGGGCCACAGAGTTGCCCATGCGGCCCTGGCCGCACATGCAGACGACGAAAACGGGCCCTACCTCAGGCCGCCCTGCCTTTCTCGGAGCAGGACACAGAGGACCCAGCGCGGGCTTCGCCCGCAACCCAACCTGAGGGCGTGCCATGGAGCGTAGCCCGGGGGAAACAGCGTGGGATCGGCTCACGCCCCCCTGCCGGCCGGTCCGGGGGGACCGACGGCTCGGCTCCTCTGCCGGTGGGCCCCAATGCGTAGAATCCCGGCCTCTGGGGCAGAGCCCCGGGGGAGTTTCTCTGGGGGTGGGGCTGGGGAAATCGTTACAGGAGATCGTCATTCTGCGGGTTAGTGGTACTGAGAGAAGAAGCGGCGAAGGGTTTTTGAGGTTCAAAGCAAGAGGCTTCGGGTGCCATGGCCGCTCGCGGCCCTGCGGACGGCGGCAGGCGGTCACATCAGCCATGGCGGCGGGTGGTCGACGATGCCCTCGGCTGTCCGCGGCACGTAGATCAGGATGTGGTCGCGCCATAGCCGAACGATGTATCGGCTGGCCGGTGGGCCCTGCTGCTGGAGGCACTCCCGCAGCCACTGGGCGTCCTTGTCGGTGGGCACCTGCATCCAGATTTTCTGGGGACGCGTTGTCTGCTTCTGTGCCTCCTTTCTGGGCATTGGCGGACCTCCTGGGGCCGTTCGGGCCGATGGCCTGCTGCATTGTATCCGTACGGGCGTTGAGGTCGCCATGGGGCGTTGGGCCTCGCCCGGACGGGAGCCCCACGGATTGCATCCGTGGGCTTGGAGAACCAGCAGGGGGGCACGCCAATGACAAGGGCCCGCGGAACCGGTTGGTTCCGCGGGCCCTTGGTGTTAACTCTTACCCTCTCTGTGGCCTCTGTGGCCGTCGGTAGAGGTTACAGGTCCAGGGGGCTGACGTACTCGCCCTTGGCGGAGGCGAGCTTCGTCAGGCGGTCGCGCTGGGCGTTGATCGCGTCGAAGAGCACCTGCGGGGCGTCGGGCACGTCGGAGCGGTAAACCCGCTCGATGCGGTCGAGCTTGCTGAGGTTCTCCGGCACGCGGAGGGTGAACTGCTCGACGTAGTCGGCCTCGCTGTAGTCCTTGCCCAGGACCTCCTGGAAGAGGCGCTTGAGGTCCTCGTAGCGGGGCAGCCGGCCGGTGGGGGCCTCGATGGCCTCGACGTCGCCGTGGACCCGCAGCTCGGCCCACTTGATCCAGACCGACTTGTCGCGCATGCCGTTGAGGAACTTGCCGTCCTTGCCGCGGAGGAAGTAGTTCGTGCCGAAGATCTTGGGCTTGTTGCTCAGTTTGTCGGCGAACTGCAGGTTGTTCTGGATGTACTTGCCCAGCGGGATGGCCAGGAAGTCCAGGTTGCTCATCAGGTTGAAGGTGCGGACGCCGGCCTTGCCGATGGTGGCCGCGGTGGTCTCGCTCTCCAGCGACGCGCCCATGGTGAGGATGCCGTGCGCCCAGTCGAAGCTCTCCTGGACCGGCACGCTGGTGTCGCTGTCGCGCCCGCCGTAGACGACGCCGCCGACCGGCACGCCGTGGGGGTTGTCGATCTCGGCGTCGAGGTTCTGCAGGGCGCCGAGGCGGACGGTGTAGCGGGCGTTCTTGTGCGCCGGCGGGACGGGGTTGCCGTCCGGCCCGACCTTGCCCTCGGTCCATCGCCCGGTGAAGTTGACGCCTTCGGTGGGCAGGTTCTCGCCCATGCCGGGCCAGTAGGGCTTGCCGTTGTGGATCAGCACGTTGCCGAAGATGACCTCGCCGGGGCGGGTCAGTACCTCGTAGATGACCGGATCGTCCTTGGCGTTGACGTTCTCGATGATGCCGAAGATGCCGGCCTCGACGTTGACCGCACGGGCCTCGCCGTCGATGCTGCGGAAGTAGGCGATGTCGTCACCGATGATCGTCTCGCCGGGCAGCATGGCCGTGGAGGTCTTGCCGCACGCGCTGGGGAAGGCGCCGGTGAAGTAGGTGACCCGGCCCTTGGGCCCGTGGACGCCCATGACGAACATGTGCTCGGCCAGCCAGTCTTCGCGGTCGGCCTTGCGGATGGCCAGGCGCAGCGAGAGCTTCTTGAGCCCGACGGTGTTGCCGGCGTACTGAGTGTTGACGCTGTAGACCATCTCCTCGGTGATGTCGATGTAGATCCGCTTCTTGTCCGGGTCGGCCGAGACGTTGTTCTCCATCCGTCCGGCCGAGTGCAGGAAGCGGAAGAACTCGCCGCGGGTGCCCAGGCGCTTGAACTGCTCGTAGCCGGGGCGGTAGAGCATGTCCTCGCTGTGGGTCACGTAGGCCGAGTCGGTGATCTGCACGCACGAGATGCTGAACGGCGACTTGACCGGGCCGAGGCAGTAGAACCGCACCAGCATCTGCCGGCCGGCCATCAGGCCCGCCAGCAGGCTGCGGACCTCGTCGAGGCCCTCCTGGCGGTCGATCGAGTTGAGCCGCTCGCCCAGGTCCATGCCCTTGGGCAGCAGGTAGCGCGTGACTTCCTTGTCCCGGCCCTGGTCGAAGTAGCCGTCGAAGTGGACGGTATGGCCCTCGGTGGCCAGGGGCGTCTCCTCGCTGTTGGTGATCGCGAGCTTCCGGCAGTAGGCGATGTCCTCGGGCGAGTCATCGCATATCTTGACCGTAGCCGGCAGGCATAGCTGCACGGCATCGGCGATGAAGGCGTGGAGCTTTTCGTTGTCCAGGGCGTCGAGCTTGGCAAAGCTCTCGGCGTCCATGCGGGGCTTCAGGATGTCAGCGAATTTCTTGTCCATAGTCCTTTTGGATCTCCCGTGTGTCGGCGTGAAGGTCGGCGCAGGGAATGCCCACCCAATCCGATCAGGCGAACACAACTCTTTTAGGCGTTTCCCCCGGAATGTCAACCAAAAACCCTGGCGGTCGCCGGCGGACAAGCGTCAGTGCGTCAGTGCGTTACTGCGTCAACGCGGGGCTCGGCCGGCGCATTCAGACGAGAGTTGGCCGGGGCGCGGGGTGGAAGGCGCAGGCTGCTGCTCAAGCCCACGGAATGCCTTCCTGTGGGATCTGCACACGTTCAGGAAGGGTTCTTCGGCGATTCGCATGCCCTCGGATGGGGGCCGGTCTCTGGGGCTCTGCAGTAGCCCGCCAGGGGCGTCCGAGTGTAGCCCAGGGCGACAGCCCTCACCTTAAGCGCTGCAGGGTTGCGGGCGGGCCAAAGCCCCTTCCTGTAGGCCGGACGCAGTCCGGCTGGGGAAAGAGGCCGCATGTGGCGCTTCTGCCCAGCCGGACTGCGTCCGGCCTACCAGAACGGGCCCCGAGGTCGAGCCGCTTGCTGCCTCTTGGCGGGCGGGGCTCCAGCGGCTACTCTGGGGGGTATGCTGGTCCCCGCTCTGACTGTGCGTTTCGCTGCCTTGCCGCTGCCGACGCTGTTCGTGGCGGCCGGTGTGCTTGCGCTGGGGTGGGAGTGGCTGCGGTGGGGCTTTCGGGCGGGGGGGCGGTGGGAGTTTCGGCCCCGCCGGGCGGTCGGGGCGGGCCTGATGCTGGGGCCGCTGGCGGGGGCGGGTTGGCTGTTCGTCCGCGACGCCCACTGGGCCCTGGCCGCGGTGGGGGCGGTGGGGGTGCTCTGGATCCTCCGCAGCTACCGCGACGCCACCGGTCCGCTCTCGCCGAGGGCCCGGCGGCGGCTGGCGTGGGTGCGGTCGGCCCTGCTGATCCTGGTGGTGCTGCTGGCGGCCCGGCCACTGGCGCACGAGCGGGTCCGCCGGCCCGTCCGCGAGGGTTTGGCGGTCCTGGTGGACCTGTCCCGCTCGATGGCCCGTCGCGACGCCCCGCCGGACTACCAGACGGCGTCGGCCCCCTCGGCGGGGATGCCGGCCACCTCGCGGCTCGCCTCGGCCAGCCAGGCCCTGCAGGCCCAGCCCGAGCGTCTGGCCGCGCTGGCCCGGCGGTACGACCTGCGGGTGATGGGCTTCAGCAGCGACCTGCGCCACCTGCCCGTCGACGAGATGGTCGCCGTCGGCGAGGCCACCGCCATCGGCGACGCCGTTCAGCTCGCCCTGGAGGGCCTGCTCGCCGAGGGCCTCGAGCCCGCCGGCGTGCTCGTGCTGACCGACGGCAACAACAACACTGCCGACCTCGTCGCCCCGCTCGATCAGGCTGAGGCCCTCGCCAGCCGGGGCGTGGGCCTGTGGCTGCTGGGCGTGGGCAGCGAGTCGCCCTCGGCCTCGGCCGCCCTGAACGTCCGCCGCCTGCAGGCGCCCGACCGCATCGACGCGATGAACACGCTGGCGGTCTCCGCCGACATCGAGGCCGTTGGCCTGGCCGGCCAGAGCGTCACCGTCACTTGCCGGCTGGGCGAGCAGGTCATCGGCACCGAGACGGTCGAGTTCACCGACGCCCTGCAGAGCCGCACCGTCCACTTCCGCGCCGAGCCGGCGGGCGTGGGCTTCCACCGGCTCACCGTGCAGGCGACGCCGCCCAGGCCCGGGCCCCGCGACCTGGTAGGCCAACTGGAGGCCCACCGCCTGGTACAGGTCGTCAGCCGACAACTCCGCGTGCTCTACGTCGAGGGGCGTCGGCGGTTCGAGAACAAGTTCCTCGCCCGCGCCCTGGCCGGGGCCGAGCGGTTCCGCATCGATCGGCTGATCCTGACGGTCGCCCGCCCCGAGGCGTTCGACGCGGACCTGTCCGACTGGGCGGGCTACCACGTGATCGTCCTGGGCGACGTGCCGGCCGACCGGTTCACGCAGCGGCAGCTCGAGGCCCTCGTGGCCATGGTGGCCCGGGACGGCAAGGGTCTGCTGATGATCGGCGGGCCCGACAGCTTCGCCGGCGGCCGATGGCACGATACGCCGCTGGCCGGCGCCCTGCCGGTGGACCTGCCCGAGAGCCACGGCTCGCTGGCCGGGCCCGTCGAGGTCCGCCCCACGCTGGAGGCGGGCACGTGGGAGTTGATGCGCCTCGACGACGAGCCGCCCGCCCTGTCGGGGGCCTGGGAGGGGCTCGAGCCGCTCGACGGCGCCAGTCGGCTCGGCCCGGCCAAGCCGGCGGCGACCGTGCTGGCCCGCACGCCCGACGGCGAGCTGCTGATCGTCGCCCAGCCCTACGGCGCGGGCCGAACGATGGCCATCGCCCTGGATGCCACCTGGCAGTGGGCCCTGTCGCCCGACGCGCAGGCGCCGATGCTGCACAGGCGGTTCTGGCGGCAGGTGATGTACTACCTGGCCAACCCCACGCCCAACGCCTGGGTCGTCACCGACCGCACCGAGTACGATCAGCGTCGCCTGGCTGGCGGCAGCGAGGAGATCGTCATCTCGGCCGGCGTGGAGGACTCGGCCGGCCAGCCGATGCCCGACGCCCCAGTCCGCCTGACCCTCACCGCCCCCGACGGCACGGAGTCGCCCGTGCTGCTGGCCGCCGACGGGCCCGTCCGCCGGGGCCGACTGCCCGCCCTGCCCGCCGGCGAGTACGCCCTGACGCTCGAGGCCGACGCCGAGGGTCGGGCCCTCTCGGCCAGCCATCGCTTCCAGGTGGTCCTGCGCGACCTGGAGGGCCTGGACGTCGTGGCCAACCTCGACCTGCTGTGTCGCATGGGCGACTCGGCCGCCCCGGGCGGCGGCGGCTACAGTCCGTTGCGCGACCTCGACGGCGTGCTGGACTACTTCCTCACCGGCCGACCCGTGCCCTACAGCCAGCGCCTCATCGTCCACGACCCCCTCGGCGAGTACCGCTGGCTGCTCCTGACGGCCCTGCTGGCCCTGGCCATCACCGAATGGGCCGCCCGCAAACGGCTGGGCGGGGTGTGACGGCGGAGGCAGCCGGCCAGAAGGCCAATTTGGAGGAGGGACGCTGGTCGTGCCTGTGTCGGGGCTCTGTCAGGTAGCGGCTCAGGCAAATGGGATGAGGTTGCGGACATCGCGGTAGGCCTTGAAGGCCTTCGCGTAGCCTCGGGCGCCCCGCCAGAGCCGACCTTGCTTCAGGCTGAAGTTGGCCACGTTCTTCTCGCACACCCCCAGGTAGCGGCGGAAGACGTCATGCTCAGGCCGATCCATGGAACGCCGGCAGTACTCCCGGGCGTGGTCCAGCGCGTGGGTCAGCATCGCCTCCTTGTAACGTGAAAGCGACCCTTGCGAGCGGGCCGTGCGGGCCAGTTGGTCCATGGAGAGGTGCACGCCGATACCGTGCTCGTACAGTTGGAACGCCAGATCCCGCCACTCCATGTAGTTGCTGCGGAAGGCAATCCCCTCCATCGCCGCCCGCCGACACAGGACCCGGTTGGATTGGAACAGCTTGTTTGGCCAGAACTCCAGCTCTACCCAATGCGTGCCGGCCTCCAAGGCCTGGCACCAAGCCGGTGCGGCCCCGCTAACTACCACGCCTGCCTGGGGGTGGCGCTGCAGGAACTCGACCTGCGTCTGGATCTTCTCGGGCAGGAACTCGTCATCATCGTCCAGAAAGGCGATGTACTCTCCGCGGGCCTGCTGCAGCCCTGTATTGCGGGCCCCGGCGCAGCCTTTGGGGCTATTGTTGCGAAGGGGCTGCACCCGTGAATCTCTGGCCTGCGCCTCCTTCAGGACCTCAAGGGTCTGGTCCGTCGATCCGTCGTCAATGACAAGGACCTCGACATTCCGGTGGGTCTGCAGTAGGATGCTGTCCACAGCCCTGCGGACGAGGTCTGCGCGGTTGTAGGTGGGGACGATTACGCTGACCAGTGGAGAATCGGGCATGGGAGGCTCCTCCTGTCTCTGTCTTCCTCGCAGGAGGTCCATGGTATCGGCCTGGGGGCGACCACGTCAAAACAAAGTGCCCTGCCTTTGAGGACCCCGCTACAGAGAGGCAAGCATGAGCACGACCGATGAGCACCCGCTGGGGCAGGATCGGCAGGCCTGTACGGGCTGCGCCGCTTGCGCGGCCCGGTGTCCCCGGGGCTGCATCGACATGAGCCCCGACGAGGAGGGCTTCCCCCATCCCCGGATCCGTCTGGACGAGTGCACCGGCTGCGATCTGTGCCGCGAGGTCTGCCCGATCCGGACTCCTCGTGACAAGCCGGCCGAGACAGGCCAGCCACTCGAGGTCTGGGCGGCCTGGCATCTCGATGAGGCCGTTCGCCGCGAGAGTTCCTCAGGCGGTGTGTTCACGGCCCTGGCCGAACAAGTGCTGGCCCAGGGGGGGCTCGTGGCGGGGGCCGCCTTTGACGAGAACCTCGTCGTCCGCCACATCCTGATCGACTCGCCGGCCGAACTGCACCGTCTGCGGGGCTCGAAGTATGTGCAGAGCGAGATGATGCCCGAGCTGTACCGCGCGATGCAGGACGCCCTGGAGCAGGGGCGGGCCGTGCTGTTCTCGGGCACGCCCTGCCAGGTCGCCGGCGCGCGGAGGCTGTTGGGTTCGACGGCGGGGCTGCTCTGCTGCGACCTCGTGTGTCACGGCGTGCCTTCGCCGCGGCTGCTGGCGGGGTACCTGGAGCACCAGAGAGCCACGGGCTGTCGGCCCACAGGCCTGTCCTTCCGGGACAAGAGCAGCGGCTGGAAGAGCCCGAGCGTCCGGCTGGACATGGAGGACGGCTCCAGCCGCCTGGCCGGCATGTCCGACGATCCCTACACGGTGGCCTTTCTACGCGACTACTCGCTCCGGCCCGCCTGCTACGCGTGCCGGTTCACCTGCACCAGCCGGGGGGGCGACCTCACCATCGCCGATTTCTGGCGGGTCAGCAGCCGGTACCCCCAGTACGACCGGGAGGACAAAGGCACCAGCCTGATCCTGGTCAACACCCCGGCCGGGCAGTCCTGGCTCGATGCCTGCCGGAACAGCCTCTTTCTGGGCGCGGCCGAGCTGGAGGCTGCCCTCGGGGGCAACCCCATGCTCTACAAGCCCAGCCATCGGCCCCGCCAGCGGGACGTGTTCTACCACGACCTGGCCCGGCTGCCCTTCGATGGCCTGATTCGCCGATACCGACTGCATGCGCCCTCGCGATGGCGCCAGACGTTGGCGCAGGGCAAGCGAAGGATCAAACGGGTCCTGCGGCGGGCGCTGCGGAGGAACGCTCAGGCACAAGGGAAGGCCCCATGAAGATCGGGATCGTCACGTTTGAGACCGCCCCCAACCATGGCGCCGTCTTCCAGGCCTACGCGCTGCAGCAGTACCTCCTGAAGGCGGGCCATGAGCCCTTCTTCATCCGGTGGAACCGCTACGAGACGCCCCCGGCCTCGCAGGCGAAGGGCTGGCGCAGTCCCTTGCCGCGCAGGCCGGTGCGCAGGCTTTACGGCAAACTGCTTCGGCGGAAATTCATCGGGTTCTGCACGGCCCACCTCAGGAGCAGTCCGGTGGCCTACCGCAGCTTTGAGCAGCTCTCGGCGGCCCCGCCGGAGGCGGGGGCCTACATCTGCGGGAGCGATCAGGTGTGGAGCCCCCGGTTCGTATCGCCCCTCAGCCAGCCGATCGCGTGGCTGAACTTTGGACCGGAGAGCACGCGGCGGATCGCCTACGCCGGAAGCTTTGGCCGGCAGGAGTTGGAGCCGGAGCAGCAGCAGCGGTGGTCGCAGTACGCCATGGGGCTTGATGCCGTCAGCGTGCGCGAGCACGAAGGGATCGAGCTCATGCAGGCCCTGGGGCGTCACGATGCGCAGTGGGTGCCTGACCCGACGCTGCTGCTGTCGCCGGAGGACTACCGGGCCGTGGGGGCCGCGGGGACGATCGCGGATACCAAGCCGTACCTGTTCTCCTACGTGGTGCCGCCCGACGGGGAGATCCGCGTGCCATACGCGCGGTCTCTGGCGAGGATCCGTCAGTTGCGGGGGCTTTCCGCCTGGCAGTGCCGCCCGTACGCCCGGCCCGTGCGGGACCTGATCGCCGGCCAGGTCGTCGGCCCGGACGAATGGCTGGCCCGGCTACGGGGTTCAGCCTTCGTGATCACCAACTCTTTCCACGGCTTGATGTTCAGCCTGCTGTTCCGCCGGCCCTTCGTGGTGTTCCTGCGTTCGGCGGCGGAGGCGGGCCTGAATGGCCGGGTGGCGTCGATCCTGCGGGTGGCGGGGCTGGAGCACCGGGCGGTGGCGCAGTACGACCGGGCGGAGGTGGATCGCCTTGGCCGTGAAGAGATCGACTGGGACGCGGTGGACGCCCGACTCGAGGCCTTCCGCCAGGTCGGCCAGCGGTTCCTGCAGACTGCCCTGGCCTGACGGCGCAGCGGGCGTTACTGGTCGGCGCCGGCGAAGCCGAGGTACTCGTCGAGCCAGTCGTCGGTGCGGAGGACGCCTTTGCGCTGGCGGAGGGCGAGGCGTTCGGCCTGGCGCTGGGCGGTGCGGGTCAGGCGGGTGGTGAGCTGGTTGGCGATGTTTCGGGTGGTGTGGCCATGGCGGCTGCGCAGCCAGCGGCCCAGGTGGGGCGTGTGGCGGATGAACAGCTCGTCCTCGAGGCTGATGATGGCCTGGGCGCTGCCGGGGTCGCCCTGTCGGCCCGACCGGCCGAAGAGCTGGCGGTCGATGCGAAGCGACTCGTGGCGCTCGGTGGCGATCACGTGCAGGCCGCCCATGTCGGCCACGCCGGCGCCGAGCTTGATGTCGGTGCCTCGGCCGGCCATGTTGGTGGCCACGGTGATGCGCCCGCGCTGGCCGGCGCCGGCGACGATCTGGGCCTCCTCGGCGTGGCGGACGGCGTTGAGCACGGCGTGGGGCAGGCCCTCGGTCGTCAGCAGCTCGCTGAGGTGTTCGCTGGCGCGGACGCTGCGGGTGCCCACCAGCACGGGTCGGCCCGAGGCGTGCAGGCGGGCGATCTCCTGGACGATGGCGGCCCACTTGGCCGACTCGGTCGCGTAGACGCGGTCGGGCCAGAGCTGGCGGATGCACGGGCGGTGCGTCGGGATCACCACGGTAGGCCGGTGGTAGATCTGCCAGAACTCGCGCCAGCCCTCGGCCGCGGTGCCGGTCATGCCGCTGAGCTTGCCGTAGAGGCGGAAGAACCGCTGGAAGCTCAGCCTTGCCAGCGTGTCCTTGGGCGGGTTGACCTCCAGGGCCTCCTTCGCCTCGACCGCCTGGTGCAGGCCGTCGCGCCACGTGCGGTCGGGCATGAGTCGGCCGGTGAACTCGTCGACGATGACGACCTTGCCTTCCTGGATGACGTACTGCCTCTCGAGCTGGTACATGTGCCGGGCCACCAGGGCCTGGTCGACCAGCTCCTCGCGCCGCCGCGCGCCCGCCCAGATGCCGCCCAGCGGGGTCGCCAGCTCTTCCAGGCGCCGCCGGCCGGCGGGCGTGAAGGTGACCTCGCGGTAGCGCTGGTTGATGCGGAAGTCGCGCCCCTCCTCGAGCTGGCCGGCGAGTTCGACGGCCTGCTGGAAGGCCTGGACCTGCTCGGCGTTGGGGGCCTCGCCCGAGATGATCAGCGGGGTGACGGCCTCGTCGATGAGGATGGAGTCGGCCTCGTCGATGATCGCGTAATGCAGGCCGCGCTGCACGGTGCGGTCGGTGCCGCCGCCCACTTCGTCGGCGATCCGGGCCAGCAGCGCCGCCGGCAGGCCCCGAAGCTTGCCCAGCACCAGCTTGTCGCGCAGGAAGTCGGCAGTGACCTCCTTGTTGGTGCAGTAGGTCACGTCGGCGCGGTAGGCGGCCTGGCGGTCGGGTGAGGTCATCTCCTGCTCGATGTGGCGCACCGTCAGGCCGCAGAAGCGGTAGACCGGGCCCATCTCCTCGCCGTCGCGCCGGGCGAGGTAGTCGTTGACCGTCACGACGTGGCAGCCGTGGCCTCGCCAGGCCGCCACCGTTGCCGGCAGCGTGGCGGTGAGGGTCTTGCCCTCGCCGGTGGCCATTTCGACGATGGAGCCGGCCTCCAGGGCCAGGGCGCCGGCGACCTGCTCGCGGAAGGCCTTGAGCCCCAGCTGGCGGAAGGCGACCTCGCGAACCATCGCGAAGGCGTGCAGGCGGTCCTCGGGGGTGTGGCGCCCCCGGCGGAAGCTTGCCCGCAGGTCGGTAATCGCCTCGCGCAGGCGGGCGTCGGCGAGGTCTTTGTACTGGCCGTCGAGGGCCAGGACCGCCTCGGCCTGCCGCAGGAACCGCTGCGTGCGGGGGACCATGTGGTTGAGCCCGCCGCTGGCGCGGTCCCAGGCGGCGTCGAGGCCCTTGGGCAGCTTCGAGCCGTTGGATCGCTGGGCGAGCATCCGCCAGGTTGTGCTGGGTAGGGCCGTCATGGGGGTACTACAGGCTGAACCTTCTCTGGACCAGTTGCAGCAGCGACTGCTTCCACTGCTGGGCGAGCGGCTTGTCGGCCAGCCGCAGACGGATCACGATCCGCTGGCCCGGCAGCAGCGGGGCGGGCAGCTTGCCGTCGGGCACGACGATGATCTCGAAGAACTGCTCGGCGGCCTGGCGGGCGTCCTCCGGATTGGTCGCGACCGAGCCGCCGGCCTGGTAGCCCAGGGCGGCCGAGGGCAGCGCCTTCTGGCCCGAGGGGTAGATCTCGCGGATCCGCCCGGTGAAGGTCTCCTCGTTCTCGTCGAAGCCACCCGCTCGGCCCTTGACGCGGAACTCGACCTCGATCTGGTGGTAGTCGCCCTCGTCCTGGGCGTCCAGCAGCATGGCCGCCACGCGCTGATTGGCCGTGCCGCGGATGATCATGTTGTTCATGTCGGCCACCAGGCCCACGCGGTCGCCCTTCTTGAGGTAGGCGCCCATCGCGTGGTCGATGTCCGGGCTGATCCACTGGCCCGCCAGCGGGGCGCGGATGGCCAGGGCGTTGAGCGACTTCTGCGTCCGGGCCAGCTGCTCGGTAACGGCCTGCATCTGCCGCTCGGCGATCTGCGCCGACGCGCCGTCGCTCTCCGCCCGCGCCTGGCGGAGCAGGGCCCCCAGGCGGGCCAGCTCGGCCTGCTGTAGCTGCTGCTGGGCCTCGAGCTGGGGGTTGGTCGTCCGGACCAGCGGCTCGCCGCCGCTGACGACCTGCACGCCCGAGGGCACGACGGTCTGGATGAAGCCGGCCTCCTCGGCGAAGACGAAGGCCAGGTCCTCCGGTTCGACCACGCCGTCGATCCGCCAGTGATCAGGCCGGGGCAGCAGGCCGATCGTCGCGATGATGCCGCCGAAGACGATGACCGTGCTGACGATGGCCCGGCCTCGCACGCGGGTGAGTTCGGGGCTGACCAGCAGGTAGTGCACGAACTTGCCCAGCGGCACGATCAGCCAGGCCGTCACCGCCGCCGCCGCCAGCACCACGCCCAGCATGAACAGGCTGCCGGCCACGAACAGCAGAATGCGGACCGAGATGAACACCCGGTAGACCGTCGAGGCGATGCCGTAGAAGACGAACCAGATCTTCTCTCCGGTCGTGTGGGCCGGGTTCTGCACCTGCCGGACGCTCCAGGCGTACTTGCGGACCAGGTAGGTCAGGTAGCTCTTGGAGCGCTGGGCAAGGTTGGGCGTCTCGATCAGGTCGGACAGGATGTAGTACCCGTCGAAGCGCAGCAGGGGGTTGGCGTTGAACAGCAGCGTCTGGACGCTGGCGATGAACATGACGTTGTAGGCGATCTGGTGGACGGGCGCATCGGGGCTGGTCGAGGCCCACACGACGGCCGCCAGGGCCGCGATGGGCAGCTCGATGATCATGCCCGAGGCCGCCACGAAGGCGCGCTGCCACTTGCTGGGGAAGGCCCAGGCGCTGCTGGCGTCGACGTAGGGGATCGGCGCGAACACCAGCAGCATGATGCCCATGGTGTGCACCTCGCCGCCGCTGCCGGTGTCCCGGCCCATCTTCTTGCAGGCGTAGGCGTGGCCGAATTCGTGGAAGATCTTGACGCCCCAGAACGCCACGCCCAGCCACATCAGGTTCTCGGGCGCCAGGACCTTGGAGGCCTGGTCGGTCAGGGCGGAGATGTTCTGGATGATGAAGTAGAGGCCCGTGCTGACGATCGCCAGCCACAGGACCGCGCCCCACCAGCTGAAGATCTTGCCCACCAGCCCGACGGTGCGGTCGAGGAAGTGGTTGGGGTCGAACAGGGGGATCCGCGCGAACAGCAGGTTCATCATGTAGCCCTGCACTTCGCGGCGGATGCGTTTCTGGTATCGGCCGAACAGGCCCTCGGTGTCCGGCGGCAGCTCGGCGCGGAGGAGGTTGCTGGCGTAGAGCATGCCCAGCAGCTGAATGACCTCGCCCTGGGTGGGGGCCGAGTCGCCCAGCTGCTCGCTGGCGATACTCCAGGCCTCGGCGACGGTCCGCCGGCCATCGAGCAGGGCGACGAAGCGATAGCCCGGCTCGCTGAGTCGGCTGTATTGGTTGCTCAGCGGGTCCTGCAGGACGTACCACAGCCGGCCTCGATAGTGCTGGCGGTGGGCCTGCACCTGGGCGCTGAGCCGGGGCCGAAGCTCCGCCACACGGTACCAGCTCTCGCTGAATGTCGGGCGATCAACAGGCACGGGAACTCCCGGGGGTAAGACGTCAACGCGTCACTGCGTCGGTTCGTGTCAGGCCGGGCGCTGCATCCGGTCGGACGAGTCACCCGCTGTCGGCGCCGGGCCTCGCTGCGCTCGACCCGGCCTACGGGGCGGGACCGCCAGCGCCAGCCGTCTTACGCGTTAACGCATTGACGCATTAACGCATTGACGTTCGTCTCAGATCCACAGCTTCATGCGGACCCAGTCGACGAGTTTGTGGGTCCAGATCCAGGCGTAGGTCCGCTGGTCGATCTCGACTTTGGCGGTGCCCTCCATGCCCGGGGCGAGCCACTCGGGGCGCTCTTCGAGGCGGACGCGGACCTTGAAGACGTTCTTCTGGTCGACGACCTCGGCGACCGGGTTGATGCTCTCGACGACAAAGCCGATGCGCCGGCCGGGATAGGTCTTGGTCGCCAGCTTCCCGCTCTGGCCGGGGCGGACCTCGGCGATGTCGTCCTCGGGCACGAGCAGCTCGGCCCGCAGGGCCTGCAGGGGCGCCAGCTCGAAGAGGGTCTGGCCGGCCTCCAGGGCGGTGCCGATCTGCTGCTTGAGCTCGCCGGCGACGATCGTGCCGTCGATGGGCGCGGTGAGGGTGGCCTGCTCGATCTGGCGCTGGGCCAGGTCGATGCGGGCCTGGGTCTTGGCGGCCATGGCCCGGGCGACCTCGACCTCGCCCAGCTTGCCGTCGCGCAGGGCGGCGGCGGCCTGCTTTTCGTACTGGTTCTGCTCGGCCTGCAGGGCCAGCATCTCCAGCTGCAGGTCCTCGGTCTCGATGGTGGCCAGCACGTCACCGGCCTTGACCGGCAAGCCGGGGCGATCGAAGGCGACCGTGGCGAGCTTGCCGGCGAACGGCGCCGCCACGACCCGCTTCTCGACGGCCTCGACCGTGAAGTCCGGACTGACGCGGTAGGTGCCCTCGGCCAGCAGCACAAAGGCCAGCAGGCCCGCGATGGCGATGGAGGCGACCTTGATCCAGGTGTGCTTGGGTCCGACCAGCATGGCCAGGGTCTTGCGGCTCGAGCCGGCCCAGCGGGCGCCGAACCAGCGGTCGCGCTCGTGCAGATTGGCCACCCAGGGCGTGCTCAGCTCGCACAGCAGCCGCAGGGCTTCGACCTCCTCGAGGTGGAAGGGCTGATCGGCGGCACGCTCGACGGTCAGCACGCCCACCGGCTCGCCGTTGCGGCGCAGCGGCAGCGAGACGACCGTCATCGGGCCATGCTTCGTGGCCAGCTCGCCCGTGGTGCGGTTGACGGTGGTGCTGTCGGGCCCGGCCGGGTAGAGCACCTCGACGTCCTGGTCGAGGCACTCCTCCATGGCCGACTCGATGTCCTGGACGAGCTGCATCTTTCGGCTGAACTTCTCGGTGTGGCTGGCGGCCTTGAGATGCACCGACCGGCCCTTGAGGAAGCCCAGGCTCACGCGGTCGGCCGACCATCGGCTGGCGACCTCGTTGCACAGGGCCATCGAGGCGCTCAGGAAGCGGGGCTGCTCGTGGACGGCCGTCAGGGTCTCCAGCCCCAGCCGCAGGCGGCGCATGTCCGACTGGCGGCGCTGGAGGGTCAGGCGCATCTCGTAGAGGCTCAGCAGGCTGATGGTGATCTCCAGCCGCTCGCGCGAGACCTCGACGCTCTGGGCGTCGCGCCCCTCAAGCAGGAAGGCCGCCAGGCCCCGCACCTGCCGCTCGCCGCGAAGCGGGAGCAGGGCAATGTGCCGCGAGCTGGGCTGGCCGTAGAGTTCGTCCGGCGCGACCAGCGGCTTGACCGCCGTCCGGCCGGAAGTGGCGACCGCGGGGGCCGATTCGACCGCCTCGGCCAGCCAGACCGGGGCCGTCTCGCCGGGGCGCAGCGGCGGAAAGACCGCCACCAGCTCCGGCCGACCCTGCGGGCCGGGGCGCAGAATGGCCCCGGCCGAGGCGGCCGCGATGCGGCACTGCACCGCCAGCAGGTTCGTCAGGAACTGCTCAGGAGGCCCGTCGAAGCGCACCAGCGCGTCGATGAGATCGGCCGTCGTGACGGCCGTGCTGCTGCGGGTCTCGCCCGGAAGTTGTGCTCGGTCCACGGTCATGGTGGGGGGTACTCAATAAGGCGTCAGCCGGTTCAGGCCTTCTTCTGGCGGTCGGCGACGTTGAGCTGCAGCTCTCCGAACTGCTCCTCGTGCCGGCGCACCAGCTGGCTCATCGCGATGGCCAGACGCTTGGCCGTGTAGTAGTTCAGCACGATCCGCTGGTTGACCTGGAACAGGATCTCGGGCTGGCCCTGCTGCTCGGCCGGCGGATTGAGGATGTTCAGGCCGAAGTCCAGCATGACTTCCTCC
>JAWLCG010000057.1:0-18140 GCA_041687295.1 Phycisphaerae bacterium | reverse complement strand
CGACTTCATGGACTGGGGCTTCAAGGACGCGACCCACGTGCAACGCTACGACCGCGACCAGACCAGCGTCCAGGCCTTCCGGGCCGTGCTGGCGACCATCCGCGAGGCGATCGGGCCCGAGAGCCACTGGCTGGCGTGCATCTCGCCGTACGCCCCCTTCCTGGGCTTCGCCGACTCGATGCGGGTGGGCAACGACAACTCGCCCCGCTGGTCGGCCGGCAGCACGGGCAACATGCTCGCCGAGAGCGAGGCCTGCCAGTACTTCAACAACGTCTGGTGGCAGAACGACCCGGACGTGACCTACGTCCGCCACTTCGACACGCAGCTGAGCCGCCGCGAGACGGCCACGCTGGCGTGCTGGCAGACGATCCTGGGCGGCTCGGTGAACACCTCCGACCCGCTGGACCGCCTCGACGCCGAGGGCCTGCGCCTCTGGCGGTTCTGCCGGCCCCAGGAGACGCCCTGGTCGGCCGAGCTGCCGCGCTACCTCGCCGATGAGCCGCTCCGCGTCGCCGTCCGCCGCTACGACGACACCGCCGGCTGGGCCGTGCTGGCCATCAACCCGACCAACCAGCCCGTCACCCAGCGCCTGGAGCTGGCCGGGCTCATCGGCCAGGACGCCGCCTACGCCTTCGCCTGGGCCCCCGGCACGAGCGAACCGCTGGGCCGCGTCGACGCCCTGCTGCCCGAGCTGCCCCCCCATGGCCACGCGCTGTACTACCTGCACGCCGAAGACACCCCCCCGCCGGCGAACCTCACCCTCGGCGGCGCCCGCGAACCGCTGGAACCGTAGGGCGGGCAATGCCCGCCGATCGCCGTGTGGCTGGGTGCCCCGGGCAAGCGGGGCGTCAGCACCGCTCGCCCGGCCGAGGGCGGAGGCGGTTGCCCCTGCCGACCGAATCCCGCCCCCGCCGGGCGAGCCTGCGGCTTGCCCGGGGCACCCAGGAGCTGTGGACCCACACACCCAAAGGGCAGAGGGTCTGCGGCGTTTGTAGCCACGTCCGTAGCCCCTTTGCCGATCGCCGTGTGGCTGGGTGCCCCGGGCAAGCGGGGCGTCAGCACCGCTCGCCCGGCCGAGGGCGGAGGCGGTCGAGCCAGGCGGTCGCATCCCGCCCCCGCCGGGCGAGCCTGCGGCTTGCCCGGGGCACCCAGGAGCTGTGGACCCGCACACGCAAAGGGCAGAGGGTCTACGGCGTTTGTAGCCACGTATTTCCGGGATCGACGGCACGCAGAACCGCTGCGCTGCGCTCCGCGAACCTACGTGCCCTACCGCCGGGCTGGCCGCCGAGCCAAAGCGGCGAATTCTTCGCCGCACTCCATATGGCCCAGGGGGCGCCCTTTGGGGGATGATCGCACATTCCGTCCCTTTTCAACTCGGTCACGGCGCGGTAGGATACAGACGTAGGTCGTTCCAGGCTGCGCGGGGGCGTGGCCTTGGGGATTTGTTCGGTCTTTCACTTCCGTGGGTTCGCCGGCCGGTCGGCCTGCGCGCTGGCCGGGCATACAGGAGCAGGGGCATGGCCCATCAAATGGATCGCGACGCGGGACGGAACTTCCTGGAATCGCTGGAGCCGCGGGTGATGCTCTCGGCCATCGAGCCGGGCGTGCCGGAGCTGACGGCCTCGCCGCCACCGGTGGAGCTGCTGGCGATGGTCTACGACGCCACGGGCGACTCCGACGGGGCGACCAACACGGACTTCACCTTCCTGGCCGTCGGCGACGACGGGACGAACCTGCTGTTCCAGCTCGATTTCGTCGCCGGGGGCAGCTACGGCGCCCAGGGCCAGATCCTGCTGGACACCGACGGCGACCGCACCACGCCGGCCGGCGAGGCCCTGACCGAGGCCCGCATCGACTGGTACTTCGGCATCCTGGGCATCTGCAGCGCCAGTTACGCCGACGCGGGCGGCTTCCACCAGAACCTCGCCTGCGGCGTCGACAACACCAGCCTGATCATCGCCCTGCCCAAGAGCCTGCTGCCGGATGGCGGGGCCCACCTGCAGGTGGCGGCGTCGTCCAATCTCGACCTGGCCTGCTCGGGCTACGACCGCGTGCCCGACGGGGGCTTTCTCGACGTGTCCAGCGACAGCGTCGTGGTGCAGACGGGCGGTTTCGCGATGGCGCCGCTGTCGGTGCTGAGCGACCCGGCCGGCGACGCCAGCGCGGTGGCCGACCTGCAGGGCGTCGAGGTCGAGCGGGTCGGCGAGAACCTCCGCCTGCGGGCCGTCTTCCACCACTCCATCGAGGCCGGCGACCTGCCGGACATCCTCAGCGGCACGATCGGCCTGGACACCGACGGACGGCTGATCACCGGCTTCGAGAACACCTACGAGACCTGGCCCACCTTCGGGCTGGACGTGACGATCGACTACCAGCTGTTCCCCTCGTCGCTCGGCGGGGGCGTCGACGTGGGGCTCACCGTGTCCGACCCGGCCAACCCCGCGATCAGCTACGAGACGGGCATCCCCGGCTTCGGCACCGACGGCTGCTACCGCGTCAGCGGCAACGTCCTGGAGGTCAGCGTGCCGCTGGCGCTGCTGCCGACGCTGTCGGCCGAGGCGGTGGTCCTGGCCACCACGCTGGACCTGATGGGTAGCGGCTCCGACCGGCTCGACGGCGGCGGCTACAACCTGCAGACCGGCCAGCTCGTGCCCTTCCTGAGCTGGCAGAGCCCCGACGCCGGTGTGAGCGACCCGGTCGGCGACAACTTCATCAGCGGCTTCGACAACGAGGACCTCACCGGCCTGCGGGCCTGCCGCTACGACGGCGGCGTGCTCATCGAGGTGCTCTACAAGGAGCTCCGCGTCACCGGCGAGGCGATGACGGCCGTGCACTTCGACGCCGACGCCAACCCCGCCACCGGGGCTCCGCGGCTCAACATGGCCGGCACGACGGCCATGGGCATCGAGCGCAGCGTGCTGGCGCAGTGGATCTACCCGAGCCTCTACGTCATCACCGTCCAGGGCGGCAGCGACCAGTACACCGAGGTGCCCCAGCTGGCGACGATCAACTTCGCGGGCATGTGGCTGCACCTGACGGTGCCCTACGAACTGCTCGGGGCCAGCGGGCCCATGGACGTCTACACCATGACCATGAGCGGCGCCTACGCCCCGCTGACGCCCCAGGACGACGCGCCCGACCACGGCGTGCTGTCGATCCCGGCACGCCTGCCCGGCGACGCCAACGCCGACGGCCAGGTCGACGACCGCGATCTGAACATCATCCTGAGCCACTGGGGCGACGCGGGCCCAGCCATCGGCCCCGGCGACGTCAACGGCGACGGCCAGATCGACGACCGCGACTTGAACATCGTCCTGAGCCACTGGGGCGACACGGCCTGAGGGGCGATTCGGGCCGGCGGGTTGTCGGGCGGGGTGGCCGGGGCAATAATTCAGTGACGCGCGATTTCGGATTGGAGGTTCGCTGGGGGGCGAACCATCCGGGATCGGCGACGAGGCGGGTCGCCCTGGCCGGTGCCGCCGCATTCGGGGGACAACTCAATGCTATGGGCCGCGATTATCGCGCTGGTCATCGCCGTGGTGGCCGGTGCGCTGGGCTTTTCGGGTGTGGCCAAGGCGGCGGCCGGTGTGGCCAAAGTGATATTCATCCTGTTCCTGGTGATCGCCATCCTCCTGATCGTGCTGGTGGTCGCCGGGGTGGGAGCGGCCGTGGACTAGACCCCAAACGTACGGCGCCGGCTTGCGTCTGCGCAGGCGGGCGCCCTGAACATAGATGCCACCCTGAGTTTCAGGCAGAAGGAGTGTACCGTGAAAACGATGATGTGGATGAGCGTACTGGCCCTGGCGCTGACCGGCCTGCTGGTCGGCTGCGAGGAAGAGGCCGACGTCGGCCAGACCGAGCCAGAGAGCCCCGGGGTCTACGGCGACGTGGAGCCCGAGGCCGAGGAGTTCGGCGAGGACGTCGGTGATGTCGGCCGCGACATCGGCGAAGGCGTCGAGCGCGGCGCGGGCGAAGTCGGCGAGTTCGGCCGGGACGTCGGCCGGGGCATGGAAGGCGCCGCCGAGGGCGCCCGCGAGGGCTTCCAGCGCGAGCGGACCCAGCTGAATCAGCAACAGCAGGGCCAGCTGCAGCAGTTCGAGCGGCAGATCCAGCCGCTGACGCAGCAGGCCGACCAGCTCCGCCAGCAGGCCTCCCAGGCCAACCAGCAGGAGGCCTACGACCAGTGGCGCCAGGAATGGGACGAGCACCTCGAGCAGTTCCGCCAGGAACTCCAGACCGCCCGCGATGAGGGCGTGGACGACTGGCAGCAGTTCCACCAGGATCGTCAGGCGGATCTGGCCCAGATGCGGCAGTCGCTGCAGGAGGCCCGGACCCGCTTCGCCCAGGGCCAGGGCCAGCAGCCCCAGGGCCAGCTTCAGCCCCTGCCCCAGCCTCAGCAGGACCAGTCCCAGGGCACCGAGCTGCAGCCGTTGCCGCCTCCGCAGAGCCAGTAGTGAGTCGGCCTGTCGTGGCCTGATCGCCACGGAGCGCCACAACCAGGACCCGATGGAATGATCGGGCGGGGAGCGGGCCGGGAGCCCTGCTCAGCCGTGGCTACTGCCGCGGAGGATCAGGGCTTCATGGCTCCGGCGACGGGGTTTCGGGTCTTCGCGGCCCGGGGCCCCGTCGCACTGCGCCCTCGCCGAAGCGCTGGGCGATGCGGTCGAGCGCGGCGTCGAGCCGTCGCAGCCGGGGCCGTTGGGGGTCCTCGAACAGCATCATCTGCCCCCCGCCGGCCGACAGGCCCGAGGCCGTGAAGCCCAGCAGCCTCAGGGCGCACCGCTCGCGCCGGGCCCAGGCCATCAGCAGCCCCTCGGCCTGTCGCCACAGCTCGTCGGTGACGTCGGTGGGCGCCTCCAGTGTCGCCGAGCGGGTCCGCGTGACGAACGTCCCGTCGCGGAGCTTGAGCGTCACCGTCCGCGCCCGCAGGCCGTGCCGCCGCAGCCGGCGGGCCACGTGCTCGACCTGGCCCAGCAGGACCCAGCGCAAGGTGTCCACCTCGCCGATATCGCGGGCGAAGGTCTCTTCCTGGCCGAGACTCTTGGCCTGGCTGTCGGGCGTGACGGGCCGATCGTCCTGCCCCCGCGCCAGCCGCTGGTAGTGCTCGGCCGAGTCGCCCAGGACGCTCCGCAGCCAGGCCCCGTCCGCCTGCCGCAGTTGGCCGAAGGTGGCGATGCCCAGCCGTTCGAACTGCTTCGCGCTGGCCGGGCCCACCCCCCAGAGCCGCTCGATCGGCAGCGGGTCGAGGATCGCCCGGACGTTCTCCGCCGTCACCACCACCAGGCCGTCGGGCTTGTCCAGATCGCTGGCGAGCTTGGCCAGGAACTTGTTGAACGCGACGCCCACGCTGGCCGTCAGGCCCAGCTCGTCGCGGATGGCGGCCTTGATGGTCGCGGCGATCCCCTCGGCCGGGCCCAGCAGCCTCCGCGAGCCGGTGACGTCCAGAAACGCCTCGTCGATACTCAGCGGCTCGATCAGCGGGGTGAACCGCTCGAAGATGGCGAAGACCGCCTCGCTCAACTCGCGGTAGCGCCGCCCCCGCACCGGCAGCACGATCGCCTGCGGGCAGAGCCTCACCGCCGTCGCCATCGGCATCGCCGAGTGACAGCCGAAACGCCGGGCCTCGTAGCTGGCCGTGCTGACCACGCCCCGGGCCTTGGGGTCACCGCCGATCAGCAGCGGCTTGCCCCGCAGCTCGGGGCGGTCGAGCTTTTCGACGGCTGCGAAAAACTCGTCCATGTCGACATGCAGGATCCGCCGGTCCATACCCCCCAGTGTACCGCCCCAGCCGGGTACCTGCGGCGAAAAACAAGCCGGGTTCAGCTCATGCAGAGGCAGGCGGCCTGGGCGGCGCGGAGGGTCTGGACGGGCTGGGCCGGCTGGACGAAGACGGGCACGCACAGGCTGCCGCCGCTGGACTGCCAGGCGGGCCGGGCCAGGTCGCCGCGGAGGCAGGCGTCGGCGGGCTGGAGGTAGTCCAGGCCCAGGCAGTGGCGGAGGACCCGGCCCGCCTCGTCGGGGTCGGGCTGGGCCTGGCCCGGGCAGAGGCGCAGGTCGAGCACCCACAGCCAGCCCTGCTCGGCCAGGTCGGCGTAGCGCTGGGCGGTGACGGCGGCGAAGTAGTCGCGGTAGGTGTCGGTGGTCTGGCGCCAGGCGTCGGTGGCAAAGTCGGCCTGCAGGGCCTGGCGGAGGTCCTGGCGTCCGGTACGGACGAACACGGGCGCCACGCCGGGAAGCACCACGTGGGCCAGCTCAGCCAAGCCAAAGCCCGGCAGGTCAGGCCGAATGCAGACCGCCTGCGGCGCGAAGGGCTGGCCGTGACGGGCGTAGAGCTCGACCTCGCTGGGCCGACCGCCCTGGGCCGACCAGAAGGTGTTGGTGAGGTAGACCCAGCCCTCGCGGGCCAGCTCGGGGAACCGCAGGCGGGTCCTCTCGACGACGGGGTGCAGCGTGGTGGCGAGCGTCATGGCGAGTCTCCTGTGCGAGGGCCTGGGGCCCGGGCTGTTCGTCGGGCGCCCGGTCGGCGCAGACCGGGCCGCCGGGGCGATCTCTACTGGTTTTGGCCGACCCATCCGGTGATGGCCGGGACACCACGACATGGCGGGCCAACGGCGGGGCCCGGTCCAGGACGGCCCTCCCACCGTCCTGGTCCGCGGCTTCCCGGCCCGGAGGCCTGCATGCGTTCTGCCCCCCGGCGCGCCTGCGTTATCCCTGAACGCCCGGAAAACCGGGCGAGTATCGCGTCCCTGCGGCGAGGCGGATGTGTCGGGCGGGGCTCGCCCCCGCGTGGCCGTCCGTGACCGTCGCCTGTGCGGGATCCAGCGTCGCGGCCGGTGCCGCGGCCGCCCCGGGGCCGCTCGGCCGTCCCTCGATCGACCGAGCCATGCCCCAAGGCCTACACCCATCAGACCACGGAACCCGCGGACCCGCAATCGGGGCGCACGCTGCTTCTGCCCTGCGAACCCGCCCGATCCGCCGATAGGGGAATCCCCCAGACCCGCCTGAAGACGGCGAGATTAATAGATGCAAGCATCTGCAAAAACGGGATCTGGGCCCTTACAGGCGTTTCAAACCGGGGACAGGAGCCAGTGCGGCGGGGATTGGGCAGCGGCGGGGCTGCCCCCCCTGCCGATTGCGTCTGCGGGTCCGTAAGTTGCACTCGACCCAAGCCCACGGATAGCCTTCCGTGGGCATCGGGCCGGGCCGTCGCTGGCGTGGCCCGGCGAGCAAACGGTCCAGACCGCTTGCCTTCCGAACGTGCGGGTGGGTGCCCCGGGCAAGCGGGGCGTCAGCACCGCTCGCCCGGTCGAGGGCGGAGGCGGTTGATTCAGGCGGCCCGATCCCGCCCCGGCCGGTCGAGCCTGCGGCTTGCCCGGGGCACCCAGAGCTGTGGACCCGCACATGCGCTGGCATGACGGTCTGGATCGCCTGCTGATCAGACGTGCGGGTGGACTGGGCCACGCAGGGGACGGCCCGGCCCGATGCCCACGGATAGCAATCCGTGGGCTTGGGTCGGAGCCACGGCACCGGGGGCGGATACTTGGCGCGCCCGCCCTATCGGCCGGACTGGACCCACTGGATGGCGTGCTGGAGCAGTTCGGCGGCGCTGTCGAGTTTGAGCTTGCGCTTGATGTTCTCGCGGTGCGAGTCGATCGTCTTGACGCTGAGGTGGAGCTTGTCGGCGATGTCGCTGGTGCCCACGCCCTGGCCGAGCATCTCGAAGACCTGCAGCTCGCGGTCGCTGAGGCGGTCGACGCCCGTGCCACCGTCGCGGCCACCGTCGACGAACTTCGAGAGCATCCGGGCGGCCATCGGCTCGCTGACGTAGATGTTGCCGTTAAGCACCGTGCGGATGGCCGTCAGGACCTTCTCGCTGGCGTCGTCCTTGGTGACGTAGCCGCGGGCGCCCGCCCGCAGGACCCGCTCGGCGTAGAAGGTCTCGTCGTGCATCGACAGCACCAGCACGTAGAGGTCGGGGAAGCGGATCTTGACGTCCTTGATCAGCTCCAGGCCGCTGGACTCGCGCAGGGAGATGTCGACGATGACGATGTCGGGCTTGAGCTCGCCAATGGCCTTGAGGGCGTCGGTGGCGTTGTCGGCCTCGCCGACGGCCTGCAGGTCGGTGGTCTGATCCATCAGCAGCGACAGGCCCTGGCGGACGATCTGATGGTCGTCGACAAGGAGGACCTTCGCGCGCTTCCTCGTGCTCTCCTGCTGCAGTGAAGTCATGATGCTCTCACCCAGATCAACCGGACGGGTCGGCCAGAGGACTACCCTCGATGACTACGCTATTATCCAGAATTCTCGCCATAAATCCATAGGCAAAGTGGCGCCCGGGCCCAAAACGCCTACTCCGGCCGCCAGGGGCGCTGGCGGCGCTGCAGTTCGCTCTCGACCATTTCCAGGCCCAGGCCCGGGGCGTCGGAGAGGGCGAAGTAGCCGGCCACCGGGTGGACGGGGCGGGTGAGGACGACGTTCTGGCGTCCCGATTTGTCGTTGTACTCGGCCGGGTGGTGCGCGTGGGCCAACGCGGCCAGGAAGTGCAGGTTGGCCACGTGGCCGACGGTGGGCTGGGTCTGGTGGGGCACGCCGTCGACGCCGTAGGCCCGGGCCAGGGCGGCCACATCGGCCAGGCCCGTGAAGCCGCCCATCTTCACGATGTCCGGCTGAAGGATGGCGACGCCGGCGTCGATGAGCGTCTTGAAGTCGGTCAGGGTGTAGGTCTGCTCGCCGGCTGAGACGGGGATGTCCAACCCGCCGGCGACCTTGGCCAGGGCGTCCAGGGCCAGCGACGCCACGGGCTCCTCGAACCAGGCGTAGCCCAGGTCCTCGAGCTCTCGGCCCATGCGCAGGGCGCCGTGGGCGGAGTAGTTGTTGTTGGCGTCGAAGGCCAGCGGGAACTCCTCGCCCACCAGCTCGCGGACGGCCCGGGCCTTGGCCAGGTCGCCGGCGAGGTCGGCGTCGCGGGTGGTCTTGTCGGCGTCCAGGCGGATCTTGACGGCGGCGGGCTGGAGGTTCATCCAGTCCTCGACGACGGTGCACAGCCGCTGGACGCTCATCCGCCCGGCCCCGCCGATGGAGGCGTAGAAGGGCAGCTCCGTCCGCCAGGCCCCGCCCAGCAGGCGGTAGATCGGCTGGCCCAGCTGCTTGCCCTTGAGGTCCCACAGGGCGATGTCGATGGCCGCCAGCGCCGCCGCCAGGGCGCCGCCGGGGCCCAGCTTGATGTGGTCCTGAAACAGCCGCTCCTGGATGACGGCTGCGTCCAGCGGGTCGGCGCCCACCAGCATCCGCGTGAAGCAGCCCCGCACGATCTCCAGCGCCGCCGAGCCCTGGCCCATCGGGCTGACCTCGCCCAGGCCCGACAGCCCCTCGTCCGTCCACAGCCGAACCCACCCACTCCGGCCCGGCTGCCAGTCCACGTGAAACGCCTCGACCCGTTCGATCCGCACAGTGCGCTCCTTTCGGCCGTCCTCGACCGCCGACCAGCATACCCCCCCGCCGGGCCATTTGCACGAGCCGACAGGTTGGCGGCCAGGCAAACGCTCGCCGTATGGCGTGCGGCGACAGCGTCGCCGCTTTGGCTGAGTCCGCCAATGAGCCAAAGCGGCGAATTCTTCGCCGCACTCCATGCGGCCCGGGCAGGCCTACAATGGATGGGGAGGGCATCGGCGAAAGGAGCGAGCCATGACGCGACGGACACGGGACATCCTGGCACTGGCAGGTTTCGTGGCGGTCTGCCTGGCGGCCGGCGGGGTGGGCAGCCTGCTGGGCGGGCCCATGCCCGACGCGTGGTACGCCGGGCTCCGCAAGCCCGCCTTCACGCCGCCGGGGTGGCTCTTCGGGCCGGTGTGGACGGTGCTGTACGTCCTGATGGGCGTGGCGGCCTGGGGCGTGTGGCGCCAGCGGGGGCATCGGCACGTCGGCGGGGCGCTGGGGCTGTTCTTCGCCCAACTGGTGCTCAACGCGGCCTGGACGGGCATCTTCTTCGGCCTGCACGCGCCATTCTGGGCCCTGGTCGAGCTGATCGTCCTGTGGGTCGTGCTGCTGGGCACGACGGTGGCCTTCTTCCGCGTCCGCACCTGGACAGGCGTCCTGCTGCTGCCCTACCTGGGGTGGGTGAGCTTCGCCGGCGTGCTCAACGCGGCCATCTGGCAGCTCAATCGGCCCCTGTAGAGCCGCATCGCGTGCGGGACCTTCGTTGCGATGCGGCGTGAACCTGCACATCCTGCGGGCTGGGCCGTATGGAGTGCGGCGACAAAGTCGCCGCTTTGGCTGGGACCGCCAATGAGCCAAAGCGGCGAATTCTTCGCCGCACTCCATACGGCGATGCCATGCCACCCCTCCCCTACCGGCCATGCCAGAGGCGCTGGTGGGCGGCGTGGGTGGCCAGGTAGCTGCCGGGGGCGTAGTGGCGGTCGTAGAACTCCAGGTCGAGGTGGTGGGCCTGGAGGTACATGATCGCGTGCATGCTGGGCACGGTGGCGGGGAATCGGCCGAAGGTGTCCAGTGTGTAGTCGGCCATGGTGAGGACGCACTGGCGGAACTCGTCGTCGAATGGGGCGGCGGCGGCGCGGACGGCCGGCGTGTCCCGGTACGGGCCGGGCGTGTCGGGATGGAAGGGTCCCCCGGGGCCGAACTTCCGCTGCTCCAGGGCGGCCAGGGCACTGCGCATGTCGGGGTAGTGCGGCGGGCAGAAGCCCTCGAAGACGCCGGGCAGGCCCGTGGGGTTGGGCGTGGGCCAGCGGGGGTCGCTTTCGTAGCGGAAGCCCAGGCCCGGGGCGTCCGGATCGCCGCTGGCGCCCAGGACGCTGAAGGGGTTGAACCCGTCGAACATCCACCCGCCCAGGCCGACGGCCTGCAGCATGAGCATGCCGGCGTAGCAGGCGGTGCCGATCTCGACGGTGGCCTCCATCAGCGTGTACTGGTCCATGAAGCTCAGCGGCCAGGGCTCGTCCAGGTCGACGCGATGGCTGAATCGCTCCAGGCCCGGGATGGGCCGATCGTGGATGTCGTCGCGGATGCACTGGCCGTTCTGGACGAGGTAGCACAGGTTGGCCAGGTGGTGCTGGGCCAGGTCAGCCACCGGGATGACCAGCAGGCTGCCGGGCACGTTGGCGCACCAGGTGTTGTGGCCCTCGAAGTGCGGGGTGCGGGCGGGCAGCTGCAGCCGACTGTCGGAGAGCTTGCGGATGCGGCCCCGGTGGGCGTCCAGCAGGGCCGACGGGTCCATCGTGCCGTCGGGGTCGCGCTCGGCCAGGGCCGGCGCATCGCGGGTGGGCAGAAGGTAGGTGCCCGAATCGTCGGTGAAGAAGATCTCGCTGGTGTGGAAGCCCGCCGCCGAGGGGAACGTCCGCCCGCCCGCGGCGCCGGCGTAGTTGGACAGCTTCGGGGCGTACAGGGCGTTACGCAGGATCAGGTGCTGCCAGTTCGTGTTGCCCGCGACGGCCAGCAGGACGAGCATCCGCTCGGCCTCGCTCAGCGGCTGGGGGGGCTGGCGGCTCTTGTGGGCCAGCACGCCGTCGGGCAGCTCGGCCCCGACCGCGAACCGCCGTGCCCGCCGGCCCAGCAGGGCCTCGACGAGGGGGAATCGCATCACCGCCGCCAGGGCCTCAGCCGAGGGGCTGTCCGTCGCGTCCGTCATGGCGTGCTCCTTTCGCGGTTCGGCCAGGCAGTAGCAGTAGGTCGGGGATACCTCCCCGACAGCGGTGTCGGGCAAGTATGCCCGACCTACGCCAGACGCCGCAGTCACGGCATCGGGGCGGCGGACCGCCTTCGTCGCCGGGCCTCGCTGGCGCTCGACCCGGCCTACGGTGTGGGCCTACGGGGTTGGCCTACTCCACCTGCAGGGACACCTGGACGGGGACGGCGTGGGTGACCACGTCGAAGACCGGCGAGTGCTGCTGGGCGAGTTGGGTGAGCTGCTCGATCTTCTCCGGCGGCGCGTCGGACTTGACGTGGAACTGCACGCGGATCTCCTGATAGCCGTTGCGGACCTTGGGGTCGACGCCGAGGAAGCCCTGCAGGTCGATGTCGCCCTCGAGCTCGAGGTCGAGCTCTTCGATCTCGATGCCCATGGCGGCGGCGTAGTAGATGAAGGTGGTGTTCAGGCACGAGGCCAGCGCGTGCAGGGCGGCTTCGGTGGCGTTGGGGCCGGTGTCGGTGCCCAGCAGGGCCGGCGGCTCGTCGGCCTCGAGGGTGAAGCGGGTGTGCTGGTCCTCCTGGCCGGCGAGGCTGAAGTCCTGGATGATGGTCCGCCCGTGGGCGCCGTCGATCCAGTGGTTGTGGGCCCGCAGCTTGAGTTGGGCCTGCTCGGGATGCTGGCGGACCTGCTCGATCGTCTCGCGCATATTTGTAACGTCGACGCCGTCGACGACGGCGGGTTGTTTCTTGCGTGCCATGGAGGCACCCCCTGGTTTGGGCCGAGCCCGGCCACCGGCCGGGGCCCGGCGGGGTTGTTGGGTTCACATGGCCCAATTCTCGGCCGGGCACGCCCCCAGGGACACATCTGCACCCACGGAGCTCTAAGACCCGGAACGCCCGGCACCAACGGCGCGAAGGCGTCTCGTTAATCTTGGGGGACACTTGACTGGGCGCCGGCGGAAGCAAAAAGCGATTTCCGGAACCGCGGGGGGCACTGGGGGTTCTATGGAGAGGGAGGCCCTATGGCAATGGATACACGACTGCTGGCGGAGGCCCGCGAAGCCCTGCTGTGGACGAACTACCGGTTGGCTCTGGTGATCCCCTCGATGCTGGCGACGGGCGAGCGGTTCAGCCTGCGCGTGACGGGTCTGGGGCCCGACGGGCTGCCCAGCGGGGCGTTGGACCGCCCGATCGAGCTGGGCGCCAGCGAGGGCGTCGAGGGGCTGCCCGCAACGGTTCGGCTCGACGGCACCGGCCAAGCGGTCGTGGAGGGCCTGCGGGCAGTCGGGCCGAGCCGGGCCATCGTCCGCGCCCGGCCGGAGGGCTGTCCCGGCGTGGTGACCTCCAACCCGGCCTGGGTAGCCGACGAGCCGCCCTACCGGCTGTTCTGGGGCGACCTGCACGTGCACACCACTTACAGCAACTGCAGCCCCTGGGCGTGCAAGAGCCCCGAGTTCGCCTACGCCTACGCCCGCGACGTAACGGGCCTGGACTTCGCAGCCGCCGCCGACCACTTGCGCGGCATCGCCGCCCAGTCGGGGCGGTGGGACGCGCTCTGCGCGACCGTGATGCAGTACGACCAGCCGGGGCGGTTCGTGCCGCTGCTGGCCTTTGAGAGCTCGCACAAGACGGGCTTCGGCGGGGACATCAACGCCTACTACCGCACGGCCCAGGCACCCCACTTCTGGCTCGACCGCGACGACATGCGGACCAACAATCCCGCCGTCACTCTCCGGCAGCTCTGGGACTTCCTGGACGCCACGGGCGAGGACTACCTCACCATTCCCCACCATACCGGCCGGGCGGACAAGCACCGGGCCTTCGACGAGGGCGAGCACGACCCGCGGTGCGAGCCACTGTTCGAGGTCTACTCCTGGTGGGGCTCCTCGGAGCGGCGGGCCAGCCGCTTCCCCCTATGCGGGGGCAACAGCGACCGGCCCAGCTATCTGCAGGACGCCCTGCGGGCCGGCTGCCGCTATGGCCTGATCGCCTCCAGCGACGACCACCGCACGATGCCTGGCGGCGAGGCCCAGGCGTCGCTGCCGGCCGGCCCGGCCCGGCTGGCGAACTACATCCACCACGGCCTGGCGGCGGTGCGGGCAGACGACCTGACGCGCGACGCCCTGTGGCGGGGCTTGACGCGCCGACGCTGCTACGCCACCACCCACGCCCGCACGCTGCTGGAGGTGAGCCTGGGCGAACTGGAGATGGGCCAGAGCGCCCCCATCGGCCCGGCCGACGGCCTGCGCAAGGCCCGGCGGATCATCGTGCGGGTCCTGCCTGCCAACGCGAACCGGCTGGAGGTCACGCTGGTCCGCAACGGCCTGGACCTCCAGAGCCAGCACTGGCGGCCGGAGATGGATACACTGACCTTCGAGGACGCCGAGCCGCTCGACGCCGTCGCCCTGCGCGAGGCGCGGTACCACCCCGAGCCCTTCGTGGTCTACTACGTGCGGGTCGAGGACCGCTTCAGCCAGACCCAGTGGTCCAGCCCCATCTGGCTGGACCTGACGTAGGGCGTCAGAGTCCGGAATCCGCCCATTCCCCGAAAAACGCTTGCAACCATTTAGTTCACATGTAAACTATTCGCTTTCGCCCCTGGGAAGGAACCAGCCTGTGCCTCGCCGATACCCCTGGCCCCTGCTGATGGTAAGTGTCTGCGGCCTGTTGGCCGGCTGCAGCCTGGACGGCTACGCCCGCAAGGCGGACGAGTCGGCCTATGGCGTGCTGGCCGAGAAGCAGCGTGAGGCCCTGGGCCTCGAGCGGGCCTTTGACGTGGAGTATGGCCCCTTCCGCGAGGGTGCCAACCCCTTCCTGCTGGGCGGCCTGCCGATCCCGATGGCCGGCCTGACGGCCGCCGACGCCCGCGTGCTGAGCCTCAACGAGTGCCTCGAGCTCGCCTGCCACAACAGCCGGGCGTTCCAGGACCGCAAGGAGGCGCTCTACTCGGCCGCCCTTCGGCTGGCCAATGCCCGCCACGACTGGTCGTTCTTCGGCGGCGGGCTGAGCGGCTCGACCCGCGGCGACGCCGCCGGCGGCGGGCCGGCGGGCTGGGACACCGCTGACGCCTCTCGGCTGGACTTCGCCCGGCGGTTCGCCAACGGCGGCCGACTGACGCTGGGGCTCGCCCTGGACCTGGCCAGCGACCTGCTGGGCTGGAACTCCACGACGCTGGGCTCGAACTTCGACAGCAACTTCACCCAGCCGCTGCTGCGGGGGGCGTGGCGGGGCCTGGCCTACGAGGACCTCTACCGCCGCGAGCGCGACCTGGCCATCGCCGTGCTCGACTACGAGCGGTTCACGCAGACCTTCAGCGCCGACATCGCCAGCCAGTACTACCAGGTGCTCCGCGAGCTGGACACGCTGGCCAACGAGCGGGCCAACATCGAGCGGCTCGAGCGCAACCTCTCGCTGGTCCGCGTGCAGGTCGAGGCCGGCGAGCGGTCGCGGATCGAGCAGGACCAGGCCGAGACCAGCCTGCTCAACGCCCGCGTGAGCCTCACCCGCAGCCTCCAGGCCTACCAGAACCAGCTCGACCGCTACAAGATCACGCTGGGCCTGCCGGTGGGCGCCGACGTGGTGCTCGACCCGTCCGAACTGGGGGTCCTCATCGATCGCGGCCTGGTGGCGGTGCCCATCGAAGAGGAGCAGGCGATCACCCTGGCGCTCAAGGGCCGACCCGACGTGCTGGGCGAGATCGCCCGCATCCGCGACGCCGCCCGCGACGTGGACATCGCCGCCGACGCGTTCCTGCCGCTGCTGGACGCCCAAGTGGGCTACGGGGCGGCCGGCACCGGGCCCCACGAGCCGACCCGGCTGCGGTTCAACGAGGGCGGGCGCTACGGCCAGTTGGACCTGGACTACCCCTTCGACCAGACCGACAACCGCGACAACTACCGCCTGGCGCAGATCGCCCGGGCGCGGGCCTGGCGGCAGTACGAGGCCTTTCTGGACAACGTTCGGCTGGAGGTGCGGTCGGCCTACCGCCAACTCGCCCAGGCCTACCAGGCCTACGAGATCCAGGTCCGCAACGTCGCCGTCGCCGAGCGGCGGAGCCTGCTGGCCCTGGAGGAGCAGCGCGCCGGCCTGAACAACGCCCGCGACGTCCTGGAGGCCGAGGAGGGCCTGCGCGACGCCCGCATCGGTCTGACGCGGGCGCTGGTGGACTACGAGAGCACGCGTCTGACGTTCCTGGCGAGGCTGGGCCTGCTGGACGTGGACGAGAATGGAAAGATCCATGAGCGAGATGAAGCCTTCCAATACGAACGACTCGAAGCCCGCTACGGCAGCCCGTCCGCCGGGCTCTAAGCCCGTCACCTGGCGCTCGCCCAGGCGGCTGGGTATGCTGGCCGTGGGCGCCGTGGTCGTGGTGGCCGGGGCGCTGACCCTCGGCGGCGGCGCCGAGACGCCGATGGCGGACCTGGGGATCCCGACCGCGAAGGTCACCCAGGGCCGGCTGCTGGTCTCGGTGACCGAGTCGGGCGACATTCAGCCCGAGAAGCGGACGATCATCTCCAACAGCCTCAGTTGGCCCGTGGTGATCCAGGAGGTCGTCGAGGAGGGCACGCGCGTCGCGGTGGGCGACCTGATCATCCGCTTCGAGTGCAAGGAGCTGCTGGACGCCATCGAGGCCGAGGAGATCCGCCTGACCAACGCCGAGAGCGCCTACCTGCAGGCCAAGGAGATCGTCCAGCTCAACCGGCAGGCGATGGACAACAAGCTCCTCAAGGCCCAGAACAAGGTCATCGAGACCGAGCAGGACCTCGAGAAGTTCAAGCTCCAGGACAGCCCCCAGCAGATCGAGGACGCCCGCAGCGAGATTACGCTGGCCGAGGAAGAGCTCGCCCAGGCCCGCGACAAGCTCGAGTTCAAGCGGGCCGTCAACGCCAACCCCCAGCTCGAGAGCCCCTACAGCCAGCGCGAGATCGAGTCGGAGGCCCTGGCCGTCGCCCGCCTGGAGCTCAAGCTCCGCAAGGCCCAGCGGACCCTCGAGGTGCTCCAGGTGTACGACCTGCCCCAGGAGCTGCGCAACAAGGAGCTGGCCCTGCAGGACGCCCGGCTGGAGCTGACGCGCCAGGAGATCGAGGTCCGCGCCGAGCAGGTCCGCGTGACCAGCGACGAGAAGGCCAAGAAGCGCGAGTTCGAGATGCGGACCGAGAAGCTCGCCGAGCTTCGCAAGGAGCGCGACCTGCTGGAGACCCGCGCCGACCGCCCGGGCCTGATCGTCTACGACACCGGCGGGCCCTGGTGGCGCAGCAATGAGGTGACGATCGCCGTGGGCGAGAAGATCACCCCCCGCCAGCAGCTGATGGTCATTCCGGACATGTCGAGCCTGCAGGTCGAGACGCGGGTGTACGAGAGCATCGTGGAGAACGTTCGGCTGGGCGTGCGGGCGGTCGTCCGCCTGGACAGCCGACCCGATGCGAGCTACACCGGCACCGTGACCAAGGTCGCCCCGCTGCCCAGCAGCCAGGGCTACTGGGGCTCCAACCAGAAGGTCTTCCCGCTGACGGTGCGGTTCGATGAGCTGCCCGACGACCTCAAGCCGGGCATGACCGCCCAGGTCGAGCTTGTGCTGGACGTGCTGGAGAACGTCACGCAGGCGCCGATCGCAGCCATCTTCACCGAGCAGGAGCAGACCTACGCCTGGAAGCTCGCCAACGGCCAGCCCGTCCGCTCGGTCGTCAAGATCGGCAAGATGAACGATACCACCGTCGAGGTCCTGGAGGGCCTGGCCCAGCAGGACGTGGTCCTGCTCGCCCAGCCGCCCCAGGCCCTGACCGATCGGCCCGGGGCCACGCACGAACGGCGGGTGGACCCCATGGTCCTCCACGCCGCCGCCACCACCAGCCAACCCGCCACACAGCCCGACACCCAGCCCGCCACACAGCCGACAACGCAGCCCGAAACACAACCGACGACGCAACCGACCACCGCCCCAACCGACGAACCCGTCGAGGAGCCCGTCGAGGAGCCCGCAGACGAGCCCGCCACGGCGCCGGTCGGCGAGGTCACCACGGGCGAGGGCGCCGTCTCTCCAAGCCCACGGATGACAATCCGTGGGGATCTCGTCCGGGCTGCTCCTGTCGGGGCCCCACGCCACCTCGGCGCACCCATCGCGCGGCTGCACGCAGCGCAGCGGCACCCGGCCCGGCGCCCCGAAGACTTGACCGGGGTGCGTGCATGAAGCCCCTGGTGCAGCTGGAGAACCTCTGGAAGACCTACCGCATGGACGGCGGAGAGGTCCACGCCCTGCACGGCATCTCGCTGACGATCCACGAGGGCGAGTACGTCGCCATCATGGGCCATAGCGGATCGGGCAAGAGCACCATGCTCAACGTGCTGGGCTGCCTGGACCGCCCCAGCCAGGGCAGCTACTGGCTGGGCACCGACGATGTAGCCCGCATGAGCGACGACGCCCTGAGCGACATCCGCAACGGGCGGATCGGCTTCATCTTCCAATCGTTCAACCTGATCCCGCAGCTTTCGGTGGTCGACAA
>JAWLCG010000056.1:1987-18190 GCA_041687295.1 Phycisphaerae bacterium | reverse complement strand
TCCATGGAACCGCCGCGCCCCCGGCGCATCCAAGGGGGGCGTCGTGCGTCATGGGTGCATGGTCCGGGGGGTCTGAAGGGAGATAGGCATGGGTAGGCTTCTGCTGACGGGGCTGGCGGTGCTGGGGCTGTGCGTGGCGGCGCTGGCGGCCCCCGGCGAGCTGACGCTGCGGACGCGCCGGGCGGTCGTGTTCAAGGACGGCTACGCCCTGCTGATCAAGCAGGCGACCGGCACGGCCAACGAGAACGGCGAGGTCTACACCGACACCGTGCCCGACTCGGCCATCCTGGGCAGCTTCTGGGCCCAGCGGACTGACGGCGGACTGGAAATCCTGGCCATGCGGGCCGAGTTCACCGACCAGTGGCGACGGCAGGACGGCCTGGCGCGGGCCTCGGCGAGCGGCCTGGCCGAGCTGCTGGCCCAGGCGACCGGCCAGAGCGTCACCCTCACCCGCCGCGACGGGAGCACCGTCCGCGGTCGGCTGACGGGGCGTGTCACCCTCCAGGAGCGCCCGTACGTCCTGCTGCAGACGGGCCCCGCCGGGGCCGAGCCCATCGCCGTGGCCGAGGCCGACATCGCGGGCCTGGCCGGCCTGGGCGACGTCACCGACGCCAACGTCCCCTTCGTCCGCGGCAAGCGGCTGAGCTTCGAGCTGGGCCCCGACGCCGCCGGCCAAGAGGTCTCGCTGACGCTGATGTACTTCACGCCGGGCCTGCGGTGGATCCCCACCTACCGCCTGACCGGCGAGCTGACCGACTCGGCCAGCCTGGCCCTGCAGGCCGAGGTGCTCAACGACATCGAGGACCTCGACGGCGTCGAGCTGAGCCTCGTCGTCGGCGTGCCGCACCTGCGCTTCCGTGACGTCGTCTCGCCGCTGTCGCTGGAGTCGGCCATCCGCCACGCCCTGCCCGAGGGCGGCAACCTGCTGATCGGCGGGCAGAAAGTGCTGCAGGCCCAGTTCAGCAACCGCGCCGGCGAGTGGCGGCCCCAGGAGCCCCCGCCCGGCCCCGAGCTGCCCCAGCAGCTCCAGGGCACCGGCGAGCAGGACCTGTACGTCTACACCGTCGAGGGCTTCAGCCTGGCCCGGGGCGCGGGGGCGCCCCGGCCGCTGTGGCAGGCCGACGCCCCCCTGCGCCACCTGTACACGCTGGAGTTGCCCGTCACCCGCAGCGCCCGCCACGGCAGCATGGTCAAGGGCGAGCCCACCCGCCAGGCCGGGCCGATGCCGCAGGCCCCCCTCGGCCCGCCGGACTCGCCGCTTCGGCTGCTGCAGACGCAGGTGTGGCACCAGCTGGAGATGACCAACCGCGGCTCGGCCCCCTGGACAACGGGCCCGGCCCTGGTGGTCCGCGACGGCCTGCCGATCGGCCAGGACCTGCTGACCTACACCCCGCCGGGCGGCTCGACGCTGCTGCCGCTGACGGTGGCCGTCGACATCCGCGGCCAGCTCCGCGAGGAGGAGCTCGACCGCCAGCCCAACGCCCTCCGCTGGGGCAACCGTGACTACTCGATGATCCGCAAGCGAGGCACCGTCACCCTCACCAGCGCCCGCCGGGAGAGCTCGGCTGTCCGTGTAAGCGTCTCAGTGCCCGGCAAGGTCGCCGAGGCCAGCGACGGCGGCGAGCTCCGCGTCAACGACTTCCAGCCAACCGACTGGACCGACGGCGGCTTCTGGCAGAACAACCACTCCGACGTCACCTGGCAACTCGAACTGGCCCCGGGCGAGACCGTCGAGCTGATCTACGAGGTCGTCTTCTACGTGCCGTAGCCCCGGAAGGTGGGACGCCGCTTCCGCTCTGTCCCAGCCTACGGCTGTCCCTGGTTCGCCCCTGGCGGCATCTTGTGGGCCCGACGCAGTCCGGCTGGGGGAAGGGCCGGATGGGAGGCCTCTCCCTGACCGGACCGCATCCGGTCCACGGGTTGGCGAGCTTGTCGTGAAACCCGTCACAGCAACCCCTATTGCCCCCTCTTCATGGTCCCATAAGTGCACAGAAGCGCCTCGCTCACCAAAATAAGAAAAACACAAGACTTTAGGCTCTCGGGCCCGCTCAGGAGGCCCTTGGGGCCCTTTCCGCGGCCTGGCGGGCGAACCTTGGGGGCGGCTGCGACGTTATCCCTTCGACGGCTCTGCACACTTTTCACAAAGGCCCGTTCATTTACGGCTTGACAGAAACCGATACCGATACTAAGCTGTGAAAGTCGTAACAGCGATGCTCAGGCTTCGGTTGTTCCCCTTACACGAATAAACGGGACGCATGCCGCTGACTTCCCACAAGACGATCGGGCGTTTGAGTCTGTATCGCCGTCTGCTCATGGAGCTTACGGCCGAGCGGGCGACGAACGTCTACTCGCACGAGCTGGCGAGTCTGGCCGGGGTGACGGCCGCCCAGGTGCGGCGGGACCTGATGGCCATCGGCTACAGCGGCAGCCCGTCGCGGGGCTACGAGGTCCGCGAGCTGACCGGGGCGATCGGGAGATTCCTGGACGATCCGACGGGCCAGAACGTGGCCCTGGTCGGCGTGGGCAACCTGGGCCGGGCGATCCTGGCCTACTTCTCGGGGAGGCGGCCCAACCTCAGGATCGTCGCCGCCTTCGACCGCGACCCCTACAAGGTCAACCGGGTGATCCACGGCTGCCGGTGCTACCGGCTGGCCGACCTGCCCGAGGTCGCCCGCGAGCTGGACATCCACATGGGCATCATCGCCGTGCCCGCCAGCGAGGCCCAGGACGTGGCCGAGATGCTCAGCCGGGCTGGCGTCAACGGATTGCTGAACTTCGCCCCGACCTCCTTGCGGGTGGGGCCTCAGGTGTACGTCGAGGACATCGACATCACGACCTCGTTGGAAAAGGTGGCGTATTTCGCCCGGGAAACCGCCATGAAGAAGGAAGCCAAGCCGTGAGTAGCGTGAGCAGTGCCAAACCCACCGTGGACATCGAGCCGGTCCTGGCTCGGTACCCCAACGCCAAGCGGGACTCGCTGATCCCGATCCTCCAGGAAGTGCAGGAGCGGTGCGGCTTTCTGAGCCGCGAGGCCATCGTCCGCATCGGCCAGCACCTCAACCTGCCGGCCAGCAAGATCTACGGCGTGGCGACGTTCTACAACCAGTTCCGTTTCCAGGCCCAGGGCCGAAACCACGTGCAGGTCTGCCGCGGCACGGCCTGCCACGTGAAGGGCTCGGCGGCGGTGCTGGAGGCCATCAAGCGGGGGCTGAGCATCGAGCCCGGCCAGACCAGCCGCGACGGGCTGTTCAGCCTCGAGGTCGTCGCCTGCATCGGCGCGTGCGGCCTGGCCCCGGTGATCAACATCAACGGCGAGTTTCATGCCCGGGTGACCCCTGAGAGCGTCCGGGGCATCCTGGAGTCGTACAGAAAGGCCGTCGACAATGGCTGAGTTGTTCGTAAGCAAGTGCTGTGACAAGTGTTGGCACGAGTTCGGCCGGCCCTGCCCCGAGATCATCGAGTGCCTGCTCGACGGGCCGATCTGCCACGAGGGCGACCGCTGCCAGCAGCAGCGGGCCGACCGCATCGCCCAGCTGCGCCGCGAGCGGGTGGACCACCCGGTGATCTTCGTCGGCACGGGCACCTGCGGGTTGGGCGCCGGGGCGGGCAAGACCCTCCAGGCCGTGCGCAACCACCTGCAGGCGAACGAGGTGCAGGCGGACGTCGTCGAGATCGGCTGCATCGGCCTGTGTGCGGCCGAGCCGCTGCTGGACGTTCAGCTGCCCGGGCGGACGCGGGTGAGCTTCCAGGCCGTCACGGCCGAGAAGGTCGACGCGATCCTGCAGGCGATGCTCGCCGGCGAGATGCCGGCCGAGGGGCTGCTGGGCCAGCACCGCCCCCGCGGCGAGGACCAGAAGCCCTTCGAGGGCGTGGCCTACCTGGACGAGCACCCCTTCTTCGCCCCGCAGACGCGGTGGGTGCTGGCCAATTGCGGCATCATCGACCCGGCCCGGATCGAGGAGTACATCGCCTTCGGGGGCTACCGGGCGTTCACCAAGAGCATCCGTTCGCGGACGCCGGCCGAGCTGTGCGACATGGTCGAGGCCAGCGGCCTGCGGGGCCGGGGCGGCGGCGGCTTCCCCACGGGCAAGAAGTGGCAGTTCGCCCGCACGGCGCCGGCCGACCAGAAGTACCTGGTCTGCAACGCCGACGAGGGCGACCCCGGCGCGTTCATGGACCGCGCCGTCATCGAGGGCGACCCGCACCGCCTGCTGGAAGGCATCGCCATCGCCGCCTACGCCATCGGGGCGACCAAGGCGTACGTCTACATCCGGGCGGAGTACCCCCTGGCCATCGCCCGGCTGGTCGAGGCGATCCGCCAGGCCAAGGCCAAGGGCCTGCTGGGCCAGAACATCCTGGACAGCGGCTTCAACCTCGAGATCCTCATCAAGCAGGGCGCCGGCGCGTTCGTTTGCGGCGAGGAGACGGCCCTGCTCAACAGCATCGAGGGCAAGCGGGGCATGCCGCGCCCGCGTCCGCCCTACCCGGCCGTGCGGGGCCTGTTCGACAAGCCCACGGTCATCAACAATGTCGAGACGCTGGCCAACCTGCCCGCCCTGGTCGATCGCGGGGCCGAGTGGTTCAGCGCCCTGGGCACCGCCACCAGCAAGGGCACGAAGGTCTTCGCCCTCTCGGGCAAGGTCAACCGCACCGGCCTGGTCGAAGTGGCCATGGGCACGCGCCTCCGCGAGGTCGTCTTCGACGTCGGCGGGGGCATCCCGGACGGCAAGGCCTTCAAGGGCGTGCAGATCGGCGGGCCCAGCGGCGGGTGCATCCCCACCCAGCACCTGGACATTGAGGTCGACTACGAGTCGCTCAAGACCGTCGGGGCCATGATGGGCTCGGGCGGCCTGGTCGTGATGGACGAGGGCACGTGCATGGTCGACGTGGCCAAGTTCTTCATGGACTTCATCCAGCGCGAGAGCTGCGGCAAGTGCATCCCCTGCCGCGAGGGCACCCGGCGGATGCTGGAGATCCTCCAGCGCATCACCCACGGGCGCCAGAGCGAGAAGGGCTGCGAGGCCCTCGAGCGGTTCCAGGGCGTGATGTACCTCAATCGCCTGGCCAAGGTGATTCAGGACACCAGCCTGTGCGGCCTGGGCCAGACGGCACCCAACCCGGTGCTCAGCACGCTGCGGTGGTTCCGCGACGAGTACGAGGCGCACATCTACGAGCGGCACTGCCCGGCCGGCGTGTGCACCGAGCTGCTGGAGTACCGCATCGAGGCGGACAAGTGCAAGGGCTGCACGCTGTGCGCGAAGAAGTGCCCGGCCGACGCCATCATGGGCGCACCCAGGAGCCCGCACTACATCGTACCGGACAAGTGCATCCGTTGCGGGTCGTGCGTGGACGTGTGCCGGTTCCAAGCCGTAGTGGCGCAGTAGTGGAGAAGGACATCGCCGTGATCACCATCCAAGCCAACAATCGCAAGATCGAAGCCAAGCCCGGTGAGATGCTCCTGGCGGCGCTGCAGCGGGCGGGCATCCAGGTGCCCACCCTGTGCCACATGGAGGGGCTCTTCCCCAGCGGCGCCTGCCGCATGTGCGTCGTCGAGGTCGACGGCCAGCGCAGCCTCGTACCGAGCTGCGCCTTCCCCGTCGCCGAAGGCATGAAGGTACAGACCCACTCGCCCCGCGCGGTGCGGGCCCGCAAGACCATCATCGAGCTGCTGCTGGCCGACCACCCGGACGACTGCCTCTACTGCGTCCGCAACCGCAACTGCAAGCTGCAAAGCCTCGCCGAGGAGCTCGGCGTCCGCCAGCGGCGGTTCAGCGGCGCCAAGAGCCAGTATGAGCTGGACACCTCAAGCCCCTCGATCGAGCGCGACCCGTCCAAGTGCATCCTGTGCGGCAAGTGCGTGCGGGTGTGCGAGGAAATCCAGGGCGTCGCCGCCATCGACTTCGT
This sequence comes from Phycisphaerae bacterium, assembly GCA_041687295.1. Taxonomy (GTDB): domain Bacteria; phylum Planctomycetota; class Phycisphaerae; order SM23-33; family FEN-1343; genus JAWLCG01. Next base: position 12,286 of record JAWLCG010000056.1, on the reverse strand, counting down.
GGGCCGGGGGTGCCAGGCGCGGATCGGCACGGCCTTCGACCAGGGCATGAACGTCTCGAACTGCATCAACTGCGGCCAGTGCATCACGGCCTGCCCGACCGGGGCCCTGCGCGAGCAGAGCCACGCCAAGCAGGTCCTGGACGCCCTGGTCGATCCGGAGCTGTACGTCGTCGCCCAGCACGCCCCGAGCGTCTCGGTCTCGCTGGCCGAGGAGTTCGGCGTCAAGGCCGGCACCGACTGCGACGGCGTCATGGTCGCCGCCCTGCGCCAGCTGGGCTTCGACCGCGTGTTCGACACGAGCTTCACCGCCGACCTGACGATCATGGAAGAGGCCAGCGAGCTCGCCCACCGCGTCGCCAACGGCGGGGCCCTGCCCATGATGACCAGCTGCTCGCCGGGCTGGATCAAGTTTGTCGAGCAGTTCTACCCGCAGTACATGGCGAACCTCTCCAGCTGCAAGAGCCCCCAGCAGATGATGGGCGCGATCATCAAGAGCTTCTTCGCCCAGCGCGAGGGGATCGACCCGTCGAAGATCTACAGCGTCTCGATCATGCCCTGCACGGCCAAGAAGTTCGAGGCCGAGCGCCCCGAGATGGCCCATGACGGCGTGCCCGACGTCGACGCCGTGCTGACCACGCGCGAGCTGGCCCGCATCATCCGGATGCGGGGCATCCTGCTGGAGGGCCTGGAGCCGCAGAAGCCCGACACGCCCTTCGGCGACCGCAGCAGCGCCGGCAAGCTCTTCGGCGCCACCGGCGGCGTGATGGAGGCGGCCGTCCGCACGGCCCACTTCCTGCTGACGGGCAAGGAGATGGACAACCTCAAGGTCCAGGCGGTCCGCGGCCTGAACGGCATCAAGGAGGCCAAGGTCAAGATCGGCGAGCTGGAGGTCGGCGTGGCCGTGGTCAATGGCCTGGCCAACGCCCGGGCCCTGCTCGAGCAGATCCGCCAGGGGCGCACCGACCTGCACTTCATCGAGGTGATGACCTGCCCGGGCGGATGCATCAACGGCGGCGGCCAGCCGATCTCGGCCGACCCCGAGGCCGTCCGCGCCCGCATGCAGGCCCTGTACAACATCGACCGCGACGACCGCGTGCGGACCAGCCACGCCAACGAGGCCGTCCAGCGGCTCTACAAGGAGTTCCTCGGCGAGCCGCTCGGCGAGAAGAGCCATCACCTGCTCCACACGCGCTACGCCCAGCGTCCGACGGTGAACTGACGGCGCGGCGGGCCGACGCCACACCGGCCGGCCCGAGGGAGCCGCCATGAACGTGCCCCACAGCAACCCGCTGGTCTCGACCATCCGCGAGCACTGTCGCGTCTGCTACACCTGCGTGCGGGAGTGCCCGGCCAAGGCCATCCGCATCAATGAGGGACAGGCCCAGGTCCTGCCCGAGCGGTGCATCGGCTGCGGCAACTGCGTGCGGGTCTGCAGCCAGCACGCCAAGCGCGTTCAGGGCGGCATCGAGCCGACCGAGGCCCTGCTCGCCGGCGAGCGCCCGGTGGCTGCCATCGTCGCCCCGAGCTTCCCGGCCGAGTTCACCGACATCACCACCGGCCGACTGGTCGGGCAGCTGCGGGCGATGGGCTTTGCGCGGGTCTGCGAGGTCGCCTTCGGGGCCGACCTGGTCGCCCGGGCCTACCGCGACCTGCTGGCCAACAGCGGGCCCGACGCGCGGTTCATCGCCACCAGTTGCCCGGCCATCGTCGGCTACGTCGAGCGCTACCACCCGGAGCTGATCGGGGCCCTGGCGCCGATCGTCTCGCCGATGGTGGCCACCGCCCGGGCCTTGCGCCAGCTGCACGGGCCCGCGCTGCGGGTGGTCTTCATCGGGCCGTGCATCGCCAAAAAGGGCGAGCAGATCGACCCCGAGACGCCCGGGCCCGGCGAGGTCGACGCGGTGCTCACCTTCGTCGAGCTCCGCGAAATGATCCTCACCCGCCGCCTGCACCTGCAGGCCGTCGAGGAGACCGACTTCGACGAGCCCCACGGTGGGGCCGGCGCCCTGTTCAGCATCAGCCGGGGTCTGCTCCAGGCGGCCAACATCCAGGAGGACCTGCTCGCCGGCGACGTCGTGACGGCGGCCGGGCGGCAGGGGTTCGTCGAGGCCCTCAAGGAGTTTGCCGACAACACGCTGGACGCCCGCCTGCTCGAGGTGCTCTGCTGCGACGGGTGCATCATGGGCGCCGGCGTGAGCAACGCCGCCCCGCTGTTCAAACGCCGCAGCCGGGTCAGCCAGTACGTCCGCGAGCGGCTCGCCCGGCTCGACCCCGCCCGGTGGCAGCAGTCGATGGACCAGATGAGCGGGCTGGACCTCTCGCGGCGGTACATCGACAACGATCAGCGGATCCCCGTGCCCTTCGAGGAGGAGGTCCGCCAGATCATGGCCCGCATGGGCAAGCGCGGCCCCGAAGACGAGCTCAACTGCGGCGCGTGCGGGTACGACACCTGCTACGACCACGCGGTGGCGATCTTCAAGGGCCTGGCCGAGATCGAGATGTGCCTGCCCCACACGATCGAGCACCTGCGCAAGGCGATCCAGGAGCTGGCCGTCTCCAACGACCAGCTCGCCAGCACGCAGGCAGCCCTGATGCACTCGGAGAAGCTGGCCTCGATGGGCCAGCTGGCCGCCGGCATCGCCCACGAGGTGAACAACCCCCTCGGCGTGGTGCTGATGTACGCCCACCTGCTGCTGGAGGAGGCGGGCCAGCAGGGCCACCTCCGCGACGATCTGTCGATGATCGCCGAGCAGGCCGACCGGTGCAAAAAGATCGTCGCGGGCCTGCTGCACTTTGCCCGCCAGAACAAGGTGGTGCTGCAGGCGACCGACCTGGCCGACCTCGCCCGCCGGGCGCTACGGACGCTGCAGGCGCCCGATGACGTGGAGGTCCGCGTCGAGGCCGACCCCGGCGACCTGACGGCCGAGGTCGACCGCGACCAGATCGTCCAGGTGCTGACGAACCTGGCCACCAACGCCTTCGCGGCCATGCCCGACGGCGGCATGCTGACCCTCAGCGTCGAGGGCAGCGACTCGCAGGTCCGTTTGCGGGTGCGCGACACGGGCGTGGGCATCGTGCCGGAGAACCTGGCGAAGATCTTCGAGCCATTCTTCACGACCAAGCAGATCGGCAAGGGAACCGGATTGGGGTTGGCTGTGACGTACGGGATCGTGAAAATGCACCGGGGCGACATTACCGTCGAGTCCAACGCCGACCCATCGGCGGGCCCGACGGGCACGAGCTTCACCGTAGTGCTGCCCCGCACCAGCCCCAAGGAGCCCGAACGGCTTCTGGGCGCAAGCGAGGAGAGCGCGGGCTGACCGAGCCCCACTGAGCGATTTGCGGACGGGCCCACAGGCGGCCAGTGGCCCGCTGGCCGGTACAGTACCGGCGGCGGCGGCCCGTCGTGACGTACCGGAACGAGCCGAGCGCCCCGCCGATGCTGGCCGGCGGGCTTCGAGCGGACCTGGACGAAGTAGTGCACATGGAAACTGCGAACAAGACGGTTCTGGTGGTGGACGACGACATCGACTTCCTCGAGCAGATGAAGCTCCAGCTCGAGGCCGCCGGCTACACGGTCCTGACGGCCGAGAACGAGCGGCAGGCGGAGCAGCTGCTCCTGACCAGCCAGCCCGACCTGGCGATCCTGGACCTGATGATGGAACAGATGGACGGCGGCTTCACGCTGTGCCATCACATCAAGAAGGCCCGGCCCAACGTGCCGGTCATCCTCGTCACCGGCGTGACGGCCGAGACCGGCCTGGAGTTCGACGCCAGCACCGACGAGGAACGTGGCTGGGTCAAAGCCGACGCCCTGCTGGCCAAGCCCGTCCGCTTCGAGCAGCTCAAGCGACAGATCGATCGGCTGATGAAGGGCTAAGGAGTCCTGATGACTGACCTCGTTAAGGTGCTGATCGTCGATGACGAGCCGGGCATGCGCCTGGGCGTGGAGCGGGCGCTGCGCCACTTCACCGTCCAGATGCCCGACGTCGACCAGGAGGTCCACTTCGCCACCGACCAAGCCGAGACCGGCGAGCAGGCCCTGGAGAAGATCGAGGCCGAGCTGCCCGACATCATCCTGCTCGACCACAAGCTGCCCGGCATCAGCGGGCTGGAGGTGCTCGAGCGGATCGAACCGAAGGTCCGCGCGGGCGACACCCTCACGATCATGATCACCGCCTACGCCTCGCTCGACACGGCCATCACCGCCACCAAGCGGGGGGCGTACGATTTCCTGGCCAAGCCCTTCACGCCCGACGAGCTGAAGAACGCCGTCCGCAAGGCCGCCGGCCGACTGGTGCTCACGCGACAGGCCCGCCGCCTGGCGGCCGAGAAACGCCAGGTCCGCTTCCAGTTCATCAGCGTAGTCGCCCACGAGCTCAAGGCCCCGCTGGCCGCCATCGAGGGCTACCTGAACATCCTCAAGGACGGCTCGGCCGGCACCGACCCCGCCGCCGCCGAGCGGATGATCGACCGCAGCCTCATCCGCGCTCAGCAGGCCCGCAAGCTCGTGACCGACCTGCTCGACCTGACCCGTATCGAGGCCGGCACCAAGAAGCGCGAGCTGGCCGAGCTCGACGTCACCGAGCCCGCCCGCAACGCCATCGAGTCTGTCGCCCCCGACGCCGCCGCCCGCGGCATCACCGTTCAGCTGCACGCCGAGGGCCCCGTGACCATGATGGCCGACCGCGGCGAGCTGGAGATCGTCCTGAACAACCTCGTCTCCAACGCCGTCAAGTACAACCGCGACGGCGGGCGCGTCGACGTCCGCCTGGCGCGCGAGGGCCCGGAGGTGGTCATCGCCGTCGCCGACACCGGCATCGGCATGTCGGCCGAGGAGACCCAGCGACTCTTCGGCGAGTTCGTCCGCATCCGCAACGAGAAGACCCGCTCGATCATGGGCAGCGGCCTGGGCCTGTCGATCATCAAGAAGCTCGCGATCCTCTACGGCGGCGATGTGAGCGTCGCCAGCGAGCCCGACGTCGGCACGACCTTCACCGTGCGTCTGCAGGCCGACCCGCCCGAGGCCGAGGCCACCGCCCAGGACGCCCAAACTCCCCCCGCCGAAACGACGTACAAGGCGTAACCATGGCCATGCCGCGCAGCGAAATCCTCTCCTGGCTCCGCGAGGACGACGAGGCCCGCCTCGCCGAGCTCTGGCAACGCGCCGACGAGACCCGCCACCGCCACGTCGGGCCCGACGTGCACCTGCGCGGCCTGGTGGAGTTCTCCAACCACTGCGCCCGCCGCTGCGCGTACTGCGGCCTGCACGCCGGCAACGACGGCCTGGCCCGCTACCGCATGACGGCCGACGAGGTCGTCGCCTGTGCCCACGAGGCCGTGCGGTTCGGCTACGGCACCGTCGTGCTGCAGAGCGGCGAGGACTACGGCTGCAGCCGGCAGTGGCTCGCCGACGTCGTCGGGCGCATCAAGGCCGAGACGCCCCTGGCCATCACCCTCAGCGTGGGCGAACGCGACGACGCGGACCTGCAGGCCTGGCGCGACGCCGGCGCCGACCGCTACCTGCTCCGCTTCGAGACCTCCAGCCGAACGCTCTACGACCGCATCCACCCCGCCCGGCCCGGCCAGGGGCTCAGCGACCGCCTGGCCCTGCTGCGCCGCCTGCGGGACATGGGCTACGAGATCGGCTCGGGCGTCATGATCGGCATCCCCGGCCAGACCTACGACGACCTCGCCGGCGACGTCGAGACCCTCGCGGCGCTCGACCTGGACATGATCGGCGTGGGGCCCTGGCTGGCCCACCCCGACACGCCGCTGGGCCGCGACGCCGCCGCCCTGGCCGCCCCGCCCGATGAGCAGGTGCCCAACACCGAGTTGATGGGCTACAAGATGATCGCCCTGGCCCGGCTGGCCTGCCCGGCCGCCAACATCCCCAGCACGACCGCCCTGGCGACGCTCAACCTCGCCCGCGGACGCGAGCTGGGCCTGGAGCGTGGCGCCAACGTCGTCATGCCCAACCTGACGCCCGTCCAATACCGGGCGCTGTACGAGATCTACCCGTCCAAGGCGTGCATCCGTGAGACGGCCGAGGCCTGCCACACCTGCATGCGGCGGCGGATCGAGTCGATCGGGCGCCAGGTCGGCACCGGCCGGGGCGACAGCCCCCGCTACCGCGCCGCCTGGGCCCCCCAGGAACCGAGGTGACCCATGTCCCCCTTGCCCTCCATGCAACTGAGCTCGGCAGCGGTGGACTTCATCGACGATGACGCCCTGCACGCCCTGCTGGCCGGGCCCGCACCCGACGCGGGCCGCATCCGCGACATCGTCGCCAAGAGTCTGGACAAGCAGCCCCTCAGCGTCTCCGAGACCGCCGAGTTGCTCCGCGCCGACGCCCCCGAGCAGGTCGAGGCCATCTTCGAGGCCGCCCGCGAACTCAAGCGCAACGTCTACGGCAACCGCATCGTGCTGTTCGCGCCGCTCTACATCGGCAGCGACTGCGTCAACGACTGCCTCTACTGCGCCTTCAAGCGGTCCAACCGCCAGGCCGTCCGCCGCACGCTCGAACCCGCCGACATCGAGCAGCAGGTGACGGCCCTGGAGAAGCGGGGACACAAGCGGCTGATCCTGGTCTACGGCGAGCACCCCCGCTACGACGCGCAGTTCATCGCCGACACCGTCCGGCAGGTCTACGCCGTCCGCGACCGCCACGGGGAGATCCGCCGCGTCAACATCAACGCCGCCCCATTCGACGTCGAGGGCTTCCGCATCGTCAAAGAGAGCGGCATCGGCACTTACCAGATCTTCCAGGAGACCTACCACCACGCCACCTACGCGGCCTACCACCCAGCCGGCACGCGCAAGGGCGACTTCCTCTGGCGGCTGGACGGCCTGAGCCGGGCCTTCGAGGCCGGCATCGACGACATGGGCATCGGCGCGCTGTTCGGCCTGTACGACTGGCGGTTCGAGGTGCTGGGCCTGGTCACCCACGCGCTGCACCTGCAGGGCCAGTTCGGCGTCGGGCCCCATACGATCAGCTTCCCCCGCCTTCGGCCCGCATCGGGCGTGGAGGTCGACAGCCGCTACCTGGTGAACGACCACGACTTCAAGCGCCTCGTCGCCATCCTCCGCCTGGCCGTGCCGTACACCGGCCTGATCTGCACCGCCCGCGAGACCGCCGAGTTGCGGCGCGAGGTGATGGGCTTCGGCGTCAGCCAGATCGACGCGGGCAGCCGAATCGAACTCGGCGGCTACACCGAGGCCTCCGACACGCAGGTGATGGAGCGCGAGCAGTTCCAACTCGGCGACATCCGCCCGCTGGACACCGTCGTCCGCGAGCTGCTCGTCGATGGCTACCTCCCCAGCTGGTGCACCGCCTGCTACCGCCTGGGCCGGACCGGCGAACACTTCATGGAGTTCGCGATCCCCGGCTTCATCAAGCGGTTCTGCACGCCCAACGCCCTGTCCACGCTGGTGGAGTACCTGACGGACTACGCCTCGCCCGAGACCCGCGCCGCCGGCGAGACGCTCATCCGCGCCGAGCTGGCCGAGCTGGAGGAGGGCCCGCTCAAGACCGAACTGATCGAGCGCCTCGACCGCATCCGCAAGACCGACGACCGCGACCTGTATTTCTAGACGTAGGCTGCGTCGTAGGCCGGGTCGAGCGCAGCGAGGCCCGGCACCGCCGACGGACAAGCTGGGTGCCCCAGGCAAGCGGGGCGTCAGCACCGCTCGCCCGGTCGAGGGCGGAGGCGGCTGATTCAGGTGGCCCGATCCCGCCCCGGCCGGGCGAGCCTGCGGCTTGCCCGGGGCACCCAGAACCATGGACCCGCACGCGATGGGTTTACCCGTCAACCAATTAACCAATCAACCCATTAACCCATTACCCTCTTCGAATGCCTGACTACCGCACAGAGCACGACCTGCTGGGCGATCGGCCGGTGCCGGCCGGGGCGATGCACGGCGTGCACACCGAGCGGGCCATCGAGAACTTCTCGGCCCTGGCCGGCCGGTGCGTGCACCCGGCCCTGTGGCGGGCGTACGGGGCCGTCAAGCTCGCCTGCGCCCGGGCCAACCACGAGCTGGGCTACCTCGACGACGCCACCTTCGCCGCGCTGGGCCAGGCCTGCGCCGAACTCGACGGCGGCCAACTCGACGCCCACAACCGCACCGACGCCCTGCAGGGCGGGGCCGGCACCAGCACCAACATGAACGCCAACGAGGTGCTCGCCAACCGCACCTTGGAACTGCTCGGCGAGCCGCGGGGCCACTACGACCGCGTCCACCCCCTCGACACCGTCAACCGCCACCAGTCCACCAACGACACCTACCCCACCGCACTGAAGGTCGCCGCCATCCGCCTGCTGCGACGGCTCGAGCGCGAGCTGGTCGGTTTGCAGGAGGCCTTCCAGGCCCAGGAGAAGGCCCTCGCCGACGTCGTCAAGATCGGCCGCACGCAGATGCAGGACGCCGTGCTGACCACCCTCGGCCGCGAGATGGGTAGCTACGCCGAGGCCTTCGGACGCGACCGCTGGCGGGTCTACAAGTGCGAGGAACGCCTCCGCGTGGTCAACCTCGGAGGCACGGCCATCGGCACGGGGCTGGGGGCGCCGCGGCAGTTCATCTTCCGCGCGACCGAGCACCTCCGCGATATCACCGGCCTGGGCCTCGCCCGGGCGGAGAACCTCGTCGAGGCCACCCAGAACAACGACGCCTTCGTCGAGGTCAGCGGCATCGGCAAGGCCTGTGCGAGCAACCTCATCAAGGTCGCCGGCGACCTGCGGTTCCTCTCCTCGGGCCCCGACGGCGGCATCGGTGAAATCCGCCTGCCCCCCCGCCAGGCCGGCTCGAGCATCATGCCCGGCAAGGTCAACCCCGTCATCCCCGAGGCCGTCACCCAGGCCGCCCTGATGGCCATCGCCTACGACCAGGCCCTGACAACCGCCGTCAGCATGGGCCACCTGGAGCTCAACCCCTTCGGGCCGCTCATCGCCGAGTGCCTGCTGGGCGGCCTGTCGCTGCTGGCCGGCGCGTGCAGCATCTTCCGCCGCCACTGCGTCGAGGGCCTCACCGCCGATGCCGAACGCTGCCGGCGCCACGTCGAGACCGCCACCGCCACCGTCACCGCCCTGCTCGACGCCATCGGCTACGAGGCCGCCACCGCCCTGGCCGCCGACACCCGCGCCACGGGCCGAAGCGTCCGCGAGCTGGCCCTGGAGCGCGGCCTGCTGTCGGCCGAGCAGTTCGATGCCCTGACCAGCCCCGAAGCCATCACGCGCCTGGGCTCACGGCCCGCACCGCAGAATAGGACGTAGCCCCATGCAGAGCACACCCAAAGGCTTCCGCCTGCACATCGGCCTGTTTGGCCGGCGCAACGTGGGCAAGAGCTCTCTGCTTAACGCCCTGACGCGCCAGAACGTCTCCATCGTCTCAGACGTCGCCGGCACGACGACCGACCCGGTCGAGAAGCCCATGGAACTGCTGCCCGTCGGGCCGGTGCTGTTCATCGACACCGCCGGCATCGACGACGTCGGCGCCCTCGGCGAACTGCGGGTTCAGAAGACCCGCCAGGTCTTCGACCGCACCGACGTGGGCATCATCGTCACCGAGGCGGGGCGCTGGGGCGAGTTCGAGGAGGCGATCCTCCACGAGCTGCGCCGCCGCGAGACGCCGACTATCGTCATCTTCAACAAGACCGACCTTGCCCAGCCCGACCCGACCCTGCTGGAACGGCTGGCGAGCGAGGGCGGCAAGGGCGTCCGCACCGTCCTGACGGCGGCCTCTCGCGGCGAGGGCATCCTCGATGTCCGCGAGGCGATGATCCGCTCGGCCCCCGAGGAGTTCATCAACGCCCCGGCCATCGTGGGCGACCTCGTCGGCGCCGGCGAGTTGGCCGTGCTGGTCGTGCCGATCGACATGGAGGCGCCCAAGGGCCGGCTGATCCTGCCGCAGGTGCAGGCGATTCGCGACCTGCTCGACGCGGACGCTTACTGCATGGTCGTCAAGGAGCGCGAGCTGCGCGACGCGCTGGACCGCCTGAAGCGCCCGCCCGCCCTGGTGATTACCGACAGCCAGGCGTTCCTCAAGGTCGCCGGCGACACGCCCCCCGAGGTGCCGCTGACGGGCTTCAGCATCCTGTTCGCCCGCGCCAAGGGCGACCTGAGCGAGTTCGTCCGCGGCGCGATGGCCATCGAACACCTCCAGCCCGGCGACCGCGTGCTGGTGGCCGAGGCCTGCGCCCACCACCCCATCGGCGACGACATCGGGCGGGTGAAGATCCCCCGCTGGCTGACGCAATACGTCGGCGGCAAGCTGGAGTTCACGACCATCCAGGGCCACGAC
>JAWLCG010000056.1:0-1977 GCA_041687295.1 Phycisphaerae bacterium | reverse complement strand
GAGGACCTCTCGGGGTACAAGCTCGTGGTGCACTGCGGCTCGTGCATGTGGAACCGCCGCGAGGTGCTCAGCCGCATCCTGCGCTGCCGCCAGGCCGGCGTGCCCATCTGCAACTACGGCATGACCATCGCCTACTCGCTGGGCATCTTCGAGCGCGCCCTGGGCCCCTTTCCCGCCGCCCTGGAGACCTACCACCAGCTCCTCCGCAGCAGCGGAAGGGTCGATAAGAGGTAGGGATTGAATTAGTGTCACTCATCAAGCCCACGGATGGAGCTTCGCGCGCGAAGCGCAATCCGTGGGGGTCTCGGCCGGGCCTCGCATCGTCGGCCCGCGCTGGACGGCCGGGCGGCCGGGCGGTATCCTGCGGGTGAATCTCTCGCTTGAAAGGAGCCGCCCCATGGGCCGACCGAATATCCTGTACATCCACTCGCACGACACGGGCCGATACATCCAGCCCTATGGCCGGGCCGTGCGGACGCCGAATCTCCAGCGTCTCGCCGACGAGGGCGTGCTGTTCCGCCGATGCTTCTGCGCGGGCCCGACCTGCTCGCCAAGCCGCGCAGCCATGCTGACGGGCCAGAGCGCCCACAGCTCGGGCATGATCGGCCTGGCCCATCGCGGCTTCCGCCTGCGCGACCCGCAGGAACACCTGGCGAATTTCCTGGCCCGCCACGGCTACCACACCGCCCTGTCGGGCGTGCAGCACGAGGCGCCCTACAAGGAGGTCGACACGCTGGGCTACGCCGAGATCCTCGGCCACGCCGGCGAGGCGGAGGTCAAGGCGGCCGAGTTCCTCCGCGGCTACACGGGCGAGAAGCCCTTCTTCCTGGCCGTCGGCTTCGGCGAGACCCACCGCCAGGGCCGATGGTTCCACAACGACGGCCCCGAGGGCGACGGGCGGCACGTCCAGCCCCCCGCCCCGCTGCCCGACGTGGCCGCCGTCCGCGAGGATATGGCCGCCTTCAACGCCTCGGCCGAGCGGCTCGACGCGAAGATGGGCGTGGTCTTCGACGCCCTCGGCCAGGCCGGCCTGGCCGAGAGCACGCTGGTCATCGCCACGACCGACCACGGCATCGCGTTTCCGTTCATGAAGTGCAACCTCACCGACCACGGCACCGGCGTGATGCTGATCGTGCGGGGCCCGGGCGGCTTCGCGGGCGGCCAGGCCGTCGACGCGCTGGTCTCGCACGTGGACGTCTTCCCCACCGTGTGCGACCTGGCGGGCCTGGATCGGCCGGCCTACCTGCAGGGCGAGTCCATGGTGCCCCTGGCGACCGGCCAGGCCGAGCGTATCCGCGAGGCGGCCTTCAGCGAGGTGACCTACCACGCCTCCTACGAGCTCATGCGGTCGATCCGCACCGACCGCTACCGCTACATCCGCCGCTTCGGCGACCGCCGCGGGCCCGTGCTGCCCAACTGCGACGACAGCGTCAGTAAGGACTACCTGCTGGAGCGGGGCTGGCGCGACCGCGAGTGGCCGACCGAGGCACTGTACGACCTCACCTACGACCCCAACGAGGCCCGCAACGTCGCCGACGCCCCCGGCTACGCCGAGATCCGCGAGGACCTGCGCGTCCAGCTGGAGCAGTGGATGCGCGACACGCACGACCCGCTGCTCGACGGCGACGTGCCCGCCCCCAGCGGCGCCAAGGTGAACAACCCCACCGGCCTGTCGCCCAAAGAGGAGCCGAGGATCGCACCGTAGCGGAGCGTACAGCAGTCAAGAATGATAGGTACAGGTGCCGTGACTGCGCTTTGTGCGAGTCTATCCGACGGCTCGAAGGCGTGGATCTGTGACTTCTCTGGGCGGAGTTGAGCACCGCGCCTGGAGGCGCATCGCCGGCTCGTCCCAGCGCCAGCCCCGAAGGGGCGAAAGAGTTTAGCCGGGGGCGCAAGCCCCCGGAAAAACGTGCCTTGTGAGCGCCGAGCCCTGAAAGGGCGAAGGAATCCCATCGGAGGCGGCAGAGGATTCTTTCG
>JAWLCG010000055.1:0-18248 GCA_041687295.1 Phycisphaerae bacterium | reverse complement strand
CCTGCACCTGCGCATCGTCCATCTCGGCCGGTGTCTGCGGGGCCAGGACGGCCAGCCGGTTCTCCACGCCCGCCACGCCGGCCGTCGCGACGGCCAACACCTCCGCCCGCCGCCGGGCCCGCTCGGTGGGCACCTGGCCGATCAGGATTACCCGCCCGCCCGTCGCGTGCACCTCGATGCCGGCCGAGTCGACCGCCTCATCCTGCACCAGCCGCCAGACCACCGACGCCACCAGGTCGCGGTCCTGCCGCGCGCTATCCATGGCACACCCTCCTGCGCCGCAGGCCCTCCGGGCCCAGCGGCGCCGACTGCCGTACTGCGGGTACATCGTGGGGTCGCATTCCTAACTGTAGGCGCGCAGATCGCGACGGGCCAGCCGGCGCGACAGGGCGAGGCAATCGAGGGTGTCGGCACAGCCGGACGCGCGGGGCCTGAAGGCGGTGGCGGCGAGTGGGTTGGGTTACCGCCGGGCCAGGGCGGCCTCGCGCAGGCGGGCGACGGAGTTGACCGTGCCGTAGGGGTTGCACGCCCAGTCGCTGTGGTCGGGGTCCTGGGCCCACTGGCCGTCGATGAGGAACTTGTACTCGCAGAGGTCCGCGATGGCCGGCAGGTCGATGAGGAACCGCCCGCCGGGGCGGCGTTCCATGTCCACAGGCTGCCACGCCGTCAGGTCGCCGGCCAACTGGACGCGGCGGGTGCCCCGGGGGGCCTTGAGGCTGAAGCGGATCGTGCCGTTGGTGCTCTTGCGATACACGCGGATCCTCCTTGCCGGCATCACCGGCCAATCGGCCCCCCCGTCGTGCCGCTGGGTCCACTGCTGCATTCTACGTCACCAGTCCTGCCCGAGCGAGCCCGGTGCCCCGACCTCCGCCAAAGCGCCTGCAGGTAGCCCGGTAGGCAACCCAAGCCCACGGATTGCCATCCGTGGGCATCTCGCCGGGCCGCCCCTATCGGGACACAACCTGTCCATACACCCAATGGGCAAACGCTCCAGCCCCAGCCGGGGCACCGAGCCCGGCGCGGTTACGACTTGACGTCGATCCGCCGGGGCTTGGCCTGCTCGGTCTTGGGCAGCGTGACGGTCAGCACGCCGTCGCGGCACTCGGCCTGGATCCTCTCGACGTCCACGTCAGCGGGCAGCTGCAGGCGCCGCTGGAACGAGCCGTACCGTCGTTCGACGTGGTAGCGGTCGCCCTCGCGCTGCTCGGAGGAGTCCTTCTTCTCCCCGCTGATGGTCAGGACGTTGCCGTGCACCGAGATGTCGACATCCTCGGCCTTGAGCCCGGGCAACTCGGCCGAGACGGTGATGGCCTGGTCGCTCTCGGCCACGTCCATCGCCGGCCACCAGCCTGTGCCCTGGCCCCGTTCGAGGAAGGGCCACTCCGTCCCGAAGAACCGCCCGAACAGGTCGGTCATCTCATCCTGAAGCCGACTCAGCGGGTGCGTCGTGCCACCGCTACGTTTGATGATGTCCACCATGGAGACTCACCTCCCTGATGTTTCCTGCGGGCCCCGATCGGGCCCTGAACCCGTCACCGGACGCCCCAGAGGTCTCCGGGCAGCGCCCGGTCCACTCATGCTGGAGAAGTGCAAAGGCCATGCCAGAATGAGGAGGCTGCGGAAGTCAGGCAGGGCCACAGACTTGCCCCGCGTGGGCGAAGAGGCCCCCCGACAAATCTGTAGAACTGGCAGGATCGCCGACAAATCGGGACACGGGACTGCCAGATTGGCATCGGCGGAGAAGGTAGGGCTGCGCCCCAGCCTAACGGGTTCTGGTGAAACGAACCCAATTCGGCCGGCGGGGGGGCGACCGTGGCCCTATCGGGCCAGGGCGGAGTCGGAGGCGGTGGGGCTGGCGCCGGCGGCGGGCTCGGGTCGCAGGGGCAGCCAGAGGCGGGCGGTGGTGCCTTTGCCGACGGTGGAGTCGAACTCGATGAAGCCGCCGTGATCTTCCACGACGCTCTTGACGACGACCAGGCCCAGGCCCGAGCCCTGCTGGGGGCCCTTGGTGGTGAAGAAGGGCTCGAAGACCCGGCTGAGCACTCGGGGGGCCATGCCGGTGCCGGTGTCGATGACCTCCAGGACGGCGAAGGGGCCTGGCTGGACGCCATGCTCGCGTGCCCGGCCGAGGGGCAGGTCCTCGCGCCGGCTGGTCAGGCGGATGGTGCCGCGGTGGCTCATGGCGTCGGCGGCGTTGATGCAGAGGTTCAGGATGACCTGGTAGATCTCCAGGGCGTTGGCGAGCACCGGCAGCGGGTCGGGCCCAGCCTCGACGTTCAGCTCGACCTCGGGTCCCAGGGCGGGCTTGACGTAGCGGATGGCCTCGGCGGCGAGGCTGTTGAGGTCGGTGGGCTCCTTGTGGGGCCGATCGGGCCGCTGCTGGAGCATGCGGCGGATGAGTGTCGAGCCGCGCTGGGCGGCGTCGGTGATGGTCTGGGCGTCGGCCTTGGCCGAGTCGCTGGACTCGCCGTCGGCGTGCAGCAGGTGGGCGGTGCCCATGATGACGCTGAGGATGTTGTTGAGGTCGTGGGCCAGCCCGCCGATGAACTGGCTCATGGCCTGCGTCCGCTCGCGGGCGACCAGCTGCTCGCGGAGCAGCCGTTCGCGCCGCCGGTACCACAGGAACCCCACCACCAGCGCCAGGTAGAGCGGCACGACCGACAGCGGCGAGACGATCAGCCGTGTCACGTCCAGCGGGCCTTCCCGGCTGGCCAGGCGGATGTACTCCAGGCCGAAGCGGCTCAGCGAGACCAGCAGCGCCATCAGCCACAAGTATCGCGGCCGGGCCAGGAAGCACGCCCACAGCAGCGGCACGAACAGCAGCATGAACCCCGCGTCGGCGATGGGGCGATAGACCATCATGGCCGCGGCGATGAGGTCGGCCACGATCAGCGAGATCCACATGCCGTATCGGTCGATGGTCCTCACGGCTGACCCCTTCCACGCGCCCACGACGAACGAAATGCCCAAGCCCTGATCGGTCAAGCCATTGTAGCACCGATTCGGCGTCGGGCCAATGCCGTATTGCGCATCGATTGCGCGGGCGGGGTCGGGGGCTCAGGCGGTGGAGGTTTCGGGGTTGTCGGCGATCTGGCGGCGGCGGAGGATTTCGGTGGCCAGGCGGTGGTTGACGGCCCGCAGCTCGAGCAGGCCGGCAAGTTGCCCTGCGCACTGTATTGACAAGCTGGAGGGATATGCGAGAATCACCAAAGGCTTCTAGATGTCTGTGATAGCGGGCTGCCCCCAGACGCTACATCATTGGAGGGGCGTCTCGTCTATCGTTAAATGGTAACCCCGGATGGCTCCCGGAGTAGGGAGCTTGGGGGTCGTGGGGATCCTCTTCTAAAAAGGGAAGTGCCGAATGGGGAAAGCCTGTTGGGTGGAAGTGGTGGTTTTGGCAGTCATCGGAGTTGTTGCAGGTGTCGCATATCCCGACAGCAATGTAATTCAAGGGGTTCCTGAATATCGCTGGTGGGCAGGGTGCGGGCCCACCGCCGCAGGCATGCTTGTCGGGTACTGGGACGGGCGGCAGGATAATGATTACTATTGGGGGAATCTATACACCGGATATGGAGACTCGGGAGATGCCTCTGTGTGGTGGGGCATCGACAGCTTGCCGAACGCAGGGACGAACGGCACAAGGCGTATGGTGGCCAGCAATGCCCACATTATCTCGGGGGTGGAGCAGGGCATGCCCACTACCCCCAACCTCATTGGCACTTGGGAGTCCGGGACGACCTATCCGGACCACGCACAGAGCCCTGACTGTATTGCGGACCACTTGCGGGCGAAAGCGGGGATTACATCTGGGTTGAGCATGGCGAACCGCCTCCCCGACTACTTCCTGTGGGACGATCCGGGGACACTGCAAAACGAAGGATATGCCCCCGCTGTTACACACGACTTTGTTTCGGGGCTTTCCAGCGGGACCTTCGACTACAATACACTCAAGGCGGAGATTGATGCAGAGCGGCCGGTGCTGCTGGCGATGGGCGGGCCCGGCGGGCACTATGTCCTTGCCTATGGCTATCAGGACGAGATGTTTGATGTGTGTTACGTGGGCGAAACCCAGAATGTCACCGTCGGCGGGTTCGCCGTTATGGATACATGGGTAAATGGAACGGCGAATGCCAGTTGGTACAGCGCAGCAGCACCGGGAGGAGTTCCGCCCGTAATTGACGGCAACGGGGTTGAGTGGTGGCCGTTCCTGCCTCAGAAGAGTGGTGCTGGGACCAGTCCCTACTACCAGGACTGGAGGGTTACATGTGGGTATCTGGTGGACGTGGAGGGCTGGCTGAAGGGCGATGCCAACCTTGACGGGGGAGTGGACGACGCGGACCTGTCCATTGTCCTGTCGCACTGGGCGCAACAGGGGCTTTGGGGAGATGGGGACTTTACCGGCGACTGTGCGGTCGACGACCGTGATCTGAACCTGCTTCTGAACCACTGGGGTGCGGGTGTTTCTGCGCCTGTTCCGGAGCCCACTGTGGTGGGTCTCATGATCGCAGGCATCCTTGTGTCTGCCGGGCGACGTTGGGGTTACGAGTTATTCAGAGGAGCGCGAAAGATGAGCAGATCTGCAATAGCCATGGTAATGGTAATGGCCGTAGTGTTCCTGGGCGTGCCTCTGGCGGGGGCGGACGTCACTATGTCGGTATCGCCTGTGGTCTGTGGGTTCTCGGGCTACCGCACTTACGACCTTCTCATCGACTCCGATTCGGGATGGACGAACTCGCGCCTGGATTTGGCGTTGACGACCGGGACGCTCTACCAGGATCCGATGGGCACTGCCCTGGCTCCGAGTCCCGCCCTGTTCCAGTACTTCCCCTCGCTGGAGTGGGACACCTTCGTAACCTGCCCGGCGGGGTTCCCGAACCCCAATCCATTCGGTGACGCGTCGCTGGCCGACACGCCGACGATGACGGACCAGGAGATCGGGGTCTCGTGGTTCTCTCCGGGCGACTGCGGGCCGGGGACCTATGTCCTGGCCCGTCTGACGTTGAGCGGCAATGCAGCCGGCCAATTCACGGGCAAATCTTTCTGCCGCGCCGCTCCGGGCGTGCCCGCCCTGTTCACGGGCACCATCACCGAGCACGGGATCACGCTGATCAACGGCCTGGGCGACGGGGATGATGACGGTCTGCTGGAGACCCAGGTTGGGCAGGAGTTGACGCTCAGTGATGACGGGCTCAAGAACGGCCCGTTCTCGGAACTCCTCTATTACTATGTGGTCGAGGAGAAACGGACCCTTCTGTGGGGGGAGGAGGGATGGGTTCCGGTCTACTGGACTACGTTCGAGGCCCCGGACGCTTTCTCCTTCACCATTCCCGACGAGGGGGAGTACCGAATCCGTCAGATCCTATTCGTCGGTGGCGGCAGCGACAATGCCGTTACGCTGGGGCAGTTTGCCGCTGTGCCCGAGCCGGCCTCGCTGGCCCTACTGGGGGTTGGCCTGGTCCTGATTCGGCGGCGGATGTGACGGTAAGCCCCGCGATTAACATTCAGGGCGGTGGGCGCTCCCAGCGGGCGCCCGCCGCCTTCGTTTGCCGTTGCTCCGTCCGTCGCGGCCAACGCGGGCGGGGGCTCAAGCGGAGGGCGATTCGGGGCTGTCGGCGATCTGGCGGCGGCGGAGGATTTCGGTGGCCAGGCGGTGGTTGACGGCCCGCAGCTCGAGCAGGCCGGCGAGCTTCTGGCCGTTGGCGGCCTGGACGACGGGGACGCTCTCGAGGCCCTGGGTCTTCATGCGGTCCATGACGTCGATGAGGACCTCGTCGCTGCGGGCCGTGTCGGGGGCCGGGCGCATCACGTCCTGGGCGACGAGCCACTCGCTGAGGCCCTCGCCGGCGAAGCTGTTCTTGAGCTCGGCCAGTGTGATCAGGCCCACCAGTCGGCCCTGGCGGTTGGTGACGGGGTAGCTGGTGGCCTCGCTGTGGGCGATGACCGGCAGGATCTGGGCGACGGGGGTGGCCTCGGCGAAGGTGGGGGCGCCGGCCTCCATCGCCTGCGCGACGCGGTAGGTGCGGGCCAGGTCCGCCTCGGTGACGTTCAGGCCCACCTCGCCGGCCCGCTGGACGGCCAGCTTCACGCTCGGCGGGCCGATCAGCTGGACCAGGAAGGTGGTGGCCGTCACGATGGTGACGATGAGAGTGGCCATGAAATCGTTGTCGCCGCTGAAGCTTCGGCTCGAGAGGATCGCCAGGCCCACCGCCACGCCGGCCTGGCTGAACAGGCACAGGCCCAGGTACTTGCGGACCGACTCGGCCGCGTGCGTCCAGCGGGCGCCCAGCCAGGCGCCGAGCATCTTGCCGCCGGAACGCCCGATGACGTACACCGCCGCCAGGATCCACATCCAGCCGGCCATGCCGCCCAGCTCCAGGCGGGCGCCGACGAAGACGAAGAACAGCACGTAGATCGGCGTGCTGAAGCTCTCGACGATCTCGAAGGCCGGGTGGCTCCGCCGCGGCGCCAGGTTCGTCAGCGTCACGCCCAGGGCCATCGCCGCCAGGATCACGTCCATCCCCAGGGCGCTGGCCAGGCCCACCACCAGCAGCAGGCAGCCGATGATGAACGCCATCGACTTGTTGCGGTCGCGCCCGCGGCGGACGAGGTAGTTGAGCCCCACGCCCACGGCCACGCCTAGGCCGGCCGCCCCGAGCAGCTCATAGGCCGCCCGGCCCATGGCCCAGGCGAAGCCGCCCTCGCCCGTCGCGCCCAGCAACTGCTTGGCCACCACCGAGGCCACGCCGTACAGCACCAGCGCCAGCCCGTCGTCCAGGGCAACGATCGCGAAGACCGTCGTCGTCAGGATGCCGCGGGTCTTGTACTCCCACAGCACGTCGACGGTGGCCGCCGGCGCGGTCGCCGAGCTGATCGCCCCCAGCACCAGCGCCAGGGCCCCCGCCGTCTGCCAGGTGCCCCCGGGCCACCAGCCCAGCTCGATCGCCAGCATCCCCATCGCCATCACGCCCAGCGTCACCACCACGAAAGCGGCGATGCCCTCGGCCAGCAGGATCACCAGGAACTGCCGCCCGTACTTGCGGAAGGTCTCGCGGTGCAGCTCGCCGCCGATCATGAAGCCGATGATGCCCAGGGCGAAGAAGTTGAACGGCGCCAGCCGGGCCAGGGCCTCCTCGCCGATCAGCTCGAAGCCCGTTCGGCCCACCAGCAGGCCGATGGCGATGTAGCCCAGCACCTGCGGAATCCGCAGGCGCTGGAAGAGGTTCGCCCCGATCGTGCCGAAGAAGATCGCCAGGCCGATCACCAGCAGGATCGGCAGGTGCGTCAGGTCCAGCACGGCCAGCGGGGCGGAGGGAATCACTCAGC
Source organism: Phycisphaerae bacterium (assembly GCA_041687295.1). Lineage (GTDB taxonomy): Bacteria > Planctomycetota > Phycisphaerae > SM23-33 > FEN-1343 > JAWLCG01. Next base: position 10,925 of record JAWLCG010000055.1, on the reverse strand, counting down.
CCACTCCGTGAGGATCTGGTGGGCTTGTTCGGTCGTCTCGGCAGTCAGCACGGCCTGGCGGCAGTCCTCGTGCTTGAGCACCTCAGCGATCTTGGCCAGCAGGCGGATGTAGGTCTCGTGCTGGCCCTGGGGGGCAGCGATGAGCACCACGATGGTCACCGGCTGGCCGTCGAGGGCCTCGTAGTCGCCCAGGCCCTCGGGGCGGAGGCCGACCGCCATCACCGCCTGCTTGAGCCCGGCCAGGCGGACGTGGGGAATCGCCAGCCCCTGCCCGATGCCGGTGCTCATGAGCTCCTCGCGGTGCCACACCGCCGCGGCCAGCCGCTCGCGGTCGATGTCCGGACTATCGTCGCCGCCCAGGACGTCCATCAGTTCGTCCATCGCCGCGGCCTTGGTCTGGCCGTGCAGGCGAAGGACCCGTTGGGGCTGCAGGTAGGCTTGAAGATCCATAGGACCTCGCGCTTTTGTGATTTAGGGGGTCAGTTGATCCGCCCGACCCCTGGCTGCCCGGGCCGTACCGGCTTTACCGCACCGGTTCATCCGGCCAGGCACGTAAAGCCCTCTAGGCTACCGCAACGGCTCGCCCGGGACAAGGGGTCGCCTAAAAGGGGCCCGCCGCGGCGCTACAATGCCTTGGACACGTGCACCGGGGGACTGGCTTGCACCGGCTGAGCGCCAAGGGAGATCATGGCATGGAAACATCTGAAATGATGGCGATGGATACTGGGAAACGACCTGAAAACGCCAACGGCCGGGCGACCGAGTGCGGGGTCAGGCCTTCCTGCCCAAAGGCCTGACGCGGGGTCGGGGTCCACTTTTCACCGCACTCGGCCGCTCCGGCCGTTGACACAATAAGTATCGGCTTGCTAGGTAGTTCCACTCAATGAGGGATAGTGCAGGTTCCTTAGTGGAATCTATGTAGAACCACCGCAGGTACTTGCCTGAGATTGAGATACGGAAAGGCCCTGCGCCGCTGTAGGGTCAGCCCCGCCTGAACCGGCCAGCGGGTGCCGTGGCTACGGCGTTCGTGGCCACGTCTTGCGGCGTTGACTCGTCAGTCGTACTGGCCAATGGAGGCCCAGGGCGCGAGCGCAATATGGAGTGCGGCGGCCTTGACGCCGCTTTGGCTGGCTCTGCGACTTCAGCGGGCCTACCCTCGGGCGTCTGGTAAGCCCGCTGAAGGGGGGCTCAAAAGAAGGAGTCTGAGCGTCTCTGCGTACCCGGCCTGGAAGGCCGGGCCTGAACCCGCTGCGCGGGCGAAGCCCCGTGAACGGGGCTGCAGAAGGCCTGTCCGGCGAGAGGGTCTGCATGGCGTGAACGGGGCTGTAGAGGGCCTGCATGGCCGCGAATGGCGGCCGCCGAGGGCCTGCACGCCTGGCCGGGGCCTTGCTTTTTGGCCGGCGGTGGCGTGCAATAGGGGTATGAAGGGAAGAATCCTATTCGGTGCGATGATCATCGGCGTCCTGGTGGCCCTGCTGTGGTGGGACGACCACCTCCAGCAGGCCGGTTTTCCGATCGTCGGTCTTCCCGCGGGCGTAGTAGTGCTGGTGCTGGTGGTCGTGGGCCAGCTCGAGGCCGTTCGGCTGTTCCGCGACGCGGGGCTGCCCGCCCTGGCCGGGCCGGCGGTGGCCCTCTCGGCCGGCCTGGCGACGATGCCCGTGTGGGCCCAGTGGCTGCCGCGGGAGCTGGCGGGCGACCCCTGGCTGTTCCTGATGGCCCTGGCGGCGGCCCTGGCCGGGCTGTTCCTGGCCCAGATGGCCACCCACCGCGTGCAGGCGGCCATGGGGCGACTGGGCGGCTCGACGCTGGGCCTGGCCTACCTCGGCGTGCTCGGGGCGGGCATCCTGGCGTTGCGGGTCGGCTTCGGCGTGCCGGGCCTGGTGCTGGTGCTGGCAGCCACCAAGGGCACCGACATCGGCGCCTACTTCGTCGGCACGCTGGCCGGGCGGCACAAGATCATCCCCTGGCTCTCGCCGGGCAAGAGCTGGGAGGGCCTGGCCGGCGGCTTGGCCGGTGCCGCCATCGCCGCCATCGTCACGGCCGCGGCCTTCGACGCAGCGGGGCGACCTATAATTGATTGGTGGCAGGCGGGCCTGCTGGGCCTGGGTCTGGCGTTGGTCGGGCAGTTCGGCGACCTGTGCGAGAGTCTGATCAAGCGCGACGCCGGCCGAAAGGACTCCGGCAACCTGATCCCGGAGTTCGGCGGCGTGCTCGACCTGCTCGACTCGATGTTCCTGGCGGCGCCGATGGCGTACGTCGTGCTCCGCCTGTTGGCCTAGGAGTTCTTGGGGCTTTTGTAGACCGGGCAACGCCCGGCGAGGAGTGAGTTGAACCTTTGGAACTGACTGTCACGCTAGAGCGGCCCGACCAGCGGCTCGAGCTGTTCGGTCCGGGCGACAAGCATCTCCGGCTGATCCGCGACAGCCTTAACGTACAGATCTTCGCGCGGGACGGTGTGGTGAAGATCACCGGCGCGAGCAGGAACGTCTCGCGGGCGGCGGCTGTGCTGCAGGAGCTGCAGCGCATGCAGCGCACCCAGGGGCGACTGACCGACGAGGACGTCATCGATGCCGTCTCCCACGCGGCCGAGGAGTCCCGCGAGCTCTCCGCCGAGATCATCGACGTGCTGACCGGCTCGGCCATGATCAAGGCCAAGACCCCCGGCCAGAAGCGCTACATCGACGCGATGCGGACGCACGACATGATCTTCTGCCTCGGCCCGGCCGGCACGGGCAAGACCTACCTCGCCGTGGCCATGGCGGTGCACCTGCTCAAGCATCGCAAGATGAAGCGGCTGATCCTGGTCCGCCCCGCCGTCGAGGCCGGCGAGAAGCTCGGCTTCCTGCCCGGCGACCTGCAGGCGAAGGTCAACCCGTACCTGCGTCCGCTGTTCGACGCCCTGCACGACATGATGGACTTCGAGCAGGTCAAGCGGTTCATGGTCAACGACGTCATCGAGGTGATCCCGCTGGCGTACATGCGCGGGCGGACGCTCAACGACAGCGTCATCATCCTGGACGAGGCCCAGAACACCACGCCTTCGCAGATGCTGATGTTCCTGACCCGCATGGGCCATGGCTCGAAGGTCATCGTCACCGGCGACGCCAGCCAGGTCGACCTGCCCGACGGCGCCACCAGCGGCCTGGAGGACGCCCAGCGACGCCTGCGCGGCATCAAGGGCATCGCCACCGTCGCCCTGGAGCGGGGCGACATCGTCCGCCACCGCCTCGTCCAGAACGTCGTCGACGCCTACGAGCGCACCGGCGGCCCCGCCACCACCCGCGCCCTCGCCGGACCGCCCATGGAGAACCCCCGCGTCCTGGAGACGCCCGAGCCCGAAGAGCGGCCCGAGGACCAGGATGAGGCCAAGACCGAAGGCACGGCCTAACCCGTAGGGCGAGCAACTCGTTGCTCGCGCAACGACCGCGGTCAGCGTTCCGGCATTGTTGCGCGTGCAACAAGTTGCACGCCCTACGAGGCTACGGTGTTGGTAGCCACCCGATAGGGCCGGCTTGGCCCCGGCTATGCCCGCGGCCAGGCCCGGGGGCTTTGTGACTATAGGGGGCCGATGAAATACAGGGACCTGATTCAGTGGATCGAGACGGACGGATGGCGATGGGTGCGTCAGAGGGGCAGCCATGCGCAGTACAAGCACCCGACCAAGCCTGGCCTGGTGACCATCCCGATGAAGCCGGCGAAGGACGTCCCGCCCGGAACCTTACGCAGTATAATGAAGCAGGCCGGACTGTCCCGTGAGGAGTAGGCAATGGACGAAGCCCGCGGAACCCGAGAGTATCTTGTCGTCGTGGAGCAGGCCGCTGACGGCAGCTTCAGCGCCTACGTGCCGGATCTGCCCGGCTGCGTATCGTGTGGGGAGACGCTGGACGAGGTCCGCCAGTCGATAAGGGAGGCGATCGAGCTGCACATCGAAGGCCTCCGCGCCGAGGGCCTGGAGGTCCCCGAGCCCCACTCGACCGGCGACTACGTGCGGACCACCGTGTAGATCCGGGCCGGGGTCGGCCACCCAGGGCATGGGTGAGCCAAGGCCGCCCCCTGTAGGCCGGACGCAGTCCGGCTGGGGGAGAAGGTCCCCTGCGGCGCCTGGCCCCAGCCGGACTGCGTCCGGCCTACCTCTCCAAGCCGTCCGTCCTCGGGCCCGGCCGGTCGGCAGGGGCGTGAGCCCATCCCATGCCGGAGGCCCAAAGCGATAAATCCCGGGGGTGTGGGGGCAGAGCCCCCGCGCTGTTTCTTCTGGGCCACCGGGCCGCGTTCCGGATTCAGGTTGGGTTGCGGGCGAAGCCCGCGCTGGGTCCTCTGTGGCCGTCCTAAGACCTCCCCCCGCCGCCATTGCGTTCGGCCGGCGTCTGCGGTATGAACGGCTCCGGGAATTCCAACCGTGAAAAAGGAGCTGCCCATGCCGCCCATCCGCCAACTGGACCGCAATCCGCACTACCTCGAGTACCAGGGCCGACCCATCGCGCTGGTCGGTTCGGGCGAGCACTACGGGGCGGTGCTGAACCTCGACTTCGACTACGAGCGCTACCTCGACGCCCTGGCCGGCGATGGGCTCAACCTCACCCGCACCTTCACCGGCAGCTACCGGGAGATCCCGGGCAGCTTCGGCATCGCCGACAACACGCTGGCCCCGCAGCCCGACCGGTTCATCGCGCCGTGGGCGCGGGCGGATCGGCCCCTGCGTGAGAAGGAAGGGCCCGTGTTCGACCTCGAGCGGTGGGACGAGGCCTACTTCACGCGGCTCAGGGATTTTCTGTCATACGCTGCCCGCAAGGGGGTTGTGGTCGAGCTGGTGATGTTCTGCTTCCTCTACAACGATCGGCTGTGGCAGGCGAACCCGTTCCACCCGGCCAACAACGTCAACGACACCGAGGACCCCGCCGACCGCCACGACGTCTACCGCATGGGCTGCCCCCGCATCCAGGCCAGCCAGGAGGCGATGGTCCGCAAGATCGTCACCGAGTGCAACGGCTACGACAACTTCTACTTCGAGATCCACAACGAGCCCTACTCCACGCACGACGCGCAGGACTTCCGGCCCTGGCAGAACCGCATCATCGACGTGATCGTCGAGACCGAGCAGGGCCTGCCCAACCGCCACCTGATCGCCCAGAACGTCAACAACCGCACCATGCGCGTGACCGACCTGCACGAGGCGGTGGACATCGTGAGCTTCCACTACGCCGAGCCCTCGGCCGTCTGGGGCAACTACCACCTCGGCAAGGTCATCGCCGATGACGAGACGGGCTTCAAGGGCCAGAGCCCCACACCGTACCGGCGCGAGGCGTGGCACTTCATGCTGGCCGGTGGGGGGGTGTTCAGCCACCTCGACTACTCGTTCACGCCGAGCGACCCGGCCGGCGAGGGCACGCCGACGGCGAACACGCCGGGCTGGGGCGGGCCGGAGTGGCGGCGACAGCTGCGGGTGCTGGCGGAGTTTCTGGCGGGCTTCGACCTGCCGGCGATGAGCCCGGCCGAGCAGGTGCTCAACAACTTCGTCGGGGGCGGATCGGCGGCCGCCGGCGTGCGAGTGCTGGCCGAGACGGGCCGGCAGTACGCTGTGTACGTCGACGGCGGGGGCCCCCGGATCGAACTGGGCCTGGGCCTGCCGGCGGGGTCCTATCGGGCCGAGTGGGTCCACCCGGCCATGGGCCACGTGATGGCGGCCGAGCAGTTCGACCACCCCGGCGGCAGCCATGCGTTCCGCTCGCCCTTCTACGCCGAGGACCTCGCCCTGCGCATCCTGGCCCAGGCGTAGGGCAGCGCGTAGGGCGGGCACCGCCCGCCGCGAGGACGTGGAGCGCCACGGCATGGCCCGGCGCCATCGACGGCGGGCCGTGCCCGCCCTACGAAAGAGACACCGGCTGAGGCCCGCGACGGGGGCAGGCCTCGGCCGGTGGCGTTTTGGGCAGGTTGTGCGGGCTACCGGCGGCGGCGCAGGCGTAGGGCGGGCACCGCCCGCCGCGAGGGCGTGGAGCGCCACGGTATGGCCCGGCGCCATCGACGGCGGGCCGTGCCCGCCCTACGAAAGATACCGGCCGAGGTCCGCGATGGGTGCGGGCCTCGGCCGGTGGCGTTTTGGGCAGTTGTGCGGGCTACCGGCGGCGGCGCAGGGCCAGGCCGCCCAGGGCCAGCAGGGCCAGGCTGGCCGGCTCGGGCACGACCTGGAACGTGGTGGTGCCGCTGGCGATGTCGCCGGCGCTGAGGGTCAGGCCGACCTGGGCCTGGATGGCCGACACGCTGCCGGGGATCGTCTGCCAGTTGGGGGCCAGGCCCGGCAGACGCTCGTAGCCGCTCATCGGGCCGCCCAGCGGGGCCACCAGCGGGTCGAGCAGCTCGCCGAAGACGTCGCCGGCGTTGTAGAGGGCCTGGTAGGCCTTGTCGGCCCCGAAGGTGCCGGTCAGGCTGGCGCCGTTGAGGTTGCGGTCGGTCACCGTCATGGCGGCCGAGGCGTAGGCGTCCGGGTCGCTGATGGCGGCGAAGCCCAGCACCGGACTGGTGATGGTGAAGGTGACGTCGCTGCCGCCGGCGGTGAGGGCAAAGGCCAGGCTCACGCTCGGGTCGCGATCGAGCGAAAGCGTCAGCACATCCACCGTGCCCAAATGCAGGCCGGGGTTGGTCGCGCTGAAGATCGAGACCGGCTCGGCCAAGACGTAGGACAGCGTCTTCTGGTCGAGGGGCATGTCGATGGGGATCTCCAGGGTGCCCAGGTCGTTGCCGGCCTGGGCGGAGATGACGATCGAGTCGGCCGACAGAGACGCCATTGCCGAGCCGCAGCCCAGCAGGATCAGCAAGCCTACAGCGATGGCAGACCGCATGGTTCATTCCTCCTCAATGTCGATGTGTTCGAAGTGCCCCGGCTCAAGGGGGGGCCGCCGTGCAGGGCTCCTGCACTTCAGGATAGCACCGAACCCGATTCTGTAAAGGCCTCAAATCGCGTCCTCGGCGCGCCCCGGGGGGCTGCACAACGCCGATGGCCGATCCCGGTGGACGGCCATCGGCGTCGCGGCAGGCGTCCCAGTTGCCGGTCCGCCTACCGGCGGCGGCGCAGGACCAGCGCACCCAGGCCCAGCAGGGCCAGCGAGGCCGGCTCGGGCACGATGACTTCGAAGTAGCTCGTGCCGCTGGCCGAGTCGTTGGCGCTGAGGGCAAAACTGAACTGCCCCTGCATGTTCGAGACGCTGGCGGGCATCGCCTGCCAGAGCGTCGGCAGCACGGGCAGGCGGTCGTGGCTGTTCATCGGCCCGCCGACCGGCGCGATCACCGGATCGATCAGGCTCGCGAACAGCGTGCCGCCGTCGAAGGTGGCCTGGTAGGCCTTGCCGCCCAGCAGCCCGGTCAGGCTGGCGCCGTTGAGGTCCAGGTCCGTCACGGTCACGGCGGCTGAGGCGTAGCCGATGCTCGACGCCAGCGGCGCGAAGACCAGCGTGGCCGAGGTGATGGTGAAGACGGTGTCCGAAGCGCCGGCGCTCACGGCGAAGTTCACGCCGACGGCCGGGTCGCCGATCAACTCCATGCTGAGCTGTTCGATCCGCCCCAGTTCCATGTCCGGGATGTTGTGGCAGCGGATCGCCTGGCCCTGCTGCATCGCCCACTGCACCCGCTCCTGGGCGTGGGCAGGCATGGTGACGGGGAATTCCACCTCGCCCCAGTGCTCTCCGTTCTGGGCGCGGACGGTAATATGGCCGATCGTGTCGGCCAACGCCGGCGCACACAGCAGACCCAGCAGTACACAAACCACCATCGTGGTCCGCATGGTGACTCCTCCTCTGAAATGGCTCTAAAGGTCCCTCTTTTCAGGGGGCCCTTGCTCACAGGACCCCTTGGCTCACGTTCGAGCCTACCACAGGTTGCGAACCTGTAAAGGGGCAAAACCAGTTTTTCCTCTGATGCAACTGCCGCCGCCAGCGGACCTTTCATAGAATCTGGCTTGACGGGGCGAACTGGGGAACTTAGGCTGACAGCGGAATGAACGAGCCCATCACCGCCTTCACACTCGAGAACGGCATGCGGTTCATCGTCGCGCCCGACGGGGCGGCGCCGGTGGCGGCGGTGGGCTTCTGCGCCCGCGTTGGCGTGGCCGAGGAACCCGCGGACCGCCGCGGCATCGCCCATTTCCTCGAGCACATGATGTTCCGCGGCTCGGAGCGTTTTGGCCCGCGGGAGCACACGGCCCGCATCGGGGCGATGGGCGGCCAGTGCAACGCCGGCACCGGCCTGGACATGACGTACTACTGGAACCACGTGCCCGCCAGCGGCCTGGCCGAGGTCTTCGCCCTCGAGGCCGACCGGTTCCAGCGGCTCGCCGTGACGCCCGAGGCCACCGACACGGAGCGCCGCGTCGTACTCGAAGAGCTCCGCATGTACGAGAACCAGCCCATGACGCGGGCCCTGCGGCGGATCCTGCGGGAGGTCGGCGGCGAGCACCCCTACGCCCTGGACCCGCTGGGCCGACAGGAGGACCTCGCGGCGACCGCCCCGGCCGACCTGGCGGCGTTCTGGCGCCGCTGGTATCGGCCTGACACCGTCTTCGGCGTCGTGGCCGGTGCCGTCGAGCCTGGCCGCGTGCGGGCCCTGGCCGAGGAGCATTTCGGCTCGTGGACCGCCGACGAGGCCCCACCCCACGCCGTGCCGCCGTTGGAGGTGGCCCAGGGCTACAAGGCCGTCCGCCTGCCGGTGCAGGTGCCGCTGGCGGTGCGTGTACATCGGCTGCAGCCCTCGGCCGAGGAGGACCTGCCGGCCATCGAGTTGATCAAGGCCCTGCTGGCCGGCGGGCGCAGCTCGCCGCTGCAGCAGCGCCTGGTGCATCGCAGCCGACTGTGCGTCTTCGCCACCTGCCGCGACTTCGCCCTGGTCCGCGGGGGCGTGCTGGCGCTGGTGGGGGGCTTCCTGCCGCCCGGCGGTCACGCGGCCCGGCGGCAAGCGATCGCCGAGGTGTGCGACCGCCTCGCCCAGGACGGGCCCGACGAGGGCGAGCTGGCCCGCCAGCTCAAGCGCTTCCGCCGCGACCGCGCCGGCGACGGCTACTCGGCCCGGGCCCGCATGGAGGGCCTGATCCAGGCCGAGGTCCGCGAGGGCGACTACCGCCGCTACGCCGACGCCCTGGCCGACCTGGAGGCGATCACCCCCGACCGCGTCCGCCAGGTGGCCCGGCGGCTGTTCGCACCGGAGAACACGCTGGAGCTGGACGTCCAGCCCGAGCACACGCCGTGGTGGTCCTGGCCGGCGGGCCTGGCGATGAGGGTCTGGCGACGATGAGCGAACAACTGCCACAGGTCGAGCGGCACGTCGAGGCTGGCCGCACGCTGCTGTGCCGCCCCCGCCCGGGCGTGCCGCTGGTGTTCGTCGAGGTCCAGTGCGGCGGCGGCCTGCTCGACGAGCCGACCGACTGGCCCGGCGTGGCCGCCCTGGCCACGGGGCTGCTCACCGAGGGGCCCGTCGGCACCGAGCCGACCGCCTGGCACCAGCGGCTGGACGACCAGGCCGCCCGCCTCCACTGCCGGGCCGCCCCGGACTACTGGGCCATCGGGGCCAGCTGCCTGGCCGAGGACCTCGACACCATCCTGGCCATGCTGGCCGAGCAGATCGCCCGCCCCGCGATGCCCAGGTCGCAGTGGGCCCGCCTGCGCAAGACGCATCGCGGCCAGCAGCGCGAGCAGTGGGCCCAGCCCGCCCGGGTGCTCGGGCCCCTGGCGAGCGTGCAGGCGATGGGCTACGGCCATCCGCTGGCCCACCCGCCCGACGAGTCCGCCTTCCGCCGCGCCCGCTACCGCTGGGCCGACCAGCTGGGCCGAGGGGCCCTGACGGCGGTCGGGCCGCTCTACGGGCTCATCGGCGGCGACATCGACGGCCAGACCGGCTTCGACCGCCTCGGGGCGCTGCTGGAGGCCCTGCCAGCCAGCCGCCGGCCCGTGCCGCCCGTGCCGTCCGCCCGGCCCGCCTCGCAGCGGGTGTGGCTCATGGACCAGCCCCAAATGGACCAGGCCTACTTCGCCCTCTCGGCCCCGGCCCCGGTCGCCGGCGACGCCGACCGCGTGGCCCTGCGCCTGGCGAACTACCTCATCGGGGCGGGCAGCTTCAACTCACGCCTCATGCGCAACGTCCGCGAGCGGATGGGGCACACCTACGGCATCGGCTCGCACTGGCCCGAGCACCGCCTCGGCGGGGCCTACATGATCCACTCGTTCACCCGCGCCGACAACCTGCGGGCCATGCTCGAGCTCATCGAGCAGACCCTCGCCGAGATCGCCGCCGAGGGCTTCACTGACGACGAGCTGGCCATCGCCCGCGGCCACGGTCGCGGCTCGCTGCCGCTTCGGCTCACCCATCCCCAGGCCGTGCTGAACCACCACGCCGAGGCCCTGCGGACCGGCCTGGGCGCCGACGCCGTCCAGGACGACTGGGACGCCATCGAGCAGACCGACCGGTGCGCCGTCAACGCCGCCGCCCGCCGACTGGTCGACCAGGACTTCCACCTGGCCGTCATCGGCCCAGCCGCCACCGTGCGGGGCCAGCTCACCGGCCGGCAACCCCTCGCCGAGATCGAGTTCTCCACCCCCCCGCACCGCTGGCCGGCCCCGTAGGCCGTTCGCCGATTGCCCTTGCGGGTCCGCAAGCTGGGTTCAACCCAAGCCCACGGAATGCCTTCCGTGGGCATCGCAGCCGGGCCTTCCGCTCAGTGGCACAACGCATTCACCGCCGTCCGGGTGCCGTGGCTACGGCGTTTGTAGCCACGTCTTTGGGCTCTCCCCCGGGCCTCCCGCTCGATCCCCTGCCGATCCTGGCCGGGCCGGCCTGGGTGTCCCCGCGCGATCGGCGGACCGCGCTTTTGGAGTGCGGCGATGCAATCGCCGCTTTGGCTTGGGCCGCCATCGAGCCAAAGCGGCGATGACTCGCCGCACACCAAAAGG
>JAWLCG010000054.1:0-18459 GCA_041687295.1 Phycisphaerae bacterium | reverse complement strand
GCTTCTTCCCAGCCGGACTGCGTCCGGCCTACCCGGCTGCCTATCGGACGTGCGGGTGCGTTGGGCCGCGACGGGAACGGCCCGACCCGATGCCCACGGAAAGCATTCCGTGGGCTTGGGCCGAGACCGTCCAGCAAACCCGGGGGCACACCAGTAGGGCGGGCACGGCCCGCCGTCGATGGCGCCGGGCCATACAGTGGCGCTGCCCGCCTTCGGCGGCGGGCATTGCCCGCCCTACCGCTGGGCGGGCATCGTGGTGGGTTCGGCCGGCGGAATGACGGGCTGCATGGGCACGGCTCGGCCGACGAGGCGCTGGACGGTGGCGTGGGATCCGGCGGCGTCGGCGAGGGCGCGTTGGAGTTCGAGGCTGAACTCCAGCAGGACCCGCTGGGCGTCCACGAGGTCGGTGAAGCTGGCCGAGCCGGCGCGGAAGGCGGCCTCGGTGGCCTGGAGCGACTGGCGGGCCATGGGCATCAGCGTGTCGCGGTAGAGCGACACCTTCCGCCGGGCGTCGCGGAGGTCGTAGAGCACCATCGCCAGCTCGGCCCGCAGGGCGTTGGCCAGGGCGGTGCGGTCGGCGACGGTCGCCAGGCGGCGCATCCGCGCCTGCCGGACGGCCGCGTCCAGCCGGTCGCGCCAGATCGGCAGGTTGACCGACGCCATGGCGATGAGCGGATCGTCGCCGCTGTCGCGAGGCCGCGGGCGGCGGGCCTGGCCGGTGTCGATGTAGTTGAGCCCGAGCGTCACGTCGGGGTAGTAGTCCTTCTTCGCCAGGTCGATGGCCGTGCCGGCGGCGGCGGCCTCGGCGTTCAGGGCGGCCAGGCGGGGGTTGGACTCGTCCAGCCAGGCGAGCACCTGCTCGTCGGCGACGGCCAGCTCCGCGTCGGGCAGCTCGCCCGGCGGCGGCCAGGGCAGCTCGATCTCGGTCGGCCGATTCAGGGCCGCGTTCAGCCGGGCCGACACCGGGCCCCGCAGCTGCTCCAGCGCCCGCAGCCGATCAGCCAGTCGGCCCTGCTCGACCTGGGCGCGGATCACGTCGGGGTGCTGGGCGGCGCCGACGCGGTAGCGGGCGCGGGCGACCTCCTCGAGGTAGGTCAGCAGCTCAAGGTTCTCCCGCGTGATGGCGATGGCCCGGGCGAGGTAGTGGTACTCGTACCAGGCCCGCGCGACCCGCTCGGCCAAATCCAGGCGGGCCAGCTCGAGCCGGTGGCGGGCGGCCTCGGACAGCTGGGCGGCGCGGTCCTCGCGCAGGGCCAGCTTGCCGAACCACGGGAAGGTCTGGGCCAGCTCGAAGCTCTGCTCCTGCGGCCCGGTGCGGGTCTCGATCTCGTGGATGTAGTAGCGGTAGGTGAAGCGCGGGTCGGGCAGGGCGCCGGCCTGGTCGATCTCGGCCAGGGCGGCCCGCCAGCGACTGAAGGCGGCCTGCAGCTCCGGACTGTGCAGCGCGGCGTGACGCTGGTAGTCGGCCAGCGTCGCCTCGGGGCCCAGCTCGGTCCGGTCGCGCGCCGGCTCGGCCGAGGCCAGCGCCGGCCCGACCTCGGCCGGCGGGAGCAGGGCCATCACCGTCGGCTCGTACGGCGTCGGCGCATCGGGCCAATCGTCGCCCCGGCATCCCGCCAGCGCCGCCAGAGCCACCAGCACCACTGCAAGCCATCCACGCATATCCGGTCCTTCCCGCCCCCGTCAGTCTGTCCGCCCGCTCAGGCGCCTATCCATTCTCCAAGCCCACGGATGCAATCCGTGGGGGTCTCGTCCGGGCTGCTCGGCCAGGGCTCGACCGTTCCTCGGCCCGCCGGGCGCGCCAGCCGCCCTCGAAGGTGGGACGCCGCGGCTGGCGCCGCTCTGTCCCAGCCTACGGGCTTCTGTCCCAGCCTACGGGCTCTGTGCCAGCCTGGGGACTACTGTGCCTCCAATCGCCGGCGGAGATCCAGTGCATTATGGAAAGCGAAGCCGCCAATGTCGTTATTGAAGTAAACGTACACATCCCGGCCCGCGTTCCGGTGGTCGGCCAACTCGTCGGCGGCGGCGTGCAGGCTGGCCGGCGGGTAGTTCCCCTCGACGGGCCCGCCGTGGTAGCGGTAGTACACCCAGTCGGCCGTCAGGACACGCGGGTGGTCGGGGATCAGGTCATGGATCACCAGCGCCGCCCCCGCGTCGCGCAGGGCGCGGTAGACCGGCTCGCACAGCCAGCGCCCGTCGCGGACCTCGACGGCCCAGCGGTGCCGCGGCGGGGCGACCTCCATGGGACGGCTCGTCCAGGACGCCTGCCGGGCCTCGCTCCGCTCGACCCGGCCTACAAGCCGGCCTCCTTGCGGCGCTGGCGGGCAGACTCCTGGGCATGCTGGCGGCGCATCTGGCGGCGCTGCTGGCCGACGGCCTCGGCGTGAGCCGACTCGCCGGTGGCGCCGGCCCGACGGCGGTCGATGCCTTCGAGGGTCTCGTCCCGGCCATAGAGGATCAGCGTGTCGCCGGCCTCGATCCGCGTGTCGCCGTGCGGGGCGCCCACGTAGTCGCCCTCGCCCCGCTGAATGCCCAGCACGAGCAGGCCCTCCTGGCGGAGGCGGCACTGGCGGAGCCGTCGCCCCTCGATCCAGTCCCCCCGGCGCACGTGCAGCTGGCTGACAGCGTAGGGCCCCGACAGGTGCAGCAGATCCACGTAGTCCCGCACGTCCAGGTCGGTCCACCGCCGCAGGGCCCAGCGGATCAGCCGGCCCAGCTGCCGGTCGCCCAGCCGGCTGGCCGAGAGGATCCACAGCCCCGCGATGCCGCCCGCGATCCACAGCAAACGGATGAGCTTCTGCATGTCCGGCGCGGGCCCGACGAACGAGAGGATCAGGCTCAGAACGATCGTCAGCAGCCCCGCGCTGCGCAGGACGAACAGGGCCACGATGATCCGCCGCCGCACCGGGTGGGCGACGACCTGTTCGGCCTCGGCCGTGGTGAAGCCGGTGCCCGTAAAGGCCGAGCGGGCCTGAAACTTCGCCACCTCCTCGCTCAGCCCCGTCAGCACCAGGGCGGCTGTGGCGATCCGCGTGACCACCAGCGACAGCCCCAGGGCCGTCAACAGGGCGATGATCCCGACGATGCCCAGCAAGGGCTGCACCTCCTGTGGCCCGGCCCGAGCCGCCGGGCCTCGCTCCGCGCAAAGAGAGCCTGCGCGAGCTTCTTCTTCATCATCTTCCTCTTCTTCAGCAGCTACCCACCTGTCCCTTCATCATCTTCCCCCTCAGGCCGGGCTGGCGAAGCGGTAGGTCGCGGCGATGACGGTCTGGTTGGGCATCTGGTCGCTGGGGATGGCGAAGACCTGGGCGCCGGTCTGGAAGGCCATCGAGGCGGCCAGGTCCAGCAGGTCGTAGTCGCCCGCGCGGTGGTCCTCGTGGACGTCGGCCTCGCGCTGGCCGTCGTCAAAGGTGCCCCAGCGGTGCTCGTTGACGGCCACCAGCAGCTCGGCGACCTGGCTCTGGGCGGCCGCGTGGGCCACCTGGCGGACGTCGGAGCTGGCGCGGGGCCCGCCCTCGAAGCGGAGGAAATCGGCGATGGCGGCGTCTCGGCCCTGCTCGAACAGCTCGGCCATCGGCTCGGCGGCCCGGCGGTGCAGCTCGCCGGCGTCCCACTGGTCGGGCGAGCCGTCGATGACGGCCTCGACCAGGCCGGGGTACTGGCTGTTCTGGCGGAAGACACCCAGCAGCGGCTCGGTGGTGGCCAGGATCAGCGGGGCTCGCTCGTCGCGGAGCGTCCGCCGCAGGCCGTGGTTGATGCGGTGGCAGTACTCGCTGTAGACGCGGCGCTTCTGGTCGCGTTCGTCGGCGGCGACGCCGTGGCCGTGGAACACCGCCGGCCGATCGGCGCCGGGCTGGTGGAAGCCCGTCTGCGTGTGCCACTGCTGCTGCTGTTCGAGGTCGTCGTAACGGGTGGTGTCCAGCAGGCTGCGGGGCGTGTCGATCATCTCGACGGGCTCGACCGCGTTCTGCGTCGCCCGGAACAGCCGAACCGAATCCTGACTCAGGGCCAGGATGTAGAAGTAGGCGTCGCTGGCCACCAGCGGCAGCAGCGGCTTGACGTGGAACCGCGGGGCGACGACGGCGAGTTCCTCGAAGGGCATGGGGGTCTGGAAGACACGTGGGTCGCCCTCGGGCCCGACGAAGACGGCCAGGCCCTCGCTGACGTTGCGCCACAGGCCGCTGTCGCTGAGCATGTCCTGGGCGGCATCGAGCTGGTGGCGGGCGTCGCTGCTGCGGACGCCGACCTCGGTAAGCTGCCGCTCGGCGTCGCGTAGAAGGTTCTTCAGGCGGATGGGGTCCTGCCGCACCTCCATCCCGGCCGGGTGCGTCCCCAGATACAGCGAAACACACCACGGGTGGTGCTCGCGGGCGAGTTGCTCGAGTTGCGATCGGGTAATGGGCGTCATGAGCGCTCTCCTACAGAATTCGTCCCGCCCGGCCGGTCTGGCCAAGGGCGGGGGCGGGCAACGTCCGGGAGGATGCGGCAGACACCGTCGCGGCCCCCCTTGCCCGCGCGTCTACCCCATTATAGGCCTGCGGCGCCGTCCTCCCGGCGGGAACGGCGGGGCCTCACGATTTCTTACGTCCCTGTTTCTCTCGGCATTCCTGACGCGGGGCGTGGGGGGAACACCCTTGGCGGCGGTCAGGCGGGCCCGGCGGGAGCTTCCGCAGGCCCGGTTTGAAATGTCCCCCGCCCGATACCTAGGATTCGTGGGGGCAGACGGCCGGGGGGCCGTCCAGGGACTTCCAGGGGGAAAGGTTTCCACAGTGAGCAAGAACGTGCTGACTACGGGGGGTGGGGGCTTTATTGGTTCTCACGTCGCCGACGAGCTGCTCGAGCGGGGTTGCCGTGTGCGGGCGCTGGACAATCTCAGCGTGCAGGTCCACGGCCGGGAGGCCAGCCGGCCCAACTACCTGCATCCGGACGTGGAGTGGCACCTGGGCGACGTGTGCGACGCCCAGGCCGTCCGCAAGGCCCTGGAGGGCATCGACCAGGTCATCCACCTGGCGGCCGTCGTGGGTGTCGGCCAGAGCATGTACGAGGTCGTCCACTACAGCCAGACCAACGTCGTCGGCACGGCCGTGCTGATGGAGGAGCTGATCCGCCGGCCCGTCGAGCGGCTGGTGGTCGCCTCGAGCATGAGCATCTACGGCGAGGGGCTCTACCGCGACGCCGACGGCGCCCTGCACACGCAGGCCCAGCGCGACCCGGCCCGCACCCAGGCCGACCAGTGGGAGCCGCTCGACGCCGCCGGCCGGCCGATGGAGCCGCTGCCGACGCCCGAGACCAAGACGCCCAACCTCGCCAGCGTCTACGCCCTGACCAAGTACGACCAGGAGCGGATGTGCCTGACGCTGGGCGGGGCGTACGCCATCCCGACCGTCGCGCTGCGGTTCTTCAACACCTACGGGCCCCGCCAGGCCCTGAGCAACCCCTACACGGGCGTGCTGGCGATCTTCGCCAGCCGGCTGCTCAACGACAACCCCCCGCTGATCTTCGAGGACGGCCACCAGCAGCGGGACTTCGTCAGCGTCCACGACGTCGCCCGCGCCTGCGCGCTGGCCCTGGAGGCGCCCGAGGCGCCGGGGCACGTCTTCAACGTCGCCAGCGGCCAGCGGATCACCGTCCGCGAGGTCGCCGACCGCATCGCCGCCACCGTCGTCCAACCCGGCCAGATCGAGCTGCGCGAGGTGCCCCTGCCCCAGCCCGGGCCCGGGCAGATCCGCGTGCGCCTGGAAGGCTGCGGCGTCTGCGCGTCCAACCTGCCGCCCTGGCAGGGCCGGGAGTGGTTCAGCTACCCCTTCGAGCCCGGCCAACCGGGCCACGAGGGCTGGGGCGTCGTCGACGCCGTCGGCCCGGACTTGACCGACCTTCAGCCGGGCCAGCGGGTGTCCTTCCTCAGCGACCACGCGTATGCGGCCTATGACGTCACCGACGCCCAAAAGGCCGTGCCGCTGCCCGACGCCCTGGCGGGTCGGCCCTTCCCGGGCGAGCCGCTGGGCTGCGGGATGAACGTCTTCGAGCGCAGCCGAATCGGGGCGGGCCAGACCGTCGCCATCGTGGGCATCGGCTTCCTGGGCGCCCTGCTGACGCAGCTGGCGGCCGGGGCCGGGGCGAGGGTGCTGGCCATCAGCCGTCGACCCTTTTCGCTACAGGTGGCCCGCTCGGCCGGCGCGGACGAGACGATCGCCATGGAGGACCACTGGCGAATCCTCGAGCAGGTCAAGGGCCTGACCGGCGGGCGGATGTGCGGGGTCGTCATCGAGGCCATCGGCCAGCAGTGGCCCCTGGACCTCGCCGGCGAGCTGACCGGCGAGCGGGGCCGGCTCGTCGTGGCCGGCTACCACCAGGACGGCCCGCGGCAGGTGAACATGCAGCTGTGGAACTGGCGGGGCCTGGACGTGATCAACGCCCACGAGCGGGCCGTCGAACGCTACACCGACGGCATCCGCCGGGCCATCGCCGCCGTGCAGGCCGGTCGGCTGCAGCCCGGGCTGCTGCTGACGCACACCTACCCGCTCAGCCGACTCGACGAGGCCCTCAACGCCACCGCCGAACGCCCCGCCTGCCACGTCGTAGACCGTTTGGCGCTTGCGCTCGCGGCTCGAGCACAGGTTCTGCCCAAGCCCACGGATTGCCATCCGTGGGCATCGGGCCGGGCCGTGCCTGACCCGGCACAACGCATCCGCAGGTCCGCGAGCGAAACGGTCTGGCCGCAGGCAAAGGCGGGTGCCGTGGCTGCGCCGTCCGCAGCCACGTCTTTCCCGTGATCGAAGACCCCCCGGCATGCCGGGGGCTATATGGAAGACCCCGGGCCGGCCCGGGGCTATATACGCAAGAGACGGACACAGGGGGATCGATGCGGATCCTGATGACAGCCGACACGGTCGGGGGCGTGTGGACCTACGCCCTGGAGCTGATCGGCGCCCTGTCGGCCCATGGCGTGGAGGTGGCCCTGGCGACGATGGGTCGGCCGGCGTCGGACGCCCAGCGGGCCGAGCTGGCCGAGCTGCCCAACGCCCGGCTCTACCAGAGCGCCTACCGCCTGGAGTGGATGGACGCGCCCTGGGACGACGTGGACGCCGCCGGCGACTGGCTGGGGGGCCTGGGCCGGCGGCTGGGGCCCGACCTGGTGCACCTCAACGGCTACGCCCACGCCGCGCTGCCCTGGGGCCGACCCGTGCTGGTGGTGGGCCATTCGTGCGTGCTGTCGTGGTGGCAGGCGGTCAAGGGCACCCCCGCCCCCGAGGGCGACTGGGCCACCTACCGCCGCCGCGTGCAGCAGGGCCTGGGGGCCGCCGACGCCGTGGCCGCCCCCACGCAGGCCATGCTCGACGAGTTGGCCCGCCTCTATGGCCCGCTGCCGAGGCCCACCGTCATCCACAACGCCCGCCGAGCGGATCTGTTCGTTCCAGCCCGCAAGGAGCCGATCGTCTTCGCCGCCGGTCGGCTGTGGGACCAGGCCAAGAACCTCGCGGCCCTCGCCCGCGTCGCGCCGCAGCTGCCCTGGCCGGTGCACCTCGCCGGCGACGCTCAAGGCCCCAATGGCCGCGACCGCACGCTGCCAGACGGCGTCTGCTGCCTGGGCACGCTGGATCGGCCCGGGCTGGCCGACTGGCTGGGCCGGGCGGGCCTGCACGCCCTGCCGGCCCACTACGAGCCCTTCGGCCTGGGCGCCCTGGAGGCCGCCCTGGCCGGGTGCCCGCTGGTGCTGGGCGACATCCCCAGCCTCCGCGAGGTCTGGGGCGAGGCCGCCCTCTACGTCGCGCCGACCGGCGAGTCGGACCTGACGCTCGTGCTGACCTACCTCGCCCGCGACGAGCGCCTGCGGGCCGAGTTCGCCGCCCGCGCCCGCCGCCGAGCCGCCCGCTACACGCCACAGCGCCAGGCGCAGCAGTACCTGGCGCTCTACCGGTCGCTGCTGGGGGCCGGGCCCCGCGTTCGCGGCTGGTCGGCCCAGGCCCGCCCGGCTCACATGGAGGAGCGCACACTATGATCCTCGAGGGGAAAGTTGCCCTGCTCACCGGCGCCGGCAGCGGCATAGGCCGGGCCACCGCCGCCCTGATGGCCCACGAGGGCGCCCGCGTCGCCCTGCTCGACCGCAGCGCCGACGCGCTGGCCGACGTCGAGCAGCAGATCTGCGACGACGGTGGCCAGGCCATTCGCGTCCAGGCCGACGTGTCGGTGCCCGAGCAGGTCGCCGCCGCCGTCGCCACCGTCGTCGACACCTGGGGACGGCTGGACATCCTGTTCGCCAACGCCGGGGTCAACGGCACCTGGGCGCCGCTGGACGAGCTGACGTGCGAGGAGTGGAACCAGACGCTCGCGATCAACCTGACCGGCACGTTCCTGGCCCTGAAATACGCCGTGCCGCACCTGAAGAAACGCGGCGGCGCCGTCGTGGTCACCAGCTCGGTCAACGGCACGCGGATCTTCAGCAACGCCGGCGCCAGCGCCTACTCCAGCAGCAAGGCCGGCCAGGTCGCCCTGACCAAGATGGCCGCCCTGGAGCTGGCCGAGCATGGCATCCGCGTCAACGTGATCTGCCCCGGCGGCGTGCGGACCGACATCGGCCAGAACACCGAGCACCGCAACACCGAGCACATCGGCCCGCCGGCGGAGTACCCCGAGGGGCGCATCCCCCTCACCGAAGGCCGATCCGCTCAGCCGATCCAGGTCGCCCGCGTGGTGCTGTTCCTGGCCAGCGACCAGGCCAACCACGTGACCGGCGCCGAAGTCTTCATCGACGGCGCCGAGAGCCTCCTGCAGGGCTGAGTGGTGGCGGTCCGGTCTTTACCAGTTAACCCGTTAACCGATTAACCGATTGCTTGACACCGCCCCACGGCCTCGGCCGGGTCGCCATAGGAGTCCCCGATGCGCATCGTCCTGTTCTGCCACTCGCTGGTGAGCGACTGGAACCACGGCAACGCCCACTTCCTGCGCGGCGTGGCGGCCGAGCTGCTCGCGCGGGGCCACCGTGTGAAGGTCTACGAGCCGCGCGACGCCTGGAGCGTGCAGAACCTGCTGGCCGAGCATGGTCCCGAGGCCCTGCGCGGGTTCCACAAGGCCTATCCGCATCTCACGAGCACCCGGTACGCGCTGGAGTCGCTCGACCTGGACGCAGCCCTGCGCCGGGCGGACCTGGTGATCGCCCAGGAGTGGAACGAGCCGGCCCTGATCGATCGGCTGGGCCGGCACCGGCGGCGGCATAACTCCTATCGCCTGCTGTTCCACGATACGCACCACCGCTCCGTCAGCGCGCCCGAGCAGATGGCCCGCTACGACCTGCGCCACTACGACGGCGTGCTGGCCTTCGGCAACGTCGTGCGCGACATCTACCTGGACAAGGGCTGGGCCCGGCGGGCCTGGACCTGGCACGAGGCCGCCGACAGCCGGGTCTTTCGGCCCGTTCCGACGACGCGGCGGGACGGCGACCTCATCTGGGTGGGCAACTGGGGCGACGAGGAGCGCACCGAGGAGCTGCGCGAGTTCCTGCTGGCCCCCGTCCGCCGGCTGGGCCTGCGGGCGCGGGTGCACGGCGTGCGCTATCCCGAGACCGCGCGGCAGATGCTGACCCGGGCCGGCATCGAGTACGCCGGCTGGCTGCCCAACTTCGAGGCGCCGGCCGTGTTCAGCCGATTCGCCGTCACCGTCCACGTGCCCCGCCGGCCCTACGTGCAGGCCCTGCCGGGCATCCCGACGATCCGGCCCTTCGAGGCGATGGCGTGCGGCCTGCCGCTGGTCTGCTCGCCGTGGGACGACGCCGAGGGACTCTTCACGCCCGGCGAAGACTACCTCGTCGCCCGCACCGGACGCGAGATGCGCAGCCGTCTCCGCACGCTGCTGGAGAGCCCCTCGGCGGCGGCGGCGATGGCCCGGCGGGCCCGGCGGACGATCCTGGCCCGCCACACCTGCGCGCATCGCGTGGACGAGCTGCTGAGCATCGCCGAGGACCTCGGCCTCGACCCCGCCCCCGACCGCGCCCGCGTGGCCGCCGCCCCGTAGGCCGGGTCGAGCGCAGCGAGGCCCGGCGTCTTCGAGGCCGAGGGGGCCGTAGCGGGCAGAGACAAGCACAGAGAGACGAACGATAAGAGTTTGTGAGGAACACCAGGACAGGCGCTTTGGGGGCACACCCGAGCATCGCAGGATCGCCCGCGGGCGCCCCGTGCGAGACCCCCACGGATTGCGGGTCGCTGGCGCGACCCTCCATCCGTGGGCTTGGAGTAAGGGCCCGACTGCGTCCGCACGCTCCAGCGTGTTGCGCATTACCCATTAACCAATTAACCAATTAACCTATCAACCTATCAACCGATTACCCATTGACGGAACTCTCCATGGACATCGCATTCATCGGCTCGAGCCTGGTCTCGGCCATGTGGAACGGGGCGGCGACGTACTACCGGGGCATCATTCGGGCGCTGGCGGCGCGGGGGCACCGGGTGAGCTTCTACGAGCCCGACGCCTACAACCGCCAGCAGCACCGCGACATCGACGACCCGCCGTGGGCGCGAGTCGTGGTCTGGCCGGCGACGGCAGCGGGACTGGCCCGCACGATCGAGGCCGTCCGCTCGGCCGACCTGGTCGTCAAGGCCAGCGGCGTCGGCGTGTTCGACGCCGAGCTGGAGGCGGCCGTCGCCGACATGAAGGACGCCGCCACCGCCACCGTCTTCTGGGACGTCGACGCGCCGGCCACGCTCGACCGTGTGCAGGGCGACCCGGACGACCGGTTCGGCGACTTCCCCCGCTTCAAGTGGGAGCAACTCGCCGACCACCTGCCCGCCGACCTGACGGGCTGGACCGCCCTGGACATCGGCTGCAACGCGGGGTCTACAGCCTGCAGCTGGCCCAGCGCGGCGCGAGGGTCACCGGCATCGACCTCGACGAGCACTACCTGGCCCAGGCCCGCTGGGCGGCCGGTCAGTTCGGCCTGGCCGACCGCATCACCTACCGCCGCCAGCAGGTCTACGACCTTGCCAGCCAGCAGGGGCAGTACGACCTGGTGCTGTTCCTCGGCGTGATGTACCACCTGCGCTACCCGCTGCTGGGCCTGGACATCGTCGCCCGCAAGGCCCGCCGGCAGCTCGTCGTCCAGTGCCTCACCATGGGCTCGACCGACGTCTACCCCTACACCGACGGGCTGACCCTGGACGACCGCGCCGCCCTGACCCGCAGCGATCGGCCGCACGTGGCCTTCATCGAGCACCGCCTCCAGGACGACCCGACCAACTGGTGGATCCCCAACCACGCCGCCATGGAGGCCATGCTCCGCTCGGCCGGCCTGCGGATCGCCAGCCATCCCGGCCACGAAATGTACCTCTGCGAGCCCGACCCCGCCGCCGCCGACCGCCTGGAGTGGCAGACGCCCGAATACCGCAGCGCCCTGGGCCTGGAGACGTAGGGCGGGCGGTGCTCGCCGTCCCCTATATAGCCCCGGGCTTGCCCGGGGTCTTCGCAGGCGCCTCGCGGGGCGCGGGATCCGCACCGGGCAGGGCCGACATGCCGCGTTGTGCCCCACAGGCCCGGCCGGGACGAGATGCCCACGGATGGCAATCCGTGGGCTTGGGGGCCGGTGCCACCGTACCGCCAGCCCTGTAGGGCCCTACGCCTCGGCCAGCACCATGGGCACGGGCAGGCCGGCGTCGACGAGGCGGACGCGGACGCGGTAGACGCTCTCGAGCACCTCGCGGCGGATGACGTCGGCGGGCGTGCCGGCGGCGGCGCACCGGCCCTCGCCCAGCAGGACCAGGCGGTCGGCGAACCGCGAGGCCATGTTCACGTCATGGCTGACGCAGGCGACGGCCATGCCCCACTCGTGGGCGAGCTTGGCCATCAGGCGGTAGATGTCGAGCTGGTGGCGGACGTCGAGGTGGCTGGTCGGCTCGTCCAGCAGCATCAGCCGGGGCTGCTGGGCCAGGGCGCGGGTGATCATCACCGTCTGCTGCTCGCCGCCGCTCAGCTCGTCCAACGGCCTGGCCGCGAAGGCCGTCACGCCCGTCATCTCCATGGCGGCGGCGACGATGCGGCGGTCGAGCACGCCGGGCAGGCCCAGCTGGCCCATGTGGGGGGTTCGGCCCATCATGACGATCTGCTCGACGCTGTACGCAAAGGCCGTCACCGTCGTCTGCGGCACGTAGCTGACGATGCGGGCCAGCTCCATCGCCCCGTAGCGCCGCCGGGGGCGATCGGCCACGACGATCTCGCCGGCCGAGGGCTCCAGCACGCCCAGCAGGCACTTGAGCAGCGTGGTCTTGCCCGAGCCGTTGGGGCCCAGAATGCACAGCAGCTCGCCCTCGCGGGCGGCCAGGCTGACGCCCCGCAGCACCGGCGCCTCGGCCCGGTAGCCGAAGTGCACGTCGCGGGCCTCTAGGATGGGGTGCGTCTCGGCCATCAAAGCCCCTCCCCCAGCCGCCGGCGCAGCAGCAGCAGGAAGAACGGCCCGCCCATCAGGGCTGTCAGGATGCCCACGGGCAGCTCGCCGCCGAAACGCAGCACCGTCGCCCGGCAGAAGGTGTCGGCCAATACCAGGAACATCGCCCCGACGAAGCCCGAGGCGATCAGCAGGCGGCGGTGGTCGGCCCCCAGCACCAGCCGGGCCAGGTGCGGCACGATGAGCCCGACGAACCCGATCGGCCCGGCCAGGGCAACGGCGGCCGCGGTGATCAGGCTGGCCACGGCGAAGGTCGTCAGGCGCAGGCGGTGGACGTTGACGCCCGAGCTGCTGGCCACGTCGTCGCCGAGGCTCTGGACGTTGAACGCCTGGCTGCGCCCGAACAGGTAGAGCCACCCCGCCCCCGTCAGCCCGGCCGTGCTGGCCAGCAGCCAGGGGCTCGGCGCCTCGGGCACCATGCCCATGGCCCAGTGGATGTAGTCGGCCAGGATGTTGGGGCTCAGGTAGACCTGGATGAACAGCATGATCGCCCCGTTGAAGGCGTTGACGATCACGCCGGTCAGCAGCAGGCTCAGCGGGTCGAGTCGGCCACGGCGCTGGGCGACGGCGTAGACCACCGCCATCGTCGCCAGGGCCCCGACGGCCGCCAGGGCCGGCTCGTTGAGCCACAGCGCCCCCACGCCCGCCTCCAGCAGGATCAGCCCCGTCAGCACGCCCACGCCCGCGCCCGTCGAGATGCCCAGGATGTACGGGCTCGCCAGGGGGTTGCGCAGCAGGCTCTGGAGCACCGCGCCGGCCGTCGCCAGGCCCGCCCCCACGATGGCGGCCGCCAGGATCCGCAGCATCCGCATCTGCCAGGTGGGCCAGCTCAGGCTCGCCACGCCCACCAGGCTGCACGCCGCCATCACCGCCGCCAGGGCCACGGCCAGCACGACCACCGTCGCCACCAGCCGCCGGGCCGACACCTCGGGCCGGGTTGACGCCTGCGGGGTGGCGCTCACGGGGCGTCCTCGGCGAAGGCCCCCGGATGGATCGCCTCGGCCAGGGCCCGGGCGGTCTGGCCCACCCGGCTGCCGGGGATCGTCAGCCGGCGGTCGCTCAGGACGTACACCCGCCCGTTCTGCACCGCCTGCAGGCCCCCGATGCGCATCCAGTAGTCGCGGGCGGCCTGCTCCTGGCCGGGGGCGGCCACGACGATCAGCACGTCGGGCTGGAGCTTCAGGACCGTCTCGACGTTGATGTTGGCCCAGTTGGCGATGCCGGCCTCGTCGGCGACGTTGTCGCCCCCGGCGATGCCGACCAGCTCGCCGGTGGTCCACTGGCTGTTGATCGTGCTGGGGTGGTCGGTGCCCAGGACGAACAGCACCCGCGGGCGGGGTCGGCCCGCGACGGCCTGGCGGACGGCGTCGAGGTTCGCGTCGATCCGCCCCAGCACCGCCTCGGCCAGCTCGCCCTTGCCCGTCGCCTCGCCCATCGCCCGGATGCCCTCGCGGAGCTGGGCGAGGTTCTCGTTGCGGACGCGGACGAGTTTGATCTCCGGCCGAAGCTGCCGCAGGGCGTCGAAGTCGGTGTCCTTCTGGTTGTAGAAGATCACGTCGGGCTGCTCGGAGAGGATCGCCTCGGCATTGACGCGGAACGCGTCGCCGACGACGGTACGGCCCTCGCCGTCGGGCAGCATGCAGTAGCCCGTCACGCCCACGACGTGCGGCCCCAGGCCCATGTCGAAGGCGATGTCCGTAATGTGCGGCGCGAACGACACCACCCGCGGCGACGGCGCAGGCGTGGCCGGCGGCGCCTCGCAGCCGGTCGCCAGGGCAGCCAGGGCCAGCAGGATCGTCAGGGCCAACGGCAGTGTACGCATAGGCGGGCGGTCCTCGTGTGGAATCCAGTCCGGCGAGTCTAGGCCCCAGGGCCCGCCCCTGTCAACGGCGAGCCGCGGACCGCCCGCATCCGTGGATTCCTCATATTGACGGTTTGGGGAGGGCAACGTACAGTGGAGCTGCTCCGTAGCCTCGGACACTGCCTCGCTCGCACTGGCAGGGAGGGGGCCGCGATGGCGCACGCTCGTTCGGAAAACCGTCACCGACCGGCAGATTCACCTCAGGCCGGGACAAGCACAGGGGATACCGAATTATGATTCGTCAACTGGGGATGCTCAGTCAGGGCCTGGCCGTGACGCTTGCAGTGCTGGCCGTTCTGGCGGCCCAGCCCGCCCAAGGCCAGATCTACAACTGGCAGACCGGGGAGGTGATCCCGGGGCTCCAGTACTATCCGCCCGGCCCCGGCATGCTCCTGGATTACTGGAATACCACGACCCGCAATCTCCGCTACGCCGACTTCTCCGGTGGACTCGACCTGTCGGGCAGTTCTTTCTACAAGTCCTCGCTGCGCTTCGCCCGCTTTACAGGAGCGGATCTCTCTGACACCGACCTGTACGGCGCCGACCTCACCCAAGCCGATCTCAGCAACGCCATCCTCGTCAACGCCGACCTGCGCCATGTCGTGTTGGCTGGGGCGAACCTGTCCAAGGCAGAACTCACGGGCGCTCAACTCACGCCGACCAATCTTCAGGGAGCCAACCTTGCTGACGCCATCCTTGACGGCGCCAACCTGAGAGGCTCGCCCGTTTTAAACGCTACTTTCACTGGAGCAACGATTACGGGGGCGAATTTCAGCCACTGCTCCGCGCTTACCAAGGAGCAGCTCTACTCGACAGCCAGCTACCAGGCGAGGAACCTGCGCGGAGTCGATCTGTCCTACATTGACCTGACGGGCTGGGATCTGGCCGGGCAAGATCTCACCGGGGCCAGCCTCACCTACAAATTGGCCGGAGTGAACCTGACCGGCGCAGTGATCGTGGAGGCAAACCTGAGCAGCCCTTCGCTGACACAGGAGCAGCTGTATTCCACGGCCAGTTATCAGGCGGGCGATCTGCACGGCGTTGCCTTCGTGGGCGGGCGGCTTATGGGATGGGACTTCGCTGGCATGGATCTCACCGGGGCCAGCTTCGCCGGCGCCAGATTGGCGGGCGCCGACCTGAACGGGGCCATTATACGGGGCGCGAAAGTCTACGGAGCACCGGACTATGGCCTGACCCGCGAGCAGTTCTACTCAACGGCGAGCTACCGGACACGCGACCTCCAAGGGGTCGATCTTCGCTACAGCGACATCAGTGGATGGGACCTGTCGAACCAGAACCTCACGAAGGCGAACTTCTCCAGCACCAATCTCTCAGGCGTCAGCTTCGAAGCCGCGGTCATCGCAGAGGCCTACCTGGGCGACACGACCTCCAAGGGCTTCACCAAGGAACGGCTGTACTCAACGGCCAGCTATCGGGCCAGGGATCTGCACGGGATCCACTTCTCCCGGAACGACCTGACGGGGTGGGATCTCTCGCATCAGGACCTCACGGATGCGAACTTTCAAGATGCCACGCTCGACGGGGCCAACCTGAGCGGGGCCATCGTCACCGGCGTGAACTTCAGATATGGTTCCCAGGTGGGGGCCAACTTCACCGGGGCCGATCTGACCGGCTCGCGCTTCGAGTACTCTACGCTGACCGGGGCCGACCTGACCGGGGCCAATCTGACCGGCGCGCACTTCGACGGGACGAACCTGACGAGCGTGGACCTGGGTGGTGCGACGATCGTGCAGGCCAGTTTCACTTGGGCGACAGGCCTGACCATGATGCAGATCTCCTCGACGGTCAGTTACCAGATGGGCCAACTGCACGGCATCAGCCTGCTAGGCCTGGACCTGACGGGCTGGAACCTGGCCGGTTGCGATCTTTCCGGCGCCGACTTTCAAAAGGCGACGCTGGATAGCGCCGACCTTCACGGGGCGAACTTAAGCCACGCCTCTTTTGGGGATGCCTCGCTCCGCCAGGCCAACCTGCGCGGGGCCAACCTCACGGGTGCTGGTTTGGGTCTAGTCGATCTGGAAGGGGCCGACCTGGGCGAGGCCCTGCTGGCGGAGGCCTGCATCACCGCGAGCACCACGTTCACCCGCGAACAACTCTACGGAACGGCCAGCTACAAGGCACTAGATCTCCACGGCATCAGCCTGCAAGGCCTGGACCTTACGGGCTGGAACCTGGCCGGCCAGGATCTTACCGGCGCCAACCTCAGCATCGCCAACCTGACCGGCACTGTTCTCACAGGTGCGAAGGTGACCGGGATCTCTCTGAACCAAACCACCGCCCTAGGATTCACGGCTGAACAACTCTATTCCACAGCCAGTTGGGAGGCCGGCGATCTGCACGGCAGCAACCTCAGCAACAACGACCTGACGGGCTGGAACCTGGCCAACCAGGACCTGAGCGGCGCGTACTTCCAGTCCACCACCTTGGCCAGGGCCGACCTGAGCGGCTCGGACCTCAGCGGCGCCGACCTGTTCCGCGCCGACCTGACCGGGGCCAACCTGTGCCAGGCCAATCTCGCCGACATGTCCGTCAGAACCCTCGCCCACACAACGCTGGCAAGCGCCGACCTGCGCGGAGCCCAGAATTTCTCCGAGTCGCTCCTGCCGCAAACCCGGAGGCGCAACGCCATCCTTCCCGATGGCCACATCGCCGGACTGAATCTGTTGGCCGGCGACGTGCTGCCCGTTCGCGACTACGACGGCGGTATCGCCATCACCATCGACGCCACCATGGGCCTCTCGGATGGCGCGGTCCTGGATATCGTTTTCACGGACGCCACGTGGGGCTCGACACTCACTGTGGCCAATGGGGTGACGCCGAACCTTGGCGGGACGTTGCGGTTGGGTTTCGCGCCGGGGACGGACCCGGAGGCTTTGGTGGGAACCACCTTCGATCTGTTTGACTGGAACAGCCTGCTGCCTTCGAGCGAGCAGTTCACCGAAGTCGTCGGCCTGCCGGATCACCAGTGGGACCTCAGCAAGCTCTACACGACCGGCGAAGTGACGCTGACGGCTGTACCCGAGCCGACGACGCTGGGGCTGCTGGCGCTGGGGGTGCTGGGCCTGCGCCGGCGGCGGTAGTTCGTAGGCTGGGACAAAGCGGCAAAGCCGCGGCGTCCCACCTTCGAGCGGGCGTGAGCGTTCGAAGGTGGGACGCCGCTGCGCTCTGTCCCAGCCTACGCGTTCCACCGTCATCGGTGCCGGGCCTCGCTGTGCTCGAAGAGAGCCTACGGGCCATCCGCGTGGCGGGCGAAGGCGGCGGGCAGCGTCTCCAGCAGGTCGGTGGCGATGAGGGAGACCTGTCCGACGCGGTCGGCGGCGATGTCGCCGGCCAGGCCGTGCAGGTGGACGGCGAGGCAGGCGGCGTCGAAGGCCGCCAGGCCCTGGCCGATCAGGGCGGCCAGCAGGCCCGTCAGCACGTCGCCCGTGCCGCCGGTGGCCATGCCGGGGTTGCCCGTGCGGTTGACGTAGAGGCGAGCCCCGTCGGTGACGACCGTGCCGGCGCCCTTGAGCACGAGCACCAGCGGGCCCTGGCCGGCGGCGGTCCAGCCCCGCACGGCCGAGACGGCGGCGGCGGTGCGGTCGGCCTGCACCTCGCCGATGGACCGGCCTGTCAGGCGGGCCATCTCGCCGGGGTGCGGCGTGAGGACCAGCGGGCCGCGACGCTGTGCGGGCCAGTCGGGTGTATTGGCCAGGTTGTTCAGGCCGTCGGCGTCGAGCACGGCCGGGGTGCCCAGGCCCAGCACGGCTCGGACGATCATCCGCTGGATAACGCCCGTG
Organism: Phycisphaerae bacterium; assembly: GCA_041687295.1. Lineage (GTDB taxonomy): Bacteria > Planctomycetota > Phycisphaerae > SM23-33 > FEN-1343 > JAWLCG01. The sequence continues at coordinate 368 of JAWLCG010000054.1, read as the reverse complement.
CTGAAGCCGGGCCCGACGGCCAGCACGTCGTTGCGGGCGGCGGCGGCGCGGACGGCGGTGACGGCGGTGCGGTCCAGGCGGTCGCCGCGGCACGGCAGCGGGTGGCTCGTCGCGCAGGGCGCCAGGCCGAGGATGTAGGGCTGCACGCACTGCGGGGCCGCCACCATCACCAGTCCCGCCCCGCCCCGCAGGGCCCCGTTGGCCGTCAGGGCCACCGCCCCGATCAGCCCCCGCGAGCCCCCCACCACCAGCACCCGCCCGGCGGTGCCCTTGTGCGAATCCGCCGGCCGAGCCGCCAGCTGCGGCAGCGTGTCGATCCGTTCCACTTCCAGTGCCATCGCGGTCCTCCCTTGGGAATATTGTAGGGC
>JAWLCG010000053.1:0-18846 GCA_041687295.1 Phycisphaerae bacterium | reverse complement strand
GGGCCACGGTGGGGCGGCGCCCCCGCCTCCGAAGCTGGGCCGCGCCGTAGGCTGGGGCGCAGCGCAGCGGAGCCCCACCTTCTCCCCCGGCCGAACCCGCCGGCCCTGCGCCCGACCCGGCCTACGCCTTGGCCGGTTCGGGGCCCCGGGCGGCTTGGCGGGGGCCCGGCAGGGCGAAGCCCTTGCGCCACAGCAGCACGGCCAGGCCCGCCAGCAGCGGGGGGATGCCGTAGAGTCCGTAGAGCATGGCGTAGCCGGTGGGCTTGTCGGCGAAGGCGTCCAGCAGGAACCCGCCCATCGAGGCCGCCAGCACGCTGGCCAGGCCGAAGCGGAAGCCCATGAGGATGGCCATGCCCGTGCCCAGCCGGGCCGGGTCGACCTTGCGGCGGAGGTACTCGATCGTCGCGCAGTGGAACACGCCGAACGTCAGCGCGTGAGTCGCCTGGATGGGGATGACGGACCAGGCGTAGGGCAGGGCGGCGTAGGTCCACAGCCGCACCGTGACGGCCAGCATCGCCAGGCCGAGCATCCACCGCAGGCCCCATCGCCGCACGAACCAGCCGCCGAAGAAGATGAACGGCAGCTCCGTCGCCGAACCGATCGCCCACAGCCAGGCCGCGTACTGCAGGCCCAGCACCTCGCGCCCGTAGAGGGTGAAGAAGGCGTAGTGGGCGCCCATGCCGAATTGGCTGGCCAGGATCGCCAGCATCCACAGCCAGAAGCTGCGGTCGAAGTCGCCCCCGTCGCGCGCCGACAGGGCCGGGCGGGTCGTGCGGCGGTGGCGGTCGGGTACCAGCAGGGCCGTGCAGAAGCACGCCAGGGCGCCGACGACCAGGGCGTGCATCATCGAGACCGAGCGGGTCTCGTCGACCAGCGTGAACAGGCGGATGACCAGCAGCGTGCCCACGAAGCCGATCGTGCCGAAGGCCCGCACCCGCCCGTACTGGTGGGCCGGGTCGGGCAGCTCGGCCGAGGCCAGCGCGTCGGTCATCGGGATGGCCGTGCGGACGGCGAAGCCGAAGGCCATCACCATCGGCAGGGCCGCCCAGAAGCTCTCGACCTGCGCCAGCGGCACGGCCAGGCCCGCCGAGATCAGCGTGGCCGCCATCAGGATGCCCTTGCGCCGCCCGAGCCGGTCGGCCAGGCGGGCCAGCAGGAAGGGCCCCAGCACGCCGCACAGCTCGGCCCCCGCCAGCAGCAGGCCGATCTGCGACTTCTCGAACCCCCGCGACTTGAGCAGCACCTGGAAGTAGGGTGCGAACGTCGCGTGAAGGATGAACAGGGCGAAGTAGTGAACCGAAAACGGGATCATGGGCTCTCCGGGCCCTCCGGCGGGCCGGGCCGCTTGCGACGGATCGCACGGGTCGGGCAGGCGTCGGCCAGCGAGCCGTCCGTACGGGCCAGGGCCGTCGCCCAGGGCTGGTCGTAGGGCGTGGCCACGCGGGCGGTGAACCCCCGGCCCGCGAAGGCCAGGCCGCCGTCCGATCGGCCGATGCACGAGCCGCACAGGATACACTTATGGCCCTCGAAGACAAGCGCCCCGTGCGACGCGTCCCGCGCCCAGGGCCGACGCTGGCCCGCAAAGCCGCTCACCCGGGCCCCCAGCTCCGTCGCCAGCTGCCGCAGGCGGCAGGCGTCGTGGCCCTCACAGCCGCACAGCAGGCAGCGATTGGCCGCCGCGATGGCGCTGGCGGCATCGACGACGGCCTCGTCGGGCCCCGCCCCGCTGTCGCCGGCCTGCGCCCAGAGCTGGGCGCGCTCGTCTTCCTCCAGCGGCCCGTAGCGGACGTTCCGCGCCCGGGCCGGGCCGGTCACCGGCTCGCCGGCCAAGTGCTGGAGCACCGCCTCGGCCGCCGCCAGGCCGTCGGCGACGACCCGCACAGCCAGGCCACCCCGGCCCGCGCAGGCGCCGGCCGCGAACACGCCGGGCCGAGACGTCTGACGCGACGGGCGGTCCACCGCCAGTCGGCCGGCGTCGTCAATCCCCAGGCCCATCGCCGTCCACGCCTCGCTGTCGAGCCGATCGCCCGTGGCCAGCACCACCGCGGCGAAGTCGCTCAGCAACCCCTCCAGCGAGAGGTCCTCGCCCAGGCGCGAGCCAGGCCGCCACTGCACGCGCCAACGCTCCAGGCTCCGCAGATCCGCCTCCAGCGCCTCAGCCGACAGCTCCGCCTGCGCCCGCAGCGACCCGCCCGGCACCGGCCCGGCGAAGAAGACCGTCACCGCCGCCCCCCGCCCCGCCAGCCGACCCGCCGCCGCCAGTCCCGCCGCCCCCGCGCCGACCACCGCCACCGCGGGCGTGTCCTCCATATAGCCCCGGGCTTGCCCGGGGTCCTCTTTCGGTATATAGCCCCGGGCTTGCCCGGGGTCTTCGGGTCGGGCGGTCGCCACCTCCATCCGCCCCACGTGCCCGTGCAACTCGCGGATGCGGACCGGCGCATCGCGCTCGCCGCGTCGGCACGCCTTCTGGCAGGGCGCGGGGCAGATCTCGCCGAGCACCGCCGGCAGGGCCAGGCCGTCGTGGCTGATCTGGGCCGCTAGATCGGTCCGGTCCTCGCGCAGGGCGTCCATAAAGCCCGGCACGTCCCAGTGCGTCGGGCAGGCGAGTTCGCAGGGGGCCTGGCACTCGCCGAGGTGGTCGCTCAGCAGCAGCTCGATCGCCGACCGCCGGGCCGAGCGGATGCCCTCGTCGTCGGTGAAGACGGCCTGGTCCTCCTCCGCCGGCGTCGCGCAGGCGGGCACCAACGGCCCCCGCCCGGCCACGCGGACGACGCACACCATGCACGAGATGCTCGGCTCGGCCGAACCGACGAGGTGGCACAGCGTCGGCACGTGCACGCCCGCCGCCGAGGCCGCGTCCAGCAGCGTCGCGCCGCGGTCCACCGTGACCGCCTGACCGTCGACGGTCAGGGTGATTTTTGGTTTTTGATCTGCGATTTTCGATCGCTCCCGTTGGACTGCTTCGCGCGCTGTTCCGCCTTCGTCCGAAGGTGGGACGCCGCGGCTGCGCCGCTCTGTCCCAGCCTACGCCTCTGTCGCCATCGAAGACCCCGGGCAAGCCCGGGGCTATATACCGATCTCTGCTGCGTGGCGCCCGCCGTCTTCGATCGAAAATCTGCAATCAAAAATCAAAAATCCCCAGTCCGGATGGCCTTGGCCGGGCAGGCGGGGACGCACATGTGGCAGCGGGTGCACAGGTTCATGTCGATGCTGTGTCGGCGGTAGGGCTGGGGCTCGATCGCGGTGACGGGGCACACCTTCGCGCACAGCGTACAGCCGATGCAGTCGTCGGTGACGCGGTAGGCCGTCAGGGCCGCACAGCATCCGGCGGGGCATCGGCCGGCGAGGTGGGCCTCGTACTCGTCGCGGAAGTAGCGCAGCGTGCTGAGCACCGGGTTGGGCGCGGTGCGTCCCAGGCCGCACAGGCTGCCCTGCCGCACCTGCCCGGCCAGGGCCTCGAGCGTGTCGAGGTCTTCGGCTCGGCCCTGCCCGCCGCAGAGGCGGTTGAGGATCTCCAGCATCCGCTGGGTGCCGATGCGGCAGAAGGTGCACCGCCCGCACGACTCGTGCTGGGTGAATTGCAGGAAGTAGCGGGCGATGTCGACCATGCAGTCGTCCTCGTCCAGCACGACCAGCCCGCCCGAGCCCATCATGGCGCCGGCCTCGGTGAGGGCGTCGAAGTCCACCGGCGTGTCCAGGCGCGACGCCGGCAGACAGCCGCCGCTGGGCCCGCCGATCTGCACGGCCTTGACCGGTCGGCCCGTCCGCGTGCCGCCGCCGATGGTGTGGACGATGTGCTCCAGCGTGGTGCCCATGGGCACCTCGATCAGCCCGCCGCGGGCGACCTTGCCGGCCAGGGCGAACACCTTCGTGCCCGCGCTGTGCGTGGTGCCCAGGGCGGCGAAGGCCTCGGGCCCATTGGCGAGGATGAACGGCACGTCGGCGTAGGTCTCGACGTTGCTGACGAGGGTCGGTCGGCCCCACAGGCCCTGCTCGGCCGGGTAGGGCGGGCGGGGGCGGGGTTGGCCCCGTCGGCCCTGGAGGCTGGCCAGCAGGGCCGTCTCCTCGCCGCAGACGAACGCGCCGGCGCCCTGGCGGATGTGCACCTTCAGCGAAAAGCCGCTGCCCAGGATGTCCTCGCCCAGCAGGTTGGCGGCCTCGGCGGCGGCGATGGCGTCGGCCACGTGCTCGACGGCCAGCGGGTACTCCTGGCGGATGTAGAAGAAGGCCTCGCCCGCCCCCACGGCGTAGGCGGCGATCGTGAGCCCCTCCAGGATGCGGAAGGGGTAGCCCTCCAGCAGCATGCGGTCCATGAACGCGCCGGGGTCGCCCTCGTCGCCGTTGACCACGGCGTAGCGGACGCCGTCGGCCTGGGCGGCGACGGTGCGCCACTTTCGCCCCGTGGGGAAGCCTGCGCCCCCCCGGCCCCGCAGGCCGCTACGCTCGACGGCGTCGATGACCTCGCCGGGCGCCATCGTCGAAAGAACTTTCGCCAGGGCCTTGTAGCCGCCCACGCGGCGGTACTCGGACAGGTCGATCGGGTCGGTCTGCCCGCAGCCGGCCATCGCGATGCGAACCTGCCCGTCCAGGAACGCCCGCGGGGCCTCGGCGGCCAGGTCCACCACGAACCGCTCTGGGCGGTTCCACGCCTCGTCCCGCGTGAGGCGCTGCCATGTCTGCCGGGCCCCCCACCGCACGGCCCGGCCCGCGCCGACGGGCTTGAGGTGCCGCCGAAGGATGCCCGGCACGGCCTGGGCGGTCACGTTGCCGTAGAGCGTGCTGCGCCCGCCGGGCTCGATGACCTCCACCATCGGCACGCGGTGGCACATGCCGACGCAGGCGCCGTCGCGCAGGTCGGCCGGTGAGCCCATCGCCGCCAGGGCCGACTGCAGGGCGCGCCACACGTCGCCGCTGCCGCTGGCCTGGCAGCACGAGCCGAGCCCCACGCGGATCTCGGTTCGGCCGCTCATGGCCGGGCCTCCGCGGGGTGGGCGTCGGCGTCGCAGGCGCAGGCCTTTCGGCCGACCAGTTCAGAGTGCCCCTCGCCGCCGGCCAGGCCGCCCGCGCCCGCCCGCTCCAGGGCCGCCACGGCCGAGTCGGGGCTGAGGTGCCCGAAGGTCACCCCGTCGATCTGCATCACCGGCGCCAGGCTGCAGCAGCCCAGGCAGGCGACGCGCTGGACGGTGAATCGGCGGGCGGCGTCGGTGTCGGCGTCGCCGGGCAGGTCGAGGTGTCGGCGGAGGGCGTCGGTGATCCGCCCGGCCCCGGCCACGTGGCAGGCGGTGCCGTGGCAGACACTGACCAGGTGCTCGCCGACGGGCTGCAGGCGAAAGACGTTGTAGAAGGTGCACAGGCTCAGCAGCTCGGCCAGCGGCAGGCCCAGCCGTTCGCTCAGGGCCTCCAGCGCGGGCCGGGGCAGGTAGCGGTGGCGGGCCTGGACGGCCTGGAGCAGCACCAGGGCGGCCGAGCGGTCGCTCTCGTGGCGGGCCAGCAGTTCGTCGAGGTAGCCCAGCTCGACCGGGTCGCTCTCAGCGGCCAGGGCCGGCAGCGGCGCCGGCACGCGCGTCGGCGGCGGGGGCGCCTCCAGCGGCGGGGCGGGCGGGGCCTGTCGGCCGGCGGGGGCCTTCTGGCCGCGACGCTCGCGTTCCAGCGGGCAGGCCTCGTAGCAGCGCCCGCAGGCGACACAGTGCTGGGCGACGGCGCGGTGGTTCTCGATGGCGCCGAAGGGGCACGCCTCGTCGCACAGGCCGCACTCGATGCAGTCGGTCGGCGAGACGCTGACAGGTTTGCGGGCCGCCCGCGCGCAGCTGCCCAGCAGCACGCCGTAGGGGCACAGCCAGCGGCAGTAGGGCCGACCCACGAACAGCCCCAGCACCACGATGCCGCCCGTGAACGCCCAGATCCAGCCCACGCCGGCCAGGCTGAACACCTGCCCCCAGTCGCCCCGCGTCGCCGCCCGCAGGTCGACCGAGCGGAAGATGTTGATGAACGGGTCGTAGCGGCAGATCAGAAAGTCCGGCTTGACCGCCAGGCCGATCGCGGCCAGGCCGCCGACCGCGAAGAACAGGGCCGTGCCCAGGTACAGCCACGGCACGACGCGGAGGGTCCTGTCCAGCCAGCGGGGCACGCGGAGGGGGCGAACCAGCATCAGGTCCTGCACGGCCCCCAGCGGGCAGGCCGTGCCGCAGAAGACCCGCCCGCCCAACAGCGCCGCCGCCAGCGGCAGCAGCAGGATCAGCGTGACGACGATGGAGATGGTGTAGGCCGGGTCCACCAGGCTGCGGGCGCCGTTCTGGATGGCCCCGATCGGGCAGACGCACCCCTGCCGCCAGAAGCCCAGGTACAGCAGGGCCGCGACGAGCACGGCGAGGATCCAGCCCCGCCGGCGGCGTTTGAGCACGGCCCAGGCTCCGACGGCCAACACGGCCAGGAAGACGGCGATGTCGAGGTACCGCTCGGCCTGGCCGCGGGGCTCGGGGTAGCTCGGCGTGGGCTTGCCGCCCACCCACTGCTCATCGGGCGTGGGCTGAGAGTAGGACTGCGCAACGGCCCCGGCGGTCAGCACGCCGACCGTCAGCAGCACCAGGCACAGCAGGGGGGCGAGTCGGGGCACGTCCTATCCTTGGTGAGAACCGGGCGGGCCGACGTAGCCGGGCTTCTCGCCGGTGACGGCCTCGCGGCGGAAGGCGTCGTAGGGGCACACCTGGGCGATCGAGCAGCGGTTGCAGTCGGTGCACAGGTCGTGCCGCACCTCCAGCCGCAGCGAGCCGTTGCCCATGGGCGCCCGGCAGGCCTCGACGCACTTGCCGCAGCCGTTGCACTTGGCCTCGTCGATGGTGTACTCGTAGTAGTTGTTGGCCGGGTCCCAGGGGTCCTGCTCGCCCACCGGCCGGCGGATGATGGCGTCGGTGGGGCACAGCGTGGCCGTCGGCACGCCGTAGGGGTCCGGCTCGCTGTTGATGTCGAAGTAGGCCGGGCAGATGTAGCAGTAGCCGCAGCGGGAGAAGTCGTTCACCGCCCGCACGGCCGAGAGGGGCAGCACGCAGTCGGTGGCGCACTTGGCCAGGCCGTCGGCGTTGAGGAAGTCGCGGCAGGTGGCGCAGGTGTTCGGGTCGATCTGCCAGACGCGGTCGGCGTCGGCGCGGAGCACCAGCCCCCCGGCCACGCCCAGCAGGGCAGCCGAGCCGGCCCATCGGCCACACGTCCTGAAAAACTCCCGGCGTGTCGGTTGCTCGCTGGCCATCGGTCTATCCTTTTTACGAGCGGATCGCGGAGGCCCTGGCACCCTCAGGCACAGCCCACCGTGCGGGCCGTGGCTACGGCGTCTGTAGCCATGTCTTTCAACGCCAGCTCGTCAGTTGCGCCAACCCATGGAGGCCCAGGGCGCGGGCGCCGTATGGAGTGCGGCGACAGCGTCGCCGCTTTGGCTGTTCCGGCGTCGAGCCAAAGCGGCGTCAAGGCCGCCGCACTCCATACGGCCCAGGCGGGCCATCAGGATAGTGTACCCGATTTGCCCGGCGGGAAAAACGCGTTTCAGGGTTCGCCGGCCGGCTCGAAGCGGTGGACCTTGCCGGTGGCGGTGTCGGCGACGTAGAGGGTCCCGTCGGCACCGGCGGCGACGTCCAGGATCGGGCAGGCCGGGGCGAACGGCTCGGGACCGATGTCGGCCAACAGATTGCCCTCGGCGTCGAAGAGCTTGACCATGGGGGGGGCCTTCTGCGTGACAGCCCATCGGCCCGGCCCGGCGGGGGAGAGGCGCTGGGGGTTGCAGCAGCCCGTAAAGCCGGCCGGGTCGGTCTGGCTGAATCGGCCCCAGGAGCGGACCAGCCGGCCCTCGGGTCCGTAGGCCTCGACCCGGTGCTTGCCCGGGTGGGTCAGCCAGAGCACCCCGCCGGCGGTCAGGGCCAGGTCCATCGAGCCGCTGGGCGTGCGGACGCTGCCGTCGCGCGTGCTGGCGTGCAGGTCGGCCCCGGGCTGCCCGGCCAGGCTCAGCCGGCGCACGCGGTGGTGTGGCAGGGCGGCCGGGGCCGAGCCCGACCCCTCAGCCAGCCACAGGGCGTCGGGACCTGCCGCGACCGCCGTGACGGGCCCGGTCAGCACGCCCTCGCCGAGTGTGGCGACGGGCTGGCCGGCGGGGCCCAGCACCCGCACGCGTCCGTCCTGGCCGACGTAGACCCGCCCGTCGGGCCCCACGGCCAGGCTGCGGGCGGGCCGGTCCAGGCGATGGCGGGCGAGGGGTTGGCCCGCGGCGTCCAGCACGCGCAGCTCCTGCTCGCCGGCCAGCCAGAGTCGGCCCTGCGCGTCGGTGGCCAGGGCGACCAGGCCGCCGTCGAAGAACGGGCCGTAGGTGGCGGTCAGTGTGTACTGCATGGGCAACTCCTGGGCCGGCGGGGGCGCCGGCGCCGTCGCGGTGGGCCGGGCCGGGCGCGGCGGCATCGACGAGACGACCGCCAGGGCCGCCATCGCCGCGATCACCAGCGCCAGGGCCAGCGGGGCCATCCGGGGCATGCCTCACCTCTCTACAGTAAACCCCGCTGCAAGCTTCGCGTTTCGGGGCGGGGTTGGCAAGGGCGCGTGGGGCCGTCGAGCGCAGCGAAGCCCGGCGGGCCGCCGATGGGGGCGCCAGTCTTTAGACCGTTTGCCCGTCGGCCGTGCGGGCTGGGGGGGGGCACCCGGGAAGGTGGGGCTTCGCTTCGCTGCGCCCCAGCCTACGGCGCGGGCCGTCTTCGTAGGCTGGGGCGCAGCGGTAGCGCAGCCCCACCTTCGCCTGGGCCCGGGCTGCCCACAGACTCGGTAGGCAAATGGTATAGTCGGGGTCGTAAGCCCCAGTTTAAGCGTATGTTAGAATCTGAGCCCCGAAGGGGCGGCAGTGCGCCACGCTACGGCACTGCCGCCCCTTCGGGGCTCAGCGCATTGGGGGACGCCTGTTCCGGGGGCTCACGCCCCCGGCCAAACACTGGCGCCCCTCCGGGGCTCCGAGCCACACCCCTTCGGGGCTCCGAGCCACGCCCCTTCGGGGATGAAGGATTGAGCCAGTAGGTTGGGGATACCTGGCATCGTACCGCCAAGCCGCAGAGGTCAGGCGCGGTCCGGGTGCGTGCGAGTTTGCCAGGACCCGCCCTTTGGACTTGTGTAGATACCACAGGATGGCAATCCGTGGGCTTGGGCCGGAGGGGGCCGCCCTTGCCACTGGGTCCGCAGGACGGGTCCTACCACCCCCGCGAGTCGGGCACGTCGATCCAGGCGCCGCCCTGGGCGATGGACTGCTGGGAGATCAGCCCCGGCAGTGTCATGTCCATGGCCGCGTCGACGTCCAGCGGGCAGCGAGCCAGGCCGCGGACGGCGTTGATGAAGTCGAGCACCTCGAAGTAGTCGCCGCCGCCATGGCCGGCCCGGCGGGCGGCCTCGGGCGGGTTGCGCCAGCCCTCGGGCAGGAACCGCTCGGCGAATTCACGCGTGGCCAGCAGCGTGTCCAGGTCGAGCCAGCGGACGGCCGGGCTCAGGCTCCGCAGCCAGAGCCTGTCGCGCTCGCCGGGGCCGCCGCGGGTGCTCTCGAAGACGCCGTCGGTGCCCTGGAGCTGGTAGCTGTTCATCGCGTGAGGCCGATCGGAGACCATGTCCAGGCGGATCTTGATGAGGGCGCCGCGGGCGGTCTTGCACAGCATCACCGACGACTCCTGGTGGTAGAACTCGCCGCGCGGGTCCTTGTAGTGCCGCCCCGACCCCTCGCAGCAGACCCGCACCACGCGGTCGCCGGGCATCCACTGCAGGATCGGCCCGAGACTGTGGGTGGGGTAGGTGTTGCCATCGATGCCCGTCTGCCAGTGGCGGCGCCATTTCGTGACCTCGTTGAGCTCCTTGAGCTCGTGGAGGTACTCGCCCTCGGCGTAGTAGCACGTGCCGAAGAGCCCCTGGCGGACGAGGTTCGTCACGGCCATCATCGTGCGGGTGTAGATGTAGTTCTCGGCCATCATGTAGACGGCCTTGGACGCGCGGACGGCCTGGACGAGTTGGCGGCACTCGTCGAGGTTGACGCCGGCGGGCACCTCGCACAGCACGTGCAGGCCGCGCTGCAGGGCGGCGATCGACTGCTCGACGTGCAGCGGCATCGGCGTGCCGATGACGACGGCGTCCAGCTCGGCCCGGTCGAGCATCTCGGCGTAGTCGACGTACTTCTGCCGGGCGCCCATGCGATGCATGCACTCGTCGAGCCGGTCGGCCTGCGTGTCGCAGACGGCCTCGATGCGGGCCCCGTTGCCCTCGAAGGCCGCCCGGAAGCTGCCGCCCCGACCCACCGCCCCGACCAGCCCGACCCGAATCTCCTGCTCAGCCATTGTCGCTCTCCTGTCGTCTTGCTCTGTGACCGTTCCAGATGTCTGCGCCTGTCCTGCAGATGCCCGTTGGGCTCACCGTGGCGCCGGCGTCTTCTCCAAGCCCACGGATGCAATCCGTGGGGGTCTCGTCCGGGCCGTTCATCACGACCCGACGCTGCCTCGGCGGCGGGCGCCGTCCCCCATGGGACCGGGCGGCGACGGCGAAGACCCCGGGCAAGCCCGGGGCTATATACGCTCTGTCTCTATCCGAAAGCTCTGTGTCTTTCTCTGTGTCCTCTGCGCCTCTGTGGCCCATCTTCGGTCTTCGAAGACGGCGGGCCAGGGTCCGCCCTACCGGCCATGCTCGCGGTAGTAGCGGAGGCCCTCGATGAGGGCGTCGAGGTTGGCCCGGGGCACGCCGGGCGTCATGGAGCTGCTGGTGCCCAGGAACAGCCCGCGACTGGGGCCGAACTCGACGAGGCGGCGCAGCTCGGCCCGCACGTCGTCGGGCGAACCGTGCGGCAGCGTCGTCGTGACCGATACGCCGGCCTGGATGATGGGCTCTCGGCCCTGCCGGTCGCGCAGGCGGCAGATGGCCGGGTAGTCCATGCCGTGCTCGTACTGGAAGCCCTGGAAGCCCGACACGCCGCACTCGACCAGCAGCGGCAGCAGGCCCATCAGGTTGCCGTCGCAGTGCCAGATCAGCCTCACCGGCGTCTCCAGCAGCGGCGCCAGGCTGCGGGCGAAGTGGCCCAGCCAGAGCTTCTTGAGCGAGTCGAGGCTCACGAGCGTCCCGCGGCCATCGGCCATGTCGTGGTCGAGCCGGTACAGCGGCGGCAGCAGGCCGTCGGCGTAGAGCGTGGCGACGGCCCGGTTGTTCCGCTCAGCCAGGTCGGCCTGGAGGCTGAAGTGACGCTCCATCACCTCCGGGTACAGCGCGTAGGCCATGAAGTAGTTCTCGTAGCCGTAGCGGAAGTACGCCAGCGACGGGAACTGCACGAAGCCGTAGCCGGTCTTGAGGATCGTCGGGCCGATCAGCTCCTGGAGCCGCCGCTCGTTGGCCAGCACCTCGGCCGAGCGGGCCTGGGCGTCGAACTCCGTCGCCTGCCGCTGCAGGGCGGGAAAGACGAAGCGCTCGAGGTGCTCGACGACGGCCTCGGGCGAGTCGATCGTCACGCCGTCGAGCACGATGTGCTCGGCGCCCGTGGTGGCCGAGCGGGTCGTGCCAGCGTCATAGCCCTTGGGCCCCATCGTCAGCGGGTTGCGCGGGATGAACTGGTCCATCAGGCACACGCCGATGGCCCGCTCAGCCGCGAGGTACACCTCCTCAGGCCGCTGGCGGTAGGTCCCGCGGGGCACGCCGGCCAGGTCGTCCAGGAAGTCGTGCTCCATGATGAACACGCCCCGCGTGGCGATGCCGCGGGTCGGCTCCTGGAGGATCGTGTCGTACGCGAGTTGGGCGGAAGGGTGCATGGTTTTTTGATTTTCGATTTCGGATTTTAGATTGGGGGGACCGTTGTCTCAGGGCCGCGAAAGACGTGGCTACAAACGCCGTAGCCACGGCACCCGGTAACTTTGTTCTTCCTCTGAAACTCTTAACTCTCTGGGTCTTTTCTCTGTGTCCTCTGTGGCCCATCTTCGTCTTCGGTGCCGGGCCTCGCGGACGCTCGACCCGGCCTACGTGCCTGGTCCTGCGCTGGCCGCGAAAGACGTGGCTACAAACGCCGTAGCCACGGCACCCGGTAACTTTGTTCTTGCTCGAAAACTCTTAACCCTCTGGGTCTTTTCTCTGTGCCCTCTGTGCCTCTGTGGCCCATCTTCGTCTTCGAAGACCCCGGGCAAGCCCGGGGCTATATACCGACTACGCGCTGGCGGTGGCGATGAGGCGGGCGGCGTTGTCGTGGAAGATGGCCTCGATGTCGCTCCGGGTCAGGCCCAGGTCGGTGCAGGCGTCTTTGAGGGCCTTGAGGGCCTCGTACATCATCAGGGTGTAGTTGGCCTCGATCTCGGGGGCCTCGCGGTTGGTGTTGAAGTGGAAGGGGTGGCTCGTGCGGTTGATGTAGGTGCGCCCCTGCCACTGCCGCCGGCCTCGCATGTAGAAGATGGGGTTGTCCGTGCCCCAGAGGACCCGCCGGGGGCCCAGCCACTCCAGGGCGAGTCTGTGCACGGCCGGGTTGAGCACGGCCGAGTTGTCGAAGACGAGCCCTGCGTCCTCGATCAGCGGGGCCAGGCCCTCGCGGGCGTGCGGCTCGGTGTAGCTGCGCCCGAAGTGGGCGATGACCAGGACGATGTCGGGCCAGCGGCGGCGGATGGCCTGGACCTCGCGGATGTTGTCGGGATGGCCCAGGCGGTCGGCCCTGGGCACGTGCAGTGTGATCCACGCCCGCCGGGCGTTGGCGACCTCCAGGACAGCCTCGGGCAGAAACTCGAAGATGCTCGCCTCGATGTGCTTGTCGCGGGTCTCGGCGCTGGCGCCGATGAGCGAGTAGTAGGGCTTCAGGCCAATCACGCCGGGCTTGGCCAGCTCCTGCTCGACGCGTTGGGCCGACCACTGCGGGCGCAGCAGCGCCAGGGCGTGCCAGCCGAGCCGCTGCGTCTCGGTGCGGACGTACTCGTTGACGGCCTCGAGGTCGTAGTCGAGGTCGGGCGAGCCCATGGCGACGGCGGTCAGCTGCCGGCCGGGCAGGACGGTGTCGTAGCAGTGCTTCGCCTGGTCGGCGGGAATGGGCTCGTTGACCTCGGACACCCAGTACTGGCGGCGACGGGCCTCGGTCATGGGGCGCAGGCGGGCGGCGGGGTTCGTCACGTGCGTGTGGGCGTCGATGAGCCGCTGCGGCAGCCAGTCGGCCAGGTGCTCGGCCCAGAAGCGGAGGTCGACGTCGGTGTAACTCCAGACGTGGTGCAGGGGGATCTCGGTCATGGCTGGGCCTCCGTGGGCAGGGCGGCGAGGTACTCGTCGAACAGGGCGGCGTAGGTTGGCCGATCCGGCCCCGGCTCGACGGTGCGGGCGGGGCTGGCCATCCGGGCGGACAGCTCGGCCAGCGGGGTCTCGGGCTCGAGCAGGCCGCGGGCGAGGATCGCGGCGCCCAGGGCGCTGGCGGCCGACTCGGCCCCGCAGGCGACGGGCAGGCCGGTGACGTCGGCGACGATGGCGGGGGTGACGCGGCTGGCGGCGGCCGAGCCGCCCATCACCAGCCGACGCGGCCGAGAGCCCGCCCGCTCCAGCAGGCGCAGGTGGCGCGTGAGCTCCATTGTGAGCCCCTCGACCACTGCCCGCAGCAGTTGGGCCGGCCCGTGGTGGAGGCGCACGCCCGTCAGTCGCCCGGCCACGCCCAGCGGCAGGTGCGCCGGCGAGGCCTCCGACAGCCAGGGCCCGCACCGCAGGCCGCCGCTGCCGGGCCCGGCCTCGGCCAGCAGGGCGTCGAGCCGCTCGCCGCCGGCATCGGTCAGGCCCGTCAGGCGGATCGCCCAGTCCAGGGCCGATCCGCCGTTGACCAGCGAGAGGATCTGTCCCCATCGCCCCTCGGCCAGGTGGCGGCAGACGAAGCCCACCCCGCCGGCCGGCCCGGGCCGATCGGCCGAGACCGCCAGCAGCACCCAGGCCGTGCCCGCGCCGAACATCACGTCGCCGTCGGCGATGGCCCCGACGGCCAGAGCGGCCGCGTACTGGTCATGCACGGCCGCTGACACAGGGATGCCCGCGGGCAGACCCGTCGCCTCGGCGGCGGCGTCGGAGAGTCCGCCGGCCGGCTCGCGCGGGCCCAGCAGCGGCGGCAGCTGGTCGGCCCTGAGGCCCAGGCGTTCCAGCAGGCTCGCCTCGGCGGCGTCGGTGGCGGGGTTGTACAGCACCGCGCAGCTCAGCGAGGTCGCGTCGTGCGCCCGCCGCCCGCACAGCCGTCCGACCACCACGTCGCCCAGAAAGGCGATGCGGTGGGGCTCGTCCAGCATCGCCGGGTCTTGCTCGCGCAGGCGCAGCAGCTGGCCCAGGGCCATCGTGCTGCGCGGATGGCCGGTGAGCTCGGCCAGGCGTTCGGGGCCATACTCGGCCGAGAGGCGGGCGTGGTGCGCGCGGGCGCGCCCGTCCAGCCAGCTGACGGCCAGGCCGACGGGCCGATCGGCGCCGTCGAGGATCTGCAGCGCCCCGCCCTGGCTGGAGATGCCCAGGGCCCGCACCGCGCCGAGCCGCCCGGTGGGGGCCAGGCCGCGGATGGCCTCGCAGGCGGCCTGGAAGACCGCCTCGGCGTCCTGCTCGACGCGCCCGCCCTCGCCGTGCACCAGGGCGACCGGCACGCCGCAGCGGGCGACGACGCGTCCGTCGGGCGCGACGAGGACGGCCTTGACGTTCGTGGTGCCCAGGTCCAGGCCGACGATCATGACTCGATCTCCACGTAGTCGGCCCCCAGCAGCGCGGCGGCGGTGCGGAGCCGGGCCCGGGCGTCGCCGACGCAGACGGCCAGGTGGTGCGGGCCGCCCGCGCGGGCGTAGTTGGTCAGGAAGGTTCGCACGTCGCCGACGGGCCGGGCCTTGCTGTGCGGCACGGGCAGCTGGGGCAGGGGGCCGAAGTCCTCGAAGGTGATCGGGGCCGCCAGGATCCGCCACCGCCCGCCGGGGCCCAGCGTCAGGGCCGTCAGCGTGGCCTCTCCCGGCTCGAAGGTCACCTGCAGGACCAGCTGCTCGCCGGTGATGGGCACGAGCGACTGACGGCGGAGCAGCGGCACGGGCCGATCGCGCCGGGCCATGGCGACGTTGGCCTCGCCCATGTGGCTCAGCAGGACGGCGTTGCCGGCGAAGTCGATGGTGAAGATCTCCGAGAAGCTCGCCGGCTCAGCCAGCCAGCCCAGCAGGGCCGAGCCCGCCGCCGAGACCAGGTCGCCCTCGCCGCCGAAGCCGACCCCCTCGGCCAGCAGTCGGCTGGCGGCGACGAAGGGCAGCGTCTCGGCCCGCCCGTCCTCCCCGAAGGCCAGGAACTGGTAGCTCAGGGCGTCCAGGCGGTGCTGCTGCACCAGGCCGCGCAGGGCGATCTCGGCCCGGGCGGCCGCGGCCAGGTCGGCGGGCGCCACGTCGTCGGCGACGGCGTAGGCCGATCGGTACTCCCCCGCCAGCTGTTCGACCTCCCCGGCGGGGGCGGTTCGGCAGCGGTCGAGGTAGTCCGCCAGCGGCAGCTGCGTCCACGCGCAGCCCAGCGTCGTGGCCAGGTGCGTCGTGTCCAGGCCGAAGTCGCCCATGCCGGGGAAGGGGTAGCCCAGCAGCCCCAGCCGCGCCCGCCGCAGCCGACGCACGGCCCGGGCGGCCTGGAAGAACTCGCCCAGCTCGGCGATGGCCTCGCCGTCGTCGGGGTGCCCCGTGACGTAGCCGAAGGCCCGCCCCGCGCGGTTGAGCACGTTGCACAGGTCGTGCGTGCCGTGGACGCCGTGGTTGGCGATCAGGTCGTCGCTGCTGTAAGACTCGGTGACGGCGCGGAGCTCCTGCGTGTTCCAGACCACCACGGGCAGTGCGCCCCGGGCCAGGGCCGGCGCGGAGATCAGGCTGGGCGAGTAGCTCAGCAGGACCACGCAGACGGCGTCGACGCCGTCGGCGGCCATGGCGTCCAGGGCGGCCTCGACGGTCTGGCGGGTGTAGACGGCCCCGTCGAAGCGGACGTCGGCGACGCCGGCCAGGGCGGGCATCAGCCGTTGGCGGACGAAGGCCTCGCGGCTGGCCTTGAGGTGCGGCGCGCGGGTCTGGTAGAACTCCAGCGTCAGGCCCAGCAGGCCGATGCGCGGCTTGTCCACGGCGGGCTCCTTTCGGGTCAGGGTTGGGGCAGGTCGGTCCAGCGGCTGGTGGCGGCACTGTCGCGCAGGGCCTCCAGCACGCGCTGCAGGTGGAGGCCTTCGCTCAGCGAGGGACTCGCCGGTCGCCCGGCGGCGACGGCGTCGAGGAACGCCCACAGGGCGTGCACGTGGCCTCGCAGCCAGCCGAGGGTGAACTTGGGCCCCGGGAAGGCCCCGCCCGGGGCGGGGTAGCGCTGCACGCAGGCGAGGCGCTGCCAGCCCCGCTCGCCGCCCAGGGCCCCGTCGGGCCGTCGCTCGTCGAAGACCTCCAGGTAGTTCGGCTGCATCAGGTTGAAGCGGATCGCGCCGTGCTGGCCGTGGATCTCGAAACGCAGCTCGTCTTCGGTGCCGGTGGCGATCTTGCTGAGCTCGACGGTGCCGATCGCCCCGTCGGCCGACCGCAGCAGCATGGCGGCTGACTCCTCGGTGTCCACGGCCATCGTCTCGCCGGGCCGGTCCAGGCTGGGCCGGTGCGGCGACCAGATCCGCCCCGCACAGCAGCCGGCCGACAGCGGGCCCAGCAGCCAGGCCAGCAGGTCCAGCACGTGGGCGCCGAGGTCGCGGATCACCCCGCCGCCGGCGGCGGCCGTGCTCTTCCAGTTGACGGCCTTTTGCGGGTCCACGCTGCCGCTGTGCAGGTAGGCTGCCCGGAACTGCGTGACCGGGCCGACGAAGCCCTCCTCGATCAGCTGCCTGGCCCGCAGCGTGGCCGGGAAGAACCGGTACTGCAGCGCCACCTGGGCCGTGCCGCGGTAGGTTCGCAGCAGGGCCGCCAGCTCGTCGGCCTCGGCCAGGCTGGCGGTGACGGGCTTGTCGACGTACACGTGCTTGCCCGCCGCCAGGGCCAGCCCAAGGGCCTCCATGTGCAGCGCGTTGGGCGTGCAGATGTGGACGATGTCGACGTCGTCGGCCTCGATCAGCGCCCGCATGTCCGTCGTCGCCCGCTCGAAGCCGCCCGTCGCCTGGGCCCGGGCCGCCCGCTCCGGCGTGGAGCTGCAGACCGCCCGCAGCACCGTCCGCAGCGGCGGGGGGCTGTAGTGGAAGGGAATCGTCCGGTGCGCATAGGTGTGCGTCCGGCCCATGAAGCCGAAGCCGATCACGCCGACGCCGTATGTGCGATCCGAATCCGCCATGGGAACCTCGGGTGTTTTGTTTTGATTGCGGATTTTCGATGGGCGCCCGTTCCTCGTGTACCGGTGGTACACCAAGGGGCCCTGCGCGTCCAGGGGTGCGGGGCGAGAAGACATCACACCCGGCGCCTGCATCTCTCCAAGCCCATGGATGGAGGTTCGCGCCAGCGAACCGCAATCCGTGGGGGTCTCGTGCGGGCGGTCCACCGGAGGACCGCGCTTCCTTGGCGCCACGCTGGGTCCACGGGGCACCCGGGGCCGCCCTCGTCCCCGGGCAAGCCCGGGGCTATATACACTTTGTCTCCATGCGAAAGCTTTGTGTCTTCGCTACAGCGCCCGCAGCAGCCCGCGCAGGGCGGCCAGGACGTGGTCGACGACGGCCTCGTCGGCGGGCAGGGCGAGCTTGGTCAGGATGGTGCTGTGACCGGCGTGGTAGGCGTGGGCGCGGATCCACAGGCCGGCCTCGACGGCCCGGCGGTGCAGCTCGAGGGCGTCCTGCACGCGGCAGAACTTCAGGCCCATCATGTGCCGCTTCCCCCGCGCGTCGCGGAGCAGCCCGGGGAACTCACCCGCCAGGGCGTGCATGCCGGCCTCGAAGCGGTCGCCGACGGCGACGATGCGGTCGGCCTGGGCGACGATGCGGTCGACCGACGCCAGGGCGATCAGGGCGGGCAGCGCGGCCGAGCCGTTGGTGCTAATCGCGTCGTACTGGGCGAGCACGTCGTGGCGGCTCTTGAACAGCACGGCCGCCAGCGGGTGGAAGCCGGCCGTCATGCCCTTGCCGCAGATGACGATGTCGGGCCGAACGTCCAGGGCCCGGCTCATGAACACTTCGGGCTGCCAGAAGCCGGTCTGGATCTCGTCGATGCACAGCAGGGCGCCGGCGTCGTCGCACAGCCGGCGGGCGAGCTGGAGGAACTCGGCGGAGAGCGGAATCGCCTCGCGGTTCATCAGGATCGGCTCGGCCCAGAATCCCGCCACCCGCGGCCCGAAGCGTTCGAACGCCCCCTGCAGGGCGTCGCCGTCGTTGGGCTCGATGGCGACGACGTCGAGGTCGCGCACGTGCTGGGGCCACATGCCGCGCAGCCGCTGGGCGATCATGTCGGTGCCGTGGTAGTTGCCCTCGATCACGATGATGGCCGGCGGGGGACCCTGGGGGGCGCGGCGGTGGTAGCAGGTCAGCTGGATCTTCAGGCCGGCCGCACAGGCCACCGAGCCGGTGCAGCAGCCGAGGTTGGCCGTGTCGAGCGGGTCGGCCTCGCCGGGGGCGTTGGCCAGGGCCAGCAGCCGATGGGCCAGCAGCTTGACCGGGGCCTGGGGGATGTTGGAGTGGTTGTCCCAGACGATGCCGGCCTCGACGGCGCGGGCGGCCAGCTCGCACAGGGCCGGGTCGTTGTAGCCCCAGAGCATCTGGTAGTGCCCGGCTGTGCAGTCCAGGCAGAGCCGGCCTTGCTCGGTCAGGTAGAACAGCCCGCGCCCGGCCAGCAGGTCGTCGGTCGGCCCGGCCTGGTCGCCGCCGTAGGAGTCCTGCAGGGCGGCCTTGCCCACCGGCGTGAAGGCACGAGCCCCTCGACGCGCTGCCCGGCCCGCGCC
>JAWLCG010000052.1:0-18981 GCA_041687295.1 Phycisphaerae bacterium | reverse complement strand
CAAGAGCGCCAGCCGAAAGAGCGTCGGCAAGTTCCTCCGCCCCCTCCACGCGTCCATCCAGCTGCTGATGCCGCTGCTGTTCACCAACGCCCAGATGGTCCCCCGCTTCGCCAAAGCGATGCTCTTCGGCGAGAGCCTGTAGGGCGTCCCCCTCGGGCCGGAGGCCCCGCGGCCGATGGGCAGGGGGAGTTCCACGAATTGCACCGATAACAGCAGATTACACGAATAGGACCTAGAGGCTGGTTTCACCGTTGCGAGAGCCTCTGTGCTGCTCACGCAACGGGGGCGTCCGCTGCGGTCGCGCGAGCAACACAGTGGCTCGCCCTACAGTACGGGTCGCTACGGCCGACCGAAGGCCTCAATGGCATCGGCCAGAATGGGGTAGGTCACGCGCCAGCGGTCCGGCGGGATGTTCTCGGAGATCTGCACCTGCAGGCGGCCGGTGTGGCCGGCCTGGTCGAGGATCGCCCCGATGGCGGCCTGCACCTGCTTGGGCGGCTGAATGTGCACCGAGGAGGGGAAGTTCAGGCCCAGCCGCATCTCGGGCCACTGGGCGATGGCCTCGGCGGCGGAGGTGTCATTGTCCGGCGGTGGGGAGAAGGAATCCAGCAGGCGGACCGGGGAATCGGCGATCTCGGCCGCCAGGGGCTTCAGGTCGCCGTCCATGTGCACCCCGATCGGGATTTCGCGGCCCGTGTCGGCGAGCCGTTCCGCCAGGCGCCGATAGGCCGAGAGGCAGAAGCGGCGGAAGTATGCCCGCCCGATGGCCGGCGCGGTGATGTTGTCCGGAAAGACGACGTAGGGGATGGGCAATGTCCGGGCCAGGTCTGCGACGACCGCGAAGGTCTGCTCCTGCACGGCCTCGAGGGCCGCGAAGACCTCCTCCATCAGATCCGGCTCGTCGGCCATGTGCAGCGAGAGCTCCTCGAGGCTGACCCACTCGACCCACAGTTGCTGCCAGGGCGTGCGGGCGACCGCCGTGTGCGGCAGGCCGTCGGCGCCGAGGCGGCGGTCCACCTCCTCCCAGCCCTGCGGGTCGGGCAGGATCTCGACATCGCGCAAGTAGGCCAGCAGCACGCGGTAGTCCTGCAGCTCGCGGATGTAGTGGTCGTGGGGCACCTGGCCGAAGAGGCCGCGGAGCCAGGTGCCCTGCAGCGTGCCCTCGGGCGTGTGCAGCGTGGCCCGGCTCCCAGGCCGGCCGTCCAGGACGACGTCCTGCCACTCGATCCGGCAGCGGGGGGTCTGCTGGCGGAAGGGGCGACACCATTGCAGCACGCCCATCCGCCCCCGGCCCAGCACGGACCAGATCTCCTCATCCGGGCCCGCCAGTCCGGTGTACTGCACGAACGGCACCCGGTCCATTGGCCGGCCCTCGATCAGGGCCAGCATCCGCTCTCGCATCGTCATGGGCTCAGGCATGGGTTCGTCTCAGTATAGAAGGGTTACCGTGTTGCGCCTGCAATGGGGGCGTCCGCTGCGGTCGCGCGAGCAACACAATTGCTCGCCCTACAGAAGCAACTCCCAACGCGCACGGGCGGCGGACCCTTGCGAGTCCGCCGCCCGTCGCAATCCGGCGTGGCCTTTGCGCCGGGCCTACCGCTTGGACGCGGCGGGCTTGCGGCAGGGCTTGCGGGGGGCCTTGGCCTTGGGGGCCGGTGCGATGGCGACCTCGCCGCCGGCCTCGGCCGAGCGGTAGATGCCGTCGATGATCTTCTGGGTGATGATGGCCTCGTGGCCGGGCACGAAGACGGGCGTGTCTTCCATGATGCTCAGGCAGAAGGCCCGCACCTCGCGCTCGTGGTTGGTGAGGTTGGCGTTGGGGCCGGGGGTGTTGATCGACTTGATGTCGTTGGGCGTGCAGTCGGTCAGGTGGCCGTTGAGGTCCAGCTGGACGCTCAGCGGGGCCAGGCCGGCGCCGCCGGCGTCGCCGACGAGGTGGCAGCCCTCGCGGCTGTGGTCGAAGTTCGCGTTGAAGCTCGACTCGATCATCATCGTCTCGCCGCCGGCGAAGCGGACCATCGCGCAGGCGAAGTCCTCGACGGTGTAGGTCTTATAGTCCCACTGGCCGAAGATGCCGTGCCGGCCGGGCTTGTCGCCGATGGTGCGGTAGGTCATGCCCATGACCGAGACCGGCTCGGGCTTGCCCATCAGCCACCACGTCAGGTCGATCATGTGCACGCCGATGTCGATCAACGGCCCGCCGCCCTGGACCTCCTTCTGCCCGAAGACGCCCCAGCTGGGCACGCCGCGCCGGCGGATCGCCTGGCAGCGGGCGTAGTAGATCTTGCCCAGCGTGCCCTCCTCGACCAGGCGGTGGACGAACGTGGCGTCATCGCGGAAGCGGTTCATCAGGCCGACCTGCAGCTTCTTGCCGGCCTTGACGCCGGCGTCGATCATCTGCTGGGCCTCGGCGGGGCTCATGGCCATGGGCTTCTCGACCAGCACGTGCTTGCCGGCCTTGAAGGCGTCCACGGTCATCGGGCAGTGCAGCTTGTTGGGCGTGCAGACGCTGACGGCGTCGAGCTCCTTGAGCGCCAGCAGGTCGTGGTAGTCTTTGAAGCAGCGGGCGGTGGGGACCTTGTAGTTCTCGCTCTGCTTGGCGAGGGTCTCGGGGTTGATGTCGCAGATGGCCACGACGTCGCCCAGGCCACTCTTGGTGTAGCCGTTGTAGTGCACATGCGAGATGCCGCCGACACCGATGATGCCGACCTTCAGCTTCTGACTCATCCTGAATCTCTCCTCCGGCACGATGGCCACGGGGTGCGGTTTCGTCAGGCGAACAGGGCCTCGACGAAGGTTTCGGGATCGAAGGGTTCCACGTCGGTCGGCTGCTCGCCGAGGCCGACGAACTTGACGGGCAGGCTCACCTCGTTGCGGATGGCCACGACGATGCCGCCCTTGGCCGTGCCGTCGAGCTTGGCCAGGAAGATGCCGGTCACGTCGATGGCCTTCTGGAAGACCTTGGCCTGGTTGATGGCGTTCTGGCCGGTGGTGGCGTCGAGCACCAGCAGCACCTCGTGGGGGGCGCCGGCGATCTTCTTGGCCACCACGTCGCGGATCTTGGTCAGCTCGCGCATCAGGTGGTCCTGCGTGTGCAGCCGACCGGCTGTGTCCACCAGCAGCACGTCGGCGCCGCGGGCGATGGCCGCGTCGCAGGCGTCGAAGACCACCGCGGCCGGGTCCTTGCCGCCGTCGTGCTTGATGATCTCCACCCCCAGCCGCTGCGACCAGATCGTCAGCTGCTCGACGGCCGCCGCCCGGAACGTATCCGCCGCCGCCAGGATCACCTTCTTGCCGTCGGCCTTGAGGGCGTAGGCGAGCTTGGCGACGCTGGTGGTCTTGCCCGCCCCGTTGATGCCGGCCACCAGGATCACCGTCGGCCCGCTGGCGGCGAAGCGGATGTTCCGATCGGCCGAGGGCCAGTACTGCTTCATCTCGGCCTTGAGGAACGGCAGAATGTCCTCGGCGTTGACGATCCTCTTGGCCTTGTAGGCCACCGAAAGGTCCTCGCGGATCCGCATGGCCGTGGTCACGCCGATGTCGGCCTCGATGAGCTTCTCCTCCAGCTCGTCCAGCAGCTCCTCGTCGATCTTCCGCCCGATCGTCAGCACCGAGCGGATCGAGCCCATCAGCTTCTCGCGGGTCTTGCCCAGACCGGCGGTGAGCTTCTCGAAGGTCTTCTTGAAATTGAGCTTGAACAGCGCCATTCACACTCCTCATTCCTGGAAACCGCCCACCATACCCGCCCACTAGCCCGGAAACAAGATCATGCACGCCCCATATGGCCCCGGGGTCTTCGGGGAGAAGAAACAGCGGAGATGGGCCACTGAGGCACAGAGAGCACAGAGAGAAGAAGCGCAGAGGGTTCGAGAGTTTCAGAGACATATAGCCCCGGGCATGCCCGGGGTCTTCAAGGGCGCCCATCGCCCCTGGCGGAGGGGCC
Organism: Phycisphaerae bacterium; assembly: GCA_041687295.1. Classification (GTDB taxonomy): domain Bacteria; phylum Planctomycetota; class Phycisphaerae; order SM23-33; family FEN-1343; genus JAWLCG01. Next base: position 15,038 of record JAWLCG010000052.1, on the reverse strand, counting down.
TGCCCAAGCCCACGGATTGCGATCCATGGGCATCGGGGCGGGCGCCGGGCTGGAGGGGCAACGACGCACCGGCAGGTCAGTGTAGTAGGGGGTGCAGGTTCGCGCAGCGTCAGCGGAGCGGTTGTGCACACGGGCCGGCCGGGCCGGGCGTTCCCTGGGGCGTCGTCCCGTGTGCAGAACCTGCCCGACTGCAGAGGGCCTCCTCAGGCCGGTTCACCGGCCTTCGCCCCGCGCAGCGGGGTGTAGCCCAGGGCTTCTAGCCCTGGGGCCGGTGAGCGTCCCTGTTTCGTTTGGCCCCAGTCCGCTTCAGCGGGCTTACCCGCAGGGCGTCTGGTAAGCCCGCTGAAGCGGGCTGAGAAGAGGGAGTGCAGGGGGCCCGGCGTACCCGGCCTGAAAGGCCGGGCCTGAACCCGCTGCGCGGGCGAAGCCCCGTGAACGGGGCTGCAGAGGTCCTCGCCGGGGCGCTGGCCGGGACATCGGTTGCCGAGCCTGTCATTCTTGGCTGGACGGGCCGGCCGGGCCGGGCGTTCCCTGGGGCGTCGTCCCGTGTGCAGAACCTGCCCGGCGCTGCGCTTCGGACAGAACCTGCACACCCTACGGGCTGGTCTCCAGGGCGGTGTCGATCCAGGCGCGGTAGTTTTCGGCCAGGCGGGGGGTGACGGCGCTGATGGGCCCGGCGCTGGCGCCGAGGATGACCCGGCGGGGGCCATCGGAGAGCATCTCGCGGACGCGGCGGCGGATGGTGTCCGGCTCGGCGTGCTCGAGCTCGCTGAACTCTAGGTTGCCCATCAGCGTCAGCCGATCGCCGGCGATGGCGCGGGCCTCGGCCCAGCTGACGTCGCCCTGGGGCGGCGGCTCGACGGGGTCGGTCGCGTCGACGCCCATCTCCAGCATGCCCCGCAGCGCGTGGCGAACCTTGCCGTGGCAGTGCACCTGCACGGGCACGCCGCGGTCCTTCATGAAGCGGACCAGCTGGCCGTCGTAGGGCACGACGTACTCGTCGAAGGTCCCCGGGGCCATCATCGGCGGGGTGCACTGCTCGTTGCCGCCCAGCGTGGCTGTCGTGTCCAGCGGCCCGTCCGCCCAGACCCGCTCCAGGACCGCCAGCTGCCGGCGGGTGATCTCGGCGGCCAGCTCGTGCATGAGCCGCCGCTCGGTGTAGGACAGCTCCAGGAACAGTTCCAGCGTCATCGTCCCGCTGATGCAGACGATGGGCGAGCTGAGGAAGATCCGCACGACGCCGCGGTCGCCCATTCGCTGCAGGGCGGCGGCGTGGTTCTGTCGGGCCGGCGGGATCAGGCGCGGGTCGATCTCAAAGGGCACCTCGGCCAGGGCGGCCAGGTCGGAGAGGCTCTTGACGGCCGGCTCGATGTGCCAGGTCGTCTGCATGCCGCGGCGCTGCTCGGTGAGCTCCGTCAGCTTGCCGCGGGGGGTTTGGATCGTCGTCCGCCGGCGGATGCGCTCCGGCGTCTGCTCGACGACCTCACTGTGCAGGTACTTCGGCGGCACCATCAGCAGGCGGTTGAACGCCCCACAGCCCCAGCCGGTGATGACGTCCACGTGGGGCTTCACGTAGTCGACCAGCTCGCGGTAGAGCGGCTCGGCCTGCCAGCCTCGCGTGAAATGATCCGTGTCGGCGGGGTCCTCCAGCAACTCAAACCCCTCCCGCAGCCAGGTCGGCGGCCGATCGACCGCCTCGCCCCGCATCGCCGCCAGCATCCGCTGCCTGCCCGTCATCGCCATGGCTCACCTCCCGTGCCCGCCACTATGGCCTGACGCCCGGGCCCTGTCAACGCCGGCGAGATAGAGCTGTACAGCACGTGACCGTCGGCGTCGCAGGGTGCCTGGGCAGTATGGAGTGCGGCGGCCTTGACGCCGCTTTGGCTTGCCCCCGCCATGGGTGCAACTGGCTGAACCGGGTAGGCCGGACGCAGTCCGGCTGGGAAGAAACGCCACACCGGACAGCCTCAGATACAAGAATAGGAACTATTATGCGGCGGAGTGAGGGCCCGCCAAGTGGGGACTCTGACGAAACGAACCCAATTGGGCCGGATGTAAACGATGCCAAGGCTAGGGGTAAGGGTGGAGTCGCCCCGGAGAAACGACCCAATTGGCGGCAGGTGTAGGCCGGACGGAGTCCGGCTGGGGCCAGAGTCTTCATGGGCGCCCCTGTCCCCGCCGGACTGCGTCCGGCCTACAAGACTGGGGTAGCGGAAACTGGGCCCCGGAGAAACGAACCCAATTGGGATGGGCGCAAGTGTTGACGAGTACGAGCGTAAGGCTGGATCCCCTCGAACGGAAACGAACCCAATCCTGTCGCGGGCTTGGGGGGCACTAAGCCAAAGCGGCGTCGATGCCGCCGCACTCCATACGGCCCAGGCTCGGCGTGACGGAACGAACCCAATTCCGGCCGCCGGGGGGCGGATCTGGCGGAACGAACCCAATTGGCGGTTCCGAAGGCTCGGACGAGGTCGATTGCCGGGCCTCGCTGCGCTCGACCCGGCCTACGGGCTCTGACGGAACGAACCCAATCCCAGGCAACGAGACGGGCGGTTCTGACGGAACGAACCCAATTCCGGGCGGCGAGACGGGCATTCCTGACGGAACGAACCCAATTCGGGGGATCGCGGAGGGGCAGACGTGACGGAACGAACCCAATCGGCGGTGATGAAGGCTCTGACCTGGGCGGTTGCCGGGCCTCGCTGGCGCTCGACCCGGCCTACGGGGCTCGGCCTATGGGCGGATCTCGACCTTGCTGCCGCCGGGCAGGAGGAAGGCGAAGACTTCGGCGATGGAGTCGTCGTCGAGGCGGACGCAGCCGAGGCTGGACTGCTGGCCGATGCTCTCGGGCTCGTTGGTGCCGTGGATGCCGAAGCCGGTGAGCAGGCTGGTGTTGGCGTCGGTGCCGCGCAGGGCGATCCACAGGCCGTCGCGGCCGAGGGGGTAGTCGGGCTGGCCCCAGTAGATGGCCGTGCGGGTCTGGCCGGCGCTGGGCGGGGGGTTCCAGGTGGCGTGGTCGATCCGCTCGGAGACGTCCCACGAGCCCACCGGCGTCGAGCCGTCCTGGCCCAGGCCCACGCGGTAGCTGCGGACGAACATGTCCTGCTGGTAGAGGTCCAGCGTGAACGACCGCTTGGTGACGATGGCGTGGAAGGGGCCCTTGACCAGCTTGAGCCACTGGCCCACCCGTAGGGCGCGGGGGTTGGTGATGCCGTTGACGCGTTGGACGGCCTCGGCGGGCACGCTCAGACCCTCGCGGCGGGCGATGGCCACCAGCGTATCGCCGGGCTTGACCACGTACCGATAGGCGTAAGGGTCGGTGTCGAAGATCTTTCGGCCAAAGACGACCTGGTCGGCGATCTGGATGAGCGTCTGGCGGCACTGCTGCTCGGCGGCCCCGGGCAAGGCGCCGCTGGCCAGGGCGGCGCTGAGCAGGCGGCGGGCCTCGACGACGTTGGCGTCGCCGCCCTGGGCATAGACCTCCAGGCCGCGGCGAAGGTTCTGCTCGGCGCGGGAGAGCTGGTCGGCCGAGGCGGTCGGGGCAGCGGCCTGCGCGTTCGCAAGCTCATTTTGTGTGGATGGTTGCGGCCGGGGGGCCGGTGCGGGGTCGCCGGCCAGGCCGAACTGGGGCCGGGGGCTCTCGGCGTGGGCCGTCGAGTCGGGGCTCGCCTGGCGCTGGCCCGACAGGTGCAGGGCCATGACGGTGCCGACGGCCAGCAGTACGACGGACAGCAGCAGGCGGGTGACGGGGCGGGTTCGGCTCCGGGCCATGGCGGGGCTCCTTGGTTCATCCGTGAACGCGGGCTCTCGGCGGGCCGGGCGAGGCTAGGCTTCGCGGTGGTCGAAGCGGATGACCTTTTCGTCGGTCACCAGCAGGTCGATCACGCGGTCGTGGGCCTCGACGGGCAGCTCGTCGACGATCTGCTCGTGGAAGGCCAGCCCACAGGTGACGGCCTGGTTGCCCGGCTGACAGAGGAAGCGGTCGTAGAACCCGCCGCCTCGGCCCAGGCGGTTGCCCTGGGCGTCGAAGGCCAGGCCCGGCACGACGATCAGGTCGATCATCTCCAGGGGGATGGGCCTTTCCTCGGCCGGCTCGGGGATGCCGTGCTGGGTGGTCACCAGGCCGGTTTCGAGGCTCTGGATCTCCATGGGCATGATCCGGCGGTGCTCCCAGTAGACCTTGGGCACCGCGACGGTCTTGCCGCGCTGCCAGGCCGCCAGGGCCGCGGCGGCCGTCTGCACCTCGTCCGGCAGCGACAGGTACAGCATCACCGTCGAGGCCTGCTGAAATTCCGGCAGGCTGGTCAGCTTCTTGCAGGCCGACAGGCTCCGCGTGTAGCGGGCCATCTCGTCGAGCTGGGCGAGGCGGTTTCGGATTTCCTGGCGGATGGTGCTCTTCATGGTCCGTCGCTCGGGGCGCAGCGGCACCGGCCGGGGCGCTTCCTACGGGCTCCATCGGCTAATGCCGCCGGATGATGTTACAAAATGTGGCCGACCCGGCCAAGGGGGCAGGCGGGTTTTCGCCCCGCCGCCGCCCATTCGCCCAGCCGGGCCATTGCCAAGCGGGCCCCCATCCCCTAGCATGAAGGGCTTGCCATGTTCACCGGAATCATCCAATTCGTGGGCACCGTTCGCCGGGCCGAGCCGACCCGTCAGGGGCGTCGGCTGTTCATTGACCTGGGCCCGCTGGCCGAGGGCGTGCGCCTCGGCGACAGCGTGGCCGTCAACGGCGCGTGCCTGACGGCCGCGAGCCTGGCCGGCAGTGTCGGCGCCTTCGACGTCGTCGCCGAGACACTCAGCCGAACCACGCTGGGCACGCTGAGCGAGGGCGCGCGGGTCAACCTCGAGCGGGCGATGCGCCTCGGCGAGGGCCTCGAGGGCCACATCGTCCAGGGCCACATCGACGGCACCGGCACCATCGAGCGGACCGAGACCGCCGGCGGGCAGTGGCTGCTCCACGTCCGCTGCGACAAGGCGCTTACCGACGAGATGGTCTCCAAGGGCAGCGTCGCCCTGAGCGGCGTGAGCCTGACCCTGGCCGGCGTCGCCGACGGGCGGTTCCACGTCGCGCTGATCCCGACAACCCTGGCCGAGACGACGCTGCAGGGCCTGCGGGTCGGCGACGCGGTGAACATCGAGACCGACGTATTGGGCAAGTACGTCCGCCGTCTGCTGGGCCAACTGGCCGGCGGGGACGGACTGACGATCGAGAAGCTCCGCCAGGCGGGGTTTGCGTAGCAGCAGGACGTGGCCGCGTCCGGGAAAGCGAGCGGATGGAGCAGAGGCGACCGACAATCGGAATCACCATGGGCGACCCGGCCGGCATTGGCGCCGAGGTCATCGTCAAGGCCCTGGCCGACCCGACGCTGCGGGCGGCGGCGCGGTGGGTCATCTTCGGCCTCAACGAGATGCTGACCTATGCCGCCGACCTGGCCGAGATCGACGTCTACTGGTACCGCGACCACCACGAGAACATCCGCCGCTACGACCTGGACGTGGTGGTGCTGGACTACGACGAGTTCGGCCGGCCCGGCCCGGCCGAGGCCAAGCCCACCAAGGCCGGCGGGCAGGCGAGCCTGGCCTTCTGCGAGGACGCGATCCTGGCCGCCAAGGCCGGGCTCATCGACGCCATCGTCACCGGGCCCATCAGCAAGGAGGCCTGGCTGCTGGCGGGCTGCCGCAAGTACCCCGGCCACACCGAGCTGCTGGCCGACCGCTTCAAGAGCAAGCACGTGGCGATGATGTTCCACTCGCCCAAGCTGCGGGTGGTGCTGGCGACGATCCACGAGGCCCTGTTCGACCTGCGCCACGGCTTCACGATCGGCAAGGTCTTCAATCCCATCGACCTGGCCGACCAGGCCCTGCGGGAGTGGTTCGGCATCGACAAGCCCCGCATCGCCGTGTGCGGGGTGAACCCCCACGCCGGCGAGGCGGGCCGATTCGGCGACGAGGAGCACCGCATCATCGAGCCGGCCATCCTGATGGCCAGCGAGGCCGGCATCGACGTTCACGGCCCCTTCCCGGCCGACAGCCTCTTCCCCCAGGCCGTGGCGGGCAAGTACGACGTGGTGGTGGCGATGTACCACGACCAGGGGCTGATCCCGCTGAAGCTGCTGGCCTTCGATGAGGCGGTCAACCTCACGCTGGGCCTGCCGATCGTGCGGACCAGCCCGGACCACGGCACGGCCTACGACATCGCCCACCGCAACCGCGCCAATCCCGGCAGCATGACGGCGGCGCTGCGGTTGGCCGTGGACCTGGCCGAGCGCGGCAACCACCTCCACCGGTAGACGTGTCTGGCCGAGCCCTTGGCCTGCTGAGGGCAAGAAGTTGGGGTCGTAGCCTCGTCCGGCGTCGGGTAAGGTGCGTACAATAGCCTACGGCACTGGCAGGGGGCCGTCGTCGTCGGGTTGAGCCGGCCGTGGTGGCGTCAGGCGTGTCCCGTCGATCGGGCCAGGGCCGGGCATCAACCGCCTGGAATGGAGCGTGACATGTACGAGAGCGGCAGTCCGGTCGAGATCCTGCTGGTCGAGGACAGCCCCGGCGACGTGCGGCTGACGATCGAGGCGCTCAACGAGGCCAAGGTCAAGAACCGCCTGCACGTGGCCGGCGATGGCGTGGAGGCGATGGCCTTTCTGCGCCGCCAGGGCCCGTTCGCCGACGCCCCCCGGCCCGACGTGATCCTGCTGGACCTGAACCTGCCCCGCAAGGATGGCCGCGAGGTGCTCAAGGAGATCAAGGGCGACCCCGAGCTGATGCGCATCCCGGTGGTCGTGCTGACGACCTCGCGGGCCGAGGAGGACGTGCTGCGGGCCTACGAGTATTATGCGAACTGCTACATCACCAAGCCGGTGGACTTCCAGCAGTTCCTGCACGTGGTGCAGTCGATCGAGGACTTCTGGCTGACGGTCGTGAAGTTGCCTCCTCTGGAGGACTGACCTCGCCCTCCGACGGGAAAGGGAAGTGCGGATGACGGCCCTGCGCGTGCTGCTGGTGGAGGACAATCCGGGCGACGCCCTGCTGCTGGGCGAGGCGCTGCGCGGCCTGAGCGAGCCGGCGATGGAACTGGTGCACGAGAGGGCCCTGCAGACCGCCCTGGATCGCGCGGGCCGAGAGCCGTTCGACGTGGTCCTGCTGGACCTCTCGCTGCCCGACAGCCAGGGCCTCGATACGGTCCGCCGGGCCCGCGACGGGGCGCCCCATCTGCCGCTGGTGGTGCTGACCGGCGCCGGCGACGAGGTGCTGGGCATGCAGGCCCTGCGCCTTGGGGCCCAGGAGTACCTCATCAAGGGCCAGTCCGACGCGCCCGGCCTGGCGCGGGCGATCCACTACGCGATCGAGCGCAAGCGGCTTGAGGGCGAGCGCGAGGCCCTGCTGGCCGAGCAGGTCGAGCTGCGCCGCCAGGCCGAGCAGGCCGCCGCCGATGCCCGCCGCCGCGCCGACGAACTCGACGCGGTGCTCAACGGCATGGTCCTGCCGGTGATGATCTTCGACGCCGCCGGCCGACCCGTCCGCGCCAACCCCACGGCCATCGCGCAGCTGGGCTTCGACCCGCTCACGATGACCGTCGAGCAGCTGCAGCACCTCATCGACCTTCGCACCCCGGACGGCCAGCCCGTCGACGCCGAGAGCCTGCCGCTGGCCCAGGCCCTTCGCGGCCAGTCGGTCGCCAACCGCCGCTACCGCCTGGGCACCCGGACCGGGCGGAACCTGACGGTCCTGATGAACGCCTCGCCCATCCTGGCCGGCCCGACCGTCGTCGGGGCCGTCGTCGTCGCCCAGGACATCTCGGAGCGCGAACGGCTGCTGGCGGAGCTGGAGGCGCTGAACCAGACCCTCGAACGCCGCGTCGATGACCGCACCCGCGTCGCCGAGCAGCGGACCGCCCAGCTGCGCCACCTCGCCGCCCAGCTCAGCCAGGCCGAGCAGCGCGAGCGCCGCCGGCTCGCCCAACTGCTGCACGACCACCTCCAGCAGCTGCTGGTGGGGGCGCGGTTCAACCTCGGCGTGCTCCGCGGACGGCTGGCTGAGGAGAAGCAGAACAACCAGCTCGACCAGGTCGACCAGCTGCTGGTCGAGTCGATCGACACCTCGCGGACGCTGGCGGTGGAACTGTTCCCGCCGATCCTCTACGACGCGGGCCTGGCGGCCGCCCTGGACTGGCTGGGCCGGCAGATGCAGGTCAAGCACGGCCTGCGCGTGTGCGTCCAGACCGACGAGGCCGCCGACCCCGACGCCGAGGACGTTCGTGTGCTGCTGTTCGACGCGACGCGCGAGCTGCTGCTCAACGTCATCAAGCACGCCGGTGTAGCCAAGGCCGAGATTCGCCAGGAGCTGGCCCACGACGACCAGATGCGCGTGATCGTCCGCGACCGCGGGGCCGGCTTCGACCCGACCGCCACCCCAAGCGGCGAGGACCCCGCCAGCGGCCTGGGGCTGTTCAGCATTCGCGAGCGGCTGGAGATGGTCGGCGGGCGCGTGCGCATCGACAGCACCCCGGGCGAGGGCACTGCGGTGACCCTCCAGGCCCCGCTGCACTCGCAGCAGGCCGAGCTGCCCGGCGGGGCCGTGGCCCTGGCATCGGCCGAGCCGCCCGCCCCCCCCTCCGTCCCCCGCGAAGGGATCATCCGCGTGCTGCTGGTCGATGACCACCACATCGTCCGCCAGGGGCTCGCCGGCCTGCTCGAGGAGGAGCCCGACCTGGAGGTGCTCGGCCAGGCCGACGACGGCCAGAGCGCCCTGGATCTGGCCCGCGAGCTTCGGCCCGACGTGGTCGTCATGGACATCTGCATGCCCGGCATGAACGGCATCGAGGCCACCCGCCGCCTGGCCGCCGAAATGCCCGGCCTGCCGGTGATCGGCCTGAGCATGCACCAGCAGGCCGACATGGCCCAGGCCATGCGCGACGCCGGCGCCGTCGACTACGTCACCAAGGGCGGCCCCGGCGAGGACCTCATCGCCGCCATCCGCCGCTGCGCCCGAGCCCACAAGCCCCACCACGCCACCGGCTGACCGCCGGCCGGGCTCCCCCCGTAGGCCGGGTCGAGCGGAGCGAGGCCCGGCAGCAGGACTTCGGCCCCGCGGGAACGTCGCGCTACCTGACGGTCGGCCCGGCCGAGATGCCCACAGATCGCAATCTGTGGGCTTGGGCAGGGCGACGCCGATACCGCGCGATCCGCAGACGCTCTACAGCACCCAGCGGAGGATCAGGAAGTAGAGGGCCCCGAAGGCGGCCATCATCAGGAACGGCGGGACGATCCGGCGGTAGACGGGGGGGAAGGGGGTCTCGAAGTAGCGGTTGCTCAGGACGTGGCACAGGTGCAGCGGGCTGAGCATCATGCCCATGTGCCCGGCCAGGTAGGCCAGCATCACGAACGGCCAGATCGGCCCGGACGCCGGCAGCACCTTGAGCACCAGCGGGAAACTCGTGCCGACGAAGCCGATTGCCAGGCCCGTCACCAGCCCGGCGATGAACGGCAGGATCACCACCACCAGCAGAACCGGCACGCCCAGCACGTCCAGCTGCGCGCCCATCTGCTCGGCCGCCTGCACCCGCTTGAGCATGAACTGGAAGAGCATCACCGCCACCACCAGCGACTGGGTCTTGAGCATGGTCTTGGCGATGAACATCCGCCCCAGGTCGGCCAGGCCCACGCGGTTCATCCGCACCGTCCACAGCAGGCCCACCAGCAGCCCCAGGCCGATCGGCGCGTACTGGGCGAGCGACGCCTGCACCTGCGGCTCCAGCACGCCCTCGGGCATCAGCCGAAGCGACAGCGAGCTCAGCAGCCAGACGCCCAGCGTGATCCAGATGCTCGAGGTCGCCCACACCAGCTGCCGCCGCAGGCCGCTGCCGGCACGCTCGCTGCGGACGTGCAGGTCGGCATGCGTGCCGCGGAAGATCCACAGGCCCGCCACCACCATGGCGAAGGTCAGCGGCAGCTGCAGGGCCGCGAAGTCCGCCGGGGCCGCCCCCGTCAGGTCCGTCGCCAGGATCACGCCGGGGTACAGCGGCCACCAGAACTCCCAGATGTGGCGGAACCAGTAGTTGATCGCCGAGAGCCGCCCGCCCTCGTTCTCGGCCTCGCCGGCCGCCGAGCGGACCATCGGGGCCGAGAACAGCGCCCCGCCGGGCATCGGCAGCAGGCCGATCAGTGCGGGCAGGGCGCCCATGGCCACCGCGGGCCTCCGCAGCAGCCGACGGAACAGCCCGACGATCAGCTCCATCTGCCCCCCGCGCCGCATGCACTCCGACAGCACCAGGATCATGCTGGTGATGAAAATCATCGCCAGCGTCCGCGTCCAGACGAGCCCCAGCCCGAGCCCCCGGGCCGTCTCAACGACGCCCTCGCGGAACACCAGCCCAGCCGTCGCCGAGCCGATCAGGATCGCCGCCGCCAGCGGCACGCGCAGGCGCGTCAGCACCAGGATCAGCGCAAAGACTTCCAGCGTCAGGGCCAGCGGACTCGTCAGGGCGTCGAAGAGGGAGGGCAGCACGGGGGAACTCGTTAATGGGTTAATTCGTTAATCGGTTAATGCGTAAGCACGTAGGCCGGGTCGAGCGGAGCGAGGCCCGGCAGCGGGCGGGGCGGCGGGGGCGGCGAATCCACGGACTGCCTCTCCTGATCCTGCTCGCTCATGGTCTACTCTCACAGCGCGCCCAGGCGGCCGGGTGGGCGCGAGGGGCCTGCCGGTTAACCAATCAACCAGTTGACCGATTAACCAATTAACCGATTAGCCCTTCCCTCGCTACTCGAACAGCGCCCGGCCCACGCGGACGATCGTCGCGCCCTCCTCGATGGCGATGGCGTAGTCGTCGCTCATGCCCATCGAGAGGTGGCGGAAGTCGCGCCCGCCGATCTTGTCGTGGCGCATCTCCTCGAAGAGCTCGCGGAGGCGGACGAAGGTAGCCCGGGCCCGGTCGGGCTCGCCCAGCGGGGCCATCGTCATCAGGCCCACCAGGCGGAGGCCCGGCAGCGTGGTGACCTGCTCGCCCAGGTGCAGGGCCGCCCCGATGGCGACGCCCTCCTTCTGGGCCTCGAACGAGCAGTTGACCTCCATCAGGCACGACAGCACCTTGCCGTCGCGGACGGCCCGGGCGCTGAGCTCCTCGGCCAGCCGAAGCGAGTCCAGGCTGTGCAGGAAGTCGGCGGCCTCCAGGCAGGGCTTGACCTTGTTGCGCTGCAGGTGGCCCACCATGTGCCAGTGGACGGTCCGCTCGGCCAGGTCGGGCCGATCGGCCAGCCAGGCCTGCAGCTCGGCCACGCGCTTGGTTAGCTGCTGGACGCGGCTCTCGGCCAGGTCGGTCTGGCCCAGCTCGACCAGCCGCTGGATGGCGTCCAGTTCGGCGCTCTTGGTGACCGCCAGCAGGGCGACCTCCCGTGCGTCCCGCCGCGCGCGGGCGCAGGCGGCCGCCATCGTCTCGCGGACGCGCTGGAAGTTGTCGCCGATTCTGTCGAGGTCCTGGCCCATGGAACGGCAATCTAGCACAAGCCGGCCCCGGCGGCAAGGGCAGAGGGCGGGAGGGCTGGAGGCTTGGAGACTTGGAGGCTTGCAGGGAGGGGCGGGGGGAAGGGGGCCTCCGAGGGGCGCTCAGCCGCCCCCCCCACGGATTGCGCGACTCGCGGGGCTCGCCGCTCCATCCGTGGGCTTGGAGAAAGGGCCGCCACCGCATGATGACGCGACCCCAAGACCCCGTAGGGCGAGCAACTGTGTTGCTCGCGCAACGCGACGGGGTGTGGGTCCGTTGCGCGAGCAAGCGAGTTGCTCGCCCTACGCACCGGGTCCGCGCGGCTACGACGTTGCCGGGCCTGGCGCGGCTCGACCGGGCCTACGGGGTGTCGATGATGACGTTGACGGGGCCGTCGGCCTGGCTGCGGACGTGCATGTGGGCGCCGAATCGGCCTGTGGCGACCGGCAGGCCCAGGCCGCGGAGCGTGGCGGCGAACCGTTCGGTGAGCGGCTCGGCCACCGGGCCCGGGGCGGCGGCCACGAAACTGGGGCGCCGGCCCTTGCGGGCGTCGGCCAGCAGCGTGAAGTTGCTCACCACCAGCACCCCGCCGCCCACGTCGGCCAGGGCCAGGTTGAGCCGGTCCTCGGCGTCGACGAAGATCCGCAGGCCCGCGACCTTCTCGGCCAGCCAGTCGGCGTCGGCGGGCGTGTCGTCCGGGGCGGCCCCCACGTAGACCAGCAGGCCCTGCCCGACCCGGCCCAGGACCGCGCCGTCGACCTCCACCTCCGCCCACGCCACCCGCTGCACCAGGGCCCGCATCTCAGGCCTCCTCGCATTGGCCGTCGTACTGCTCCACCATCCGCCGGGCCACCTCCGCGATCCGCTCGGCCAGGGCATCCGGGGCCAGCACCTTCACGCGGTCGCCGTAGCCCAGCACCCACCAGCCGATCTCGCCCAGGCCGTCCACCTGGGCGCGGAAGTCGGCCGAGCCGTCCTCGCGGAAGCTCACCCGCTGGGTCGGGTGCCACTGCACCTCGGCCACGTTACGGGCGACCATCGCATCGAAGTGCAGGTGGACCTCATGCACCTGGCCCTCGGGAATCATACACCACGCCAGGCCGAAGGGGTTCTCCACATCGGTCGGTTCGGGTGGCTCGAAGGTGTCGGCGAGCATCTCCAGCCTCCCGATCCGCCCGGTCTTGAGCGTCCGGCGGTCGGCGTGCTCGACGCTCCAGGCCAGCAGGTACCACGCCCGGTGCACGAACACCAGCCGAAGCGGGTGCACCCTCAGCGTGAGGCGCTGCTGCTCGTGGAAGCTCTCGTACTCGATGCGGCAGACGCGCCGGCGGGCGATGGCGGCCATCAGCTCGTCGAGGATCGGCTCGAGCCCGTCGTGCCGCGCCATCGGGGCCGGGCGGACCTGCACGGTCGGCAGCACCGTGCCGAGGTATTCCCGCACGGCCTGGGGCAGGGCGGACTGGATCTTCAGCGCCGCCCGCGCCGACTCGCCCGCCCACGGCAGGCGCGGGCCTTGCCGCGTGGTGCCGGTCTGGAGCATCACCGCCAGGGCCTCGCCGAGGGTGAGGTTCACCGGCGGCAGGAAGTAGTGGTTGTTGATGCGGTAGCCGCCGCGGTCGCGGTCGAAGTAGTAGGGGATGTGCGCCAGCTCCAGCATGTTCAGGTCGCGGAAGACCGTGCGCCGACTCACCTCGAGCTCCTGGGAGAGCTCTTCGACGTTCAGGCTCCGACCCGCCTGGAGCAGCGTGATCAGCCGTAACAAGCGATGGATTCTGCTGATACTCATCGGCGTCATCCCTTATCCCGCCCGGAGGTGCCAACAGTCTGTCACCGCGGGCGGGCAAAACCCGGGAAATCTCAGCTACCCCACCGGCAGGGGGGTGATCTGCGAACCGCGGGCTCAGGATAGCGGCCGGTTGCTGTTATCGCAAGTGCTTATGCAGACTGGCCTTGTTGAATGGGCCCCACCCGGCCGCCTCCCCCAGCGCCGATGGCACTGGCGGGGACGGGGGGCGAGGCGCTCGAAAGTGCCAATGGCCAGGGCTTTGAGGGCCGACGCCTGGCCAGGCCGGGCGATGCATAGTAGAATCCGGCGTCACCGGCGCGGGGCCGGTTTTTCCATCCAGAACCAATCCCTTTCGCATAGGAGCCGCGCATGAGGCTGCAAGGCAAGCGGATCGCCCTGCTGATGGACGAGGGCTACCAGGAGCTCGAGGGCTGGTACCCCTACTACCGCCTGAAGGAGGAGGGCGCCACCGTCGAGGTCGTCGCCGCCGAGGCCGGTAAGAGCTACCCCTCCAAGCTGGGCTACCCCTTCGAGTCGACCCTCTCGGCCCGCGAGGCGATGGGGCAGACGTGGGACGCCCTGATCGCCCCGGGCGGCTGGTGCGCCGACTTCATGCGCCGCCACGCCTCGATGGTCGAGTTCACCCAGAAGTGCGCCGCCGACGGCATCACGCTGGCGGCCATCTGCCACGGCGTGTGGATGCTCTGCTGCACCGACGCCCTGCGCGGCCGGCGGGCGACAAGCTTCATGGCCATCGAGTGGGACGTCCGCAACGCCGGCGCCGAATGGGTCGACGAGGAGGTCGTCGTCGACGGCAACGTCATCACCAGCCGCAAACCCGACGACCTGCCCGCCTTCTGCGGGGCCATCATTGCGGCCCTGGCGGGCCGGGGTTAATTCGTTAATGGGTTAATGGGTTAATGGGTTAATGGGTTAATGGGTAAAGGCGCTGCCGCGCTGCGGACCCCCGCTCGCGGCGCCCGGTACGCGCGTCCCTCTATATAGCCCCGGGCTTGCCCGGGGTCTTCGGGGGAGGCGGGCGGGCGTGGGTTCATCCAACTCACGCCTCGCACGAGACCCCCACGGATTGCGCGACTCGCGATGCTCGTCGCTCCATCCGTGGGCTTGGAGAAGGGACCGGCGCGTCCCAGCCGGTAGGGTGTGCAGGTTCGCGGAGCGTAGCGGAGCGGTTCTGCACACGCAACGTGGTCGGATCGGGACCGGTCAGGGGGCGACGTTCCGGTTGCGTGTGCAGGACTAATACTTGCGGTCGAGGCGGCGGTACTGGATGGCTTCGGCGAGGTGGTCGGGGCGGATGGAGTCGCTGGCCTCGAGGTCGGCGATGGTTCGGCCCACGCGGAGGACCTTGTCGTGGGCGCGGGCGGAGAGGCCCAGCTCGGTCATCGCCTGCTTGAGGATCGTCTCGCCGGCCTCGTCGAGCTTGCAGAACTGGCGGACCTGGCGGGGGCTCATGGTGGCGTTGACGGCCGTCGAGCCGGGGCCGAAGCGACTTCGCTGGATCCGCCGGGCCGAGAGGACCTGGCTGCGCATCTGCTCGCTGGTGAGCCCGTCGCCCCGGTCGGCGCGCAGCTCGCGGAACTCGACGGCCGGCACCTCGATGTGGATGTCGATCCGGTCGATCAGCGGCCCGGAGACGCGCCCCATGTAGCGGTCGATCATGATCGGGTTGCACTTGCAGCTGTGCTTGGGGTCGCCGAAGTAGCCGCACGGGCAGGGGTTAATCGCCTCCACCAGCATGATGCTGGCGGGGAAGCGGAGCGT
>JAWLCG010000051.1:0-18993 GCA_041687295.1 Phycisphaerae bacterium | reverse complement strand
AGCTGCTGTTCCTGCTGATCCTGTTCCTGTGCCTGCTGATCGTGGTGGCGATCTTCGGGATGGTGATCGCCAACATCTTCCGGATGTTCCCCGCGGCCGTGCTGCCGGTCTGGCTGCAGTTGCCGCTGGCGGTGGGCATCGGCTGGTGGACCTACCGGCGGCGCGGGCATCTGTTCTGGCCGGCGCTGGGCGTGCTGGCGGCGATGTACCTGACGATCTGGCTAGGGGCGGCCGCCGACGAGCGCCTGGCGGGCTTTCGCGAGCTGCTGGTGAGCATTCCGGTCTGGGCGTGGGTCGTCGTGCTGCTGATCTACAGCTACATCGCCAGCGTCCTGCCGGTGCAGACGCTGCTGCAGCCGCGCGACTACATCAACAGCCACCAGCTCATCCTGGCGATGGGCCTGCTGATGGCGGGAATCCTCGCGGCGGGCCTGTTCGGCATGCAGGGGCGGGCGCTGACGATCGTCGCCCCCGTCGCCGAGATGCACCCGACGGACGCACCGCCGATCTGGCCGTTCCTGTTCATCACCATCGCCTGCGGGGCCGTCAGCGGCTTCCACTGCCTGGTCTCCAGCGGCACCAGCAGCAAGCAGCTCGCCCGCGAGGGCGACGCGCTGTTCGTCGGCTACGGCTCGATGCTGACCGAGGGCGCCCTGGCGGTGATGGTGATCTGCGCGGTGGCGGCCGGCCTGGGCCTGGGCAAGGACCTGCGCCTGACGCCGACGGCGGCGACGGGGCGTTTCCACGACGAGTTGTGCGGGCAGTACACCGCCAGCCTGGCCCCCGACGGTGCGCTGCAGGTGACCGGCGGCGGCCTGTCCGAGACCCTCCGGCCGGGCGACGCGCCGCTGCGCGTGCCGGGCGGGGCGCTGGAGTACCGCGCCGCCGCCGACGGGGCGAGCCGGATCGTGCTGACCGGCAAGGCGGCCTGGCGGACGCAGTACCCCGCCTGGGGCGACAGCAGCGGCCTGGGCGCGACGGTGGGCTCGTTCGTGCTGGGGGCGGGCAACTTCCTGCAGGCGCTGGGCATCCCGGCGGGCATGGCGGCGGCGATCATCGCGGTGCTGGTGGCGAGCTTCGCCTCGACGACGCTGGACACGGCCACGCGGCTGCAGCGGTACGTGGTGGGCGAGCTGGCGCAAACGGTGCGCCTGCGGCCGCTGGCGACGCGGCACGGGGCGACGAGCTTTGCGGTGCTCTCGGCGGGGCTGATGGCGATCGTGCCGGCGGGCGGGGCGATGGCGACGGCGATGGCCAAGGGCGCCACCGGGTGGGAGGCGTTCCACCAGACGGCCGGCATGGGCGGGCTGCTGCTCTGGCCGCTGTTCGGCGCGAGCAACCAGCTGCTGGCGGGCCTGGCGTTCCTGGTGATCAGCTTCTACCTGCTGCGGCGGGGCAAGCCGGTGTGGATGATGCTCCTGCCGGCCCTGGCCATGCTGGTGATGCCGGCCTGGGGCATGGTGCTCAAGCTCGACGAGGTCTTGCACGCCCCCGGCGGGCCGCAGTGGCACCTGGTGGTGGTGGGCCTGGCCATTCTGGCCCTGGAGGCGTGGATGGTGGTCGAGGCGGTGCTGCTGTGGCGGGGGGCCCGCGGCGTCGCCGAGCCGCCCCTGCCCCCGCTGCCGGCCCGCCAACACGCTGCCGTCGGAGCCGGCGGCGAGTAGTAGTAGACCGCCCAGTCTACATTGGCCGGCGGGGTGCCACGGCTACGGCGTTCGTAGCCACGTCTTTGCCCTTCTCCCTGGCGTCGGCCCCAGAGGGAGACACGATTGACACAGATTACACAGATAACGGCCGATTACACAGATGGAGGATCTTTCTGCTTCTTCTTCCATCTGTGCCATCGCCGTTTATCTGTGTAATCTGTGACCCCCATGCGTCCCTACATCCCGGAGTGCTCCCTGGGTGCCCGGCCGTGATAGGTGGACCGGCACTTTGGAGTGCGGCGAGTCATCGCCGCTTTGGCTCGCATTCGACAGAGCCAGCCAAAGCGGCGTCAAGGCCGCCGCACTCCATATTGCGCCCGGGCCCTGGGCTGTCCATTGGCCGGTACGACTGACGATCAGACGCCCCTGACGGGGCGATAAAGACCGTTACGGGCGGAAGGGCACCAGGGAGCGTTCGCTGCCGTCGGGGATGGCCGAGGCGTCGGCGCCGTTGACGGTGTGCAGTTGCCAGCCTGCCGGGCCCGGGGTGAACTCCAGGATGTCTTCGCTGTCGCCGGCGGTGATGCGGAGCGTGCCGTCGGCGAAGTGGGCCCGGACGTCGAGCGGGGCGTCGTTGGCCATGGGCCAGAGGACCGTCACGAGCGTCTCTCGCAGCCGCTGCCCGTCGGGTCGAAGGGCCAGCCACCGCCGGCCCGTGCTGAGCGTGGCATCGGCGGGCCCGACGGCCAGCACGCGAAGGGACTGGCGGCGCCCCCGCGCCCAGGCGGCCCGGGCATCGGGGTCGAGGGCGAGATCGGCCCCGCTCTGCAGGCGCCACTCGAAGTCGGCCGGCGCCAGGGCCTCCAGGTCGTCCAGGATGACCAGGTACTGCCCCCGCACCAGCACCACGTGCCGCACGAATCGGCGGAGGCTCTTGCGGTAGGCGTTGGTCAGGTCGCAGGCGAGGTAGCGGAAGCCCTCGCCGCTGCCAAAGCGGAGGAACCGTCCGCGGGAGTTGTTCTCCTGGCCCTGCCCGTCGACGAGGAGGGTGGAGTGGTCGGCGGTGAGGTTGGTCTCGCGACCCCAGTCGCGGGCGAGCCGTTCGCCCTGGGCCAGCAGGATGAAGCTGCCCAGGTCGTAGTGGCGGTGGGACTGGGGGCTGGTCCAGCCGCCGTTGAGGGCGAACCACAGCCCGCCGCTCTGCCAGATCGCCTGGCCCGAGCCGCGGAACAGCACTGCCTCCTGCAGGGGGGGCTTGTCGCCGGCGGGGGGCGCCTGCCGCCGCCAGAGGAACCAGAACGGGTCGGCCCGGCGCCAGTAGAACCGCGTGCCGCCGTTGTCGGCGCCCCACAGCAGCAGTGCATCGCCGCCGGGCACAGCCGACTCGTAGAGGGCGCAGAGGCCCGCGTTGGGCCCGCTCTCGGCGCCGCGGGGCCAGCGGCCTAACTCGGACTCGTTGTTGGCGTTGAAGTTGGCGAAATCGCCGTCCGGCGCCAGCATGTAGACCGACCAGTACCCCGCCAGCCGATCGGCCAACTCGGCGTACAGGCCCCCGTCGTCGCCCCGCAGGTGCGTCCAGGCCGTGGCGAAGCGGTGGGCGAACAGGTTGCCGTAGATGTGGTACGACATCCCCTCATCGCCCCCGCCGTCGACGTGGTTGACCTCCCGCAGGAACCGCTGGAGGTGGTCCCACGCCGCCCGGGCCGCCTCGGCCGCCCGGGGCGATTCGTCCTCCAGCACCAGCGCCGCCAGCCCGCAGCCGCCGTGCACCACGCCGTTCCAGTTGGTGATGTAGTTGCCCACCCACCAGTCGTCCTTGGCCAGCGACGCCAGGTACGGCTCGACGGCCAGGCGGAGCATGCCCTCGCGGAGCGTGTCGCGCTCGGCCTCGCTCAGCAGATCGTAGCACCAGTCGTACACCAGCGCGCAGGCGGTGGCCGCCTCGCCAGTCTCAAGCACCGCCTGTCCCAGTCGGCTCGGGCCGGGCCAGCCTGACGCCTCGACCAGCCCAAGGGCCTCGGCCTTGGCCCGCTCGCCGAACCGCTCGTCGCCCGTGATGGCGTAGGCGAAGGCGGCGATCCCCGCATGGCCGATCGCGTCGCGCGCCCCGCGCCGCAGTCGGCCGTTGCGGATCTCCGGCAGGCGGGCGTGCAGGTCCCGCTCGGCCAGTTCCAGGAAGACCTCCCACCGCGAGGCGAACGGCTCGGTCGCCAGCTTCGCCCGCAGCGCCGGCAGCTCCTCGGCCGTGAAAAACAGCCGCGGATGCCCCGGCCTGTCCGCCCCACGGGCCTCGCCCGCCGACAGGCCCATCATGACCGCCCCCAGCATCGCCGGGACCGCCACCCACCGCCGCACTGCCACTGCAATCCGTTCATTCACCCTACGCTCCTTATGGAGCCATCGGGCCCCGCCCGAAGCTCAGTAGTTGAACCACCGGGCCGCCTGCAGGTAGTGGCCCTTCCGCAGAGTTCCCAGAGGGGGACAGAAAAACCCCCACCCGATCTTGACCCGGCCGATTCGGGGGCGAATATGAAAGCATGGGGCGGTGGAGTGGCCTTTCTTGCCACCGCCGGCCACCGGATTGGGAACACCTTTTTCACAACGGGAGGACGCTATGCACAAGGGCGGTATCGTGACGCTGCTAGTCACGGCGGTATTGGCTTCGGGGGCCTGGGCGCTCCCGATCACGGTCGACGGCAATATGGACGCCGGCGACAACTACTTCTTCACCCTGGTCGACGCCGATGAGCCCGAGATCAGCCAGGATCTGGACATCTACCAGATCGGCTTCGACAGGGATGACGACTGGTTCTACATGGGCCTGGAAACCTTTGAGCCCATCTCTACCACCGGCAGCAGCAGTTCCGTCTTTGGCCGAGTGGGCGTCTACATGACATTGGCCGATGGGCTGGAGCACTCGGTGGAGCTCGTCATCGAGGATGCCACGGTCATCCGCGTGCTGTTCGACGACGTGGCCCTCAGCCCGGCCGAGTACCTCGTCGGCATCGGCGACGGCATCGAGCTGGCCCTGGCGAGCAGCCTGATCAATATGGACACGTTCGCGTTCATAGTCCAGCTGGACGACTTCGGCACCCAGAGCGACGACCAGATCATCGGCCAGGCCGTCGGCATTCCCGAGCCGACGACCCTGGCGGTCCTGAGCCTCGGCACACTGGCCCTGATCCGCCGTCGGCGGTAACTGACGGGTTCAGCCATGACTCGACGCGGGGCGGGCCCCTCCCATGGGGGGGGACCCGCCCCTGTTTTGCGCCGCCCTCAGGCCGGCCGAGCCCTTCGTCGGCCTGGATGACGGTATTGAGCGGGCCCTGATCCGCCGTCGCCGGGAAGCGGCCGGGGTCCCCATCCTTCCCGCCTGAAGGGTCCACCCCGAGGAGCCCGGGCCATGCCTGGGGCGCTACTCGCCGCCGCCTTCCAGGACGGCCATGAAGGCCTCCTGGGGGATCTCGACGTTGGAGATCATCTTCATGCGCTTCTTGCCCTCTTTCTGCTTCTCGAGCAGCTTGCGCTTGCGGGTGATGTCGCCGCCGTAGCACTTGGCGGTGACGTTTTTGCGCATGGCCTTGATGGTCTCGCGGGCGATGACCTTCGAGCCGATGGCGGCCTGCAGGGCGACCTCGAACAGGTGGCGGGGGATCTCCTGGCGGAGGCGGATCAGGATCCGCCGGCCATGGGCCTCGGCCCGCGAGCGGTGGATGATCGTGCTGAGGGCGTCGACCTTGGCCCCGTTGACCAGGATGTCCATCTTGACCAGGTCGTTGGTGCGGAAGCCGGTGACCTCGTAGTCCATCGTGCCGTAGCCGCGGGTGGCGCTCTTGAGCTTGTCGTAGAAGTCGTAGATGATCTCGGCGAGCGGGAACTCGTAGGTCAGGATCACCCGGTCGGCCGAGAGGTACTCGGTCTTCTTGTAGGTCGCCCGGCGCTCCTCGGCGAGGGTCATGATGGCCCCGACGCTGTCGGCGGGCACGATGAGGTTGACGTCCACGAGCGGCTCGCGGATCTCCTCGATGTAGTTGGGCTCGGGCAGGTCGCCCGGGGCGTCGACCTCGATGACGCTGCCGTCGCTCTTGAGGACCTGGTAGGGCACGGTCGGGGCGGTCTGCACCACGTCGATGCCGCTCTCGCGCTCCAGGCGCTCCTGCACGATCTCCATGTGCAGCAGCCCCAGGAACCCGCAGCGGAACCCGAAGCCCATCGCCTCGCTGCTGGTCGGCAGGAAGGTCAGCGACGAGTCGTTGAGCCGCAGCCGCTCCAGCGCCTCGCGCAGGGCCGAGAACTCCGTGTTGGGCCCGCAGTAGAAGTCGCTGAAGACCATCTGCTGGGGCGGGCGGTAGCCGGGCAGGGGCTTCTCGGCCGGCTGGGTGTAGTGGGTGATCGTGTCGCCGATGTGCACCTCGTCGAGGCTGCGGATGTTGGCGACCACGTAGCCGACCTCGCCGGCCTGGAGCTTCTTGACGGCGGTGGGCTTGGGCGTGTGCTTGCCCAGCTCGCTGATCGTGAAGACCTGCCCGGTCCGCATGAAGCGGATCCTGTCGCCGACGCTCAGCTCGCCGTCGACCAGCCGTACGTAGACCACCACGCCGCGGTAGTCGTCGTAGATGCTGTCGAAGACCAGCGCCGTCGGCGGCAGGGCCCGCTGGCCGCGCGGCGCCGGCAGGCGGTGGGCGATGGCCGCCAGCAGTTCGTCGATCCCCCGGCCGGTCTTGGCCGAGCAGAAGATGCAGTCCTCCGCCGGCTCGCCCAGCAGCTGCTCGATCTCCATGGCCACGTCTTCGGGCCTCGCGCCGGGCAGGTCGACCTTGTTGACCACCGGCACGATCGCCAGGTTCAGCTCGGTGGCGAGGTAGGCGTTGGCGACGGTCTGGGCCTCGACGCCCTGGGCGGCGTCGACCACCAGGATCGCGCCCTCGCAGGCCTGCAGCGCCCGGCTGACCTCGTAGTGGAAGTCCACGTGGCCGGGCGTGTCGATCAGGTTGAACATGTAGCCCGTGCCGTCGAGCACGGGGCTGACGGTGACGGCCGAGGCCTTGATCGTGATGCCCCGCTCGCGCTCGAGGTCCATATCGTCGAGCAGCTGGTTGCGGAAGTCGCGCTCGCTGATGGCCCCGGCCGCCAGCAGCAGCCGGTCGGCCAGCGTGCTCTTGCCGTGGTCGATGTGCGCGATGATGCTGAAGTTACGGATGTTCTGCGGTTCCATGAGCCCTCGCGCCCGGGGTTGTGGCCGGCGGGAAGTCCTGTCCCCTTCGGCCAGCCGGGCAGATAAACCAACTATTCTACCAGCGCCCCGCCCCCACCGGAAGGTACTTTCGGCGGGGAGGCCCGGTTCGCCTCGGCGCCGCGTCCTGCGGGTTCGCCCTCAAGCCCACCAACTGCCGTCGGTGGGGTCGGGGCTGGACGCCTCGAACCCGGAGCGGTACGATCCGGGCCCATGGGCGCACATGGGGCATGGCGCGGGTGGTACCACATCATTGGCACGACCTACGGCACCTGGCTGCAGGGCGACCGCCGAGGTTGGCGCGCACGCCACCATCGCCAGTACGTCGACGGTGATTGCCGCCGCCCCCCCGAGCCCTGGCAGTTCGACTGCGAGCTGACCTGGTCCCGCGGCATGATGCGGCGCGACGCCGTCCTGCTGACCGGCCCGCAGCGCCGATTGGCCGGCGAGTCGCTGGTCTGGCGACTGGCGCGAGAGCGCGAACTGCTGGTGCTCGCCTGTGCCCAGACCCATTTCCACCTGCTGGCTCGGCTTGGCGGCTGCGACATCCGGCAGGCGGTGGGCCTGGCCAAGAAGCATGCCTCCCACGTCCTGTCGCACGATGGCCTCACCGGTGGGCTCTGGGGCAAACGCAGTCGCAGCGTCCCCGTGACCAGCCGTCAGCAGCAAGTGCGGGTGTTCGAGTACATTCGGGCACACGCGGACCAGGGAGCGTGGGTGTGGACGTTCCGCGATCCGCCGATCGCCCGGCCGGAATGGGACGCCTGCCTGCCTGGCCCACCCCAACGCTGACCCCACGGACGGCAGTCCGTGGGCTTGGGCGCGGGGTGCCCGCTGGACTCCCCGTTGCGCGCAGTACGATCCGGCCGAACAAGCCTTCCTGCAAGGAGACCGCCATGACCGTTCGCAAGCTCGAGCCCGTGCTGCTGTGGCCCGACGGGGCGCCGGGCGCCCTGGGCGAGGGGCCTGAAGACCAGCCCCGCCTGACGCCATATCTGCCGGCCGGCGAGGGGCCCCGGGCGGCCGTCGTGGTCTGCCCGGGCGGGGGCTACAACGTACGGGCGCCGCACGAGGGCGAACCGATCGCCCGCTGGCTGGCGGGGCTGGGGGTGGCGGCGTTCGTGCTGGACTACCGCGTTCGGCCCTACCGTCACCCGGTGCCGCTGACGGACGCCCAACGGGCCATCCGCCGCGTCCGGGCCGAGGCCCAGAGCTGGGGCCTCGACGGGCGGGTGGGCATCCTGGGCTTCAGCGCCGGCGGACACCTGGCAGCGACGGCGGCCACCTGGTTCGACGAGGGCGCCCCGGACGCGCCCGACCCGCTCGACCGGCCCAGCTGCCGGCCCGACCTGGCCGTGCTGTGCTACGCGGTGACCAGCTTCACCGACCACTGCCACGGCGGCTCGGCCAACACGCTGCTGGGCCCCGACGCCCCGGCCGATCTCCGGGCGGCCCTGAGCCTGCACACCCGCGTGACCAGCCGAACGCCCCCGACGTTCCTGTGGCACACCGCTGACGACGCCGTCGTGCCCGTCCAGAACAGCCTGATGTTCGCCGACGCCCTGGCCGGCGCCGGCGTGAGCTTCGCTCTGCACGTGTTCCCCCACGGCCGACACGGCCTGGGCCTGGCCGAGGGCGACCCCGTCGTGGGCCAATGGCCCGCCCTCTGCGGAGCCTGGCTGGGCGAGATGGGCTTTCGCCCGTAGGCTCTCTTCCAGCGCCAGCGAGGCCCTCTGCTGTAGGGCGGGCCAGGGCCCGCCCTACCAGACCCCCGATGAGCCGGGGGCTCTGCGAAGAGGCGGGAACTTCCCGCCGGCTCGCGCGTCGGAGTGTCTGGGATGACGCGAGTCCACAGACAGGAGACACGGCGATGGCACGGGCGAGACTGACGGCGATCGTGGCGGCGGTGTTGGGGCTGGGCGCGCTGGCAATGGCGGACGGGCTGATCGTGCCGACCGACCCGGCCGTGCGGGTGCGGGGGCAGTGGGCGGTGAAGTACCACCGCGTCACGATCAGCGTCCGCGACCAGGTGGCCGACGTGCACGTCGACCAGGCCTTCGAGAACCTCTCGGGGCGCGAGATGGAGGTGGAGTATCTCTTCCCCGTCCCCCCGGGGGCGGCCATCGACTCAATGACGCTGCTGGCCGACGGCAAGGAGCTGCCCGGCCAGCTGCTCGGGGCCGAGGAGGCGCGGAAGATCTACGAGGACATCGTCCGCCGCAAGAAGGACCCCGCCCTGATGGAGTACGTGGGCTA
Organism: Phycisphaerae bacterium; assembly: GCA_041687295.1. GTDB lineage: Bacteria > Planctomycetota > Phycisphaerae > SM23-33 > FEN-1343 > JAWLCG01. The sequence continues at coordinate 9,858 of JAWLCG010000051.1, read as the reverse complement.
CGGGCTCTACAAGACCCGCGTGTTCCCCCTGCCGCCCGGGGCCCAGCGACGGGTGCAGGTGCACTACACCACCCTGTGCCGCAACGACGCGGGGCTCGTCACGGTGCACTACCCGCTGAACACCGAGAAGTTCTCCGCCCGCGCCATCGACGAGGTCCGCGTCACGGTGGACATCCACGCCGACGCGCCCATCGGCCCGGTCTACAGCCCCACGCACGACCTGGCCGTCGATCGGCCCAGCCCCCGGCACGTGCGGGCGACCTACGCCGTTGAGAAGGCCATCCCCAACACCGACTTGCAGGTGGTCTACCAGCCCACCGGCCAGGCCGTCGGGGCCACGGTCATCGCGCATGAGCCCAAGGCGGACGAGCCGGGCTACTTCCTGCTGCTGGTGAGCCCGGCCGGCACGGGCCAGGCGGCCCCGCGGGCGATCCCCAAGGACGTCGTGCTCGTGCTGGACCGCTCAGGCTCGATGAGCGGCGAGAAGATCGACCAGGCCCGCCAGGCGGCAAAGTGGATTGTGGGCAACCTCGGGCCCGAGGACCGCTTCAACGTGGTGAGCTTCTCGGACACGATCGAGCGGATGTTCAGCGAGGCCCTCGTGCCCGCCGATGCTGAGCACAAGGCCCGGGCCGAGCAGCTCGTCCGGCGGATCGGCGCCAGCGGCGGCACGAACATCCACGACGCGCTCGTCTTCGCCCTCCAGCAGCTCGACGGGGGCCTGCAACCTGGCAGCGGCGGAGGCGAGGGCCGACCCCAGTACGTCATCTTCCTCACGGACGGCCAGCCCACCACGGGCGTGACGGACGAGGCGAAGATCGTCGCCGCCGTCGGCGAGGCGAACACGCGGGGCGCCCGGCTGTTCTGCGTCGGCGTGGGCTACGACGCCAACGTCCGGCTGATCGACCGGCTGGGGCTCGAGAACGACGGCTCGGTCGCGTACGTCAAGCCCAACGAGAGCCTCGAGGGCCCGGTCAGCCGGCTGTATGCGAAGATCCAGAACCCCGTGCTGACCGACGTGGCGCTGGACTTCGGCGGGGCCGAGGTGTTCGACCAGTACCCCCGCGAGCCGGGCGACCTGTTCGAGGGCGACCAGCTGGTGGTCGTGGGGCGCTACCGCGAGGTCGGCTCGGGCACGCTGACGCTGCGGGGCCGACAGGGCGACGAGCGGGTGGAGTTCCGCTACGACATCGCTCTGCCGCGCAGGAGCGCCGACAGCGGCAACGCGTACGTCGAGAAGCTCTGGGCGATGCGGCGGGTGGGCTACCTGATGGACCAGATCGCCCTGCACGGGGAGGACAAGGAGCTCGTCGACGCCCTCGTGAAGCTCAGCCGCGACTACGGCATCCTGACGCCGTACACGGCCTTCCTGGCTGACGAGGGCACCGACCTGGCCGACCGCGAGGCCGTCCACCGCCGGGCCCGCCAGGAGCTGCGCGGCGCGATGACCGCCAGCGGCTCTGGCGAGGCCGCCCAGCGCAGCGGGGCCGTGCGCAGTTACTTCCGCGAATCGAGCAAGGCCGCCCCGCCGCCGGTCGCCGCGACCGACGCCGGCGGCCGGTACGTCGACGGACACGTCCTGCAGGGCAACACCAGCCGCCAGGCCTACGAGGCCGGCGAGGTCGAGCGGGTCGCCAACGTGCGTCAAGTGGGCCAGACCACCCTCTACCGCCGCGACAACCAGTGGTACACCCCCGACCTGGCCGAGCAGCCGGCCCAGCCGACCGACGCGCGGACGCTCCGGCAGTTCAGCGGGGAGTATTTCGCCCTGGCCGCCGCCAACAGCCCCGAGCAGAACCAGCTGTTCGCCGCCCAGCGCCCCGGCGAGGAGCTGCTCGTCCGCCTCCGCGGCCAGATCTACCGCATCCTGCCGGCCGAGTAGGGCCAAGCCGGTAGGGCGGGCATCGCCCGGGTGTTGGGCGCCGGACGGAACCCATACGCGGGCCGTGCCCGCCCTACGTCTCCGTCGGGCAGCCGACGGCGAGGCAGGCCTGCATGGAGCCGAGGTTGTTCTCAACCTGCTCGAAGCCGTGCTTTTTGAGAATGGACGCGGCGATCATGGCCCGCCGGCCGCTGGAGCACAGCGTGGTGACGGGGCGGTCGCGCGGAATCTCGTCGAGCCGGCCGGGCAGTTCGCCGAGGTGAATGTGCAGCGACCCCTTGAGGCGCTGCTCGGCGACCTCGTTGGGCTTGCGGACGTCGAGCAGCGTGAAGTCCTCGCCGCTCTCCAGCCGGCTCCGCAGCTCCGTGGCGGGGAGGGTGCGGACGCGGCCGAACGGGCGCCCGCTGGTCTCCCACGCGCCCAGGCCGCCGGAGAGGTAGCCGGCCACGTCATCGTAGCCGATCCGCAGCAGGTGGCGGACGGCCTGGCCGACCTGGTCGCTCGACTCGGCCACCAGGCCGAGGGGCCGATCGTAGGGCAGGAACCAGCCTCCGTAGCTGGCCAGCATCTCCAGGGGAATGCAGAGGCTCCCGGGCACGAAGGCGCCGGCAAAGGCCTCCGGCTCGCGCAGGTCGACCACGAAGAGCCCCTCGTCCATCGTCTCGGCGAAGGCCGACGGGTCCAGCGGGCAGGGGTGAGGGATATCGGTCAGCTCGGGCGGGCCGAACTGGTTGTACTGCTCCATCCGCTTGAAGTAGGGAGGCTGGTCGTGGTACTCGCCGGCCTTGTGGCGGATGAAGGCGTCGCGGTCGAGTTGCAGGGCGTGGTTGTGCTGCCGCTCGTAGCCCAGCGTGGAGAACTCCCGCGGGGCCATGTGCATGCCGCACACCGAGCCGGCGCCGTGGGCGGGGTAGACGATCACGCCGTCGCCCAGCGGCCCCAGCGTGCGGTGGAGGCTCTCGTAGAGCAGGCCGGCCGCATGTTCGGCGCCCTCGGGCAGCAGGTCGGTTCGGCCCACGTCGCCGATGAACAGGGCGTCGCCGGTGAAGACACCCACCGGGTCGGGGCCGTTGGTGGCGTCGGCCAGTGTCAGCGAGATCGACTCGTGGGTATGGCCCGGCGTCTCCAGCACGCCCAGGCGGAGCTGGCCGATGTCGAAGGTGTTCCCCTCGCAAACGCTCTGGCCATAGCTGAAGTCGAGCCTGGCCCCGTGGTGGATCGTCGCGCCGGTGCGGCGGGCCAGGTCGCGCGAGCCGATCACATAGTCCTCGTTGCGGTGGGTCTCGAAGATGCGGGTGATGGCCGCCCCGTGCCGCTCGGCGATCTGCTGGTAGATCGACGAGTCGCGGCGGGGGTCGATGACGGCGGCCTGACCGGCATGGCCCACGATGTAGGACAGGTGGGCCAGGCCCTCCGAGCGGACCGTCTCCAGGAACATCCTCTGCGGCATGGCGGGTCTCCTTGCGTGGGGCCGGGGCGGGGGGCTTCCGCGCAGGCGTCCGGCGTCGGTGAAGCTGTCCCCCTGAACCCTCTCCATTATACGCCCGCCGCCCCGGCCCCTTCTCCAGGCCCGCCGATGCGAGCCGGGGGCGGGTGGGCGTTCCATGAACCCGGGCGTGCCCGGAGCCGAGGGGCGGGCTGCGGGGATACACTTACGCAGGGGGTGCCATCCATGCGGACCTGGATCGCCAAGATCTACGACACGCTGCACAGCAGCTTCTGGTTCCTGCCGTCGGTGATGGCCGTGCTGGCCGCGGCCCTGGGGGTGGGGCTGCTGGTGTTCGATACCGGGCGGGAGGTGCCCCTGCCGTTCTTCCTGAAGTGGCTGGCCGTGCGCGACGTGTCCAGTGCCCGCACGCTGCTGACGACGATCATCGGGGCGATCATCACCACGTTGAGCGTGGTCTTTTCGATCACGATCGTGTCGCTGACGATGGCGGCCTCGCAGTTGGGCCCGCGGCTGCTGCGGAGCTTCATCCGTGACCGCGGCACCCAGACGGTGCTGGGGGTGTTCGTGGGGACTTCGGTCTACTGCCTGGTGGTGCTGGGCGGCGTGGAGGGGCTCGGCGAGGAAGCCCCGCCGCCGCAACTGGCGATGATCGGCGCCCAGGGGGTCACGCTGGTCAGCCTGGGGACGCTGATCTACTTCATCCACCACGTGGCCACTTCGATCCAGGCGCCCTACGTCGTGGCCGAGGTGGCGGCCGAGCTGGAGACCGGCATCGACCACCATTTTCCCGATTCGCTTGACCCGGACCAACAGCCCGAAACGCCCCCTGGGCTGCCCGACGGCGAGTTCCACGCCGTCGAGGCCTGGCGGAGCGACTACATCCAGGCGGTCAACCTGGCGGGACTGCTGAGCCTGGCGAGCAAACACGACCTGGTGCTGGTGCTGCGCCGCCGGCCGGGCGACTTCGTCGGCCAGGGCGACCCCATGGTCGAGGTCCACCCCGCCGGCGCCTGGCAGGACTGGCTGGAGGGACACATCCGCGACGCCTTTTACATGGGCTCGGCCCGCTCGGCCACGCAGAATCTGGAGTTCATCATCGACCAGCTCGTCGAGATGGCCGTGCGGGCCCTCTCGCCGGGCATCAACGACCCCTTCACGGCCATCAACTGCATCGACCGGCTCGGCGCGGGCCTGCGCCGGCTGGCCGGCAAGCGGATCCCTCCGCCGTTCCGCTACGACGGACAGGGCCAGCTGCGCCTGGTGCTCGACCAGACCCGCTTCCCCGGCCTGGTCGACGCCGCCTTCAACCAGATCCGCCAGAACGCCGCCGATCACCCGGCCGTGCTCATTCGGCTGCTGGAGACGCTGGCCGTCCTGGCCCGGCACACCCGCCTGCCCGAGCAGCGGCGCGTCCTCCGCCGACACGCCGTGATGGCCCACCGCGCAGCCTTGGCCACGCCCGAACCGCTCGACCGCCACGACATCCAGCGCCGCTACGCCGCCGTCCTGGCCGCCCTCGACCACGCCAACGACACCCCCTGACGCCCATATAGCCCCTTTGTCCATCGATCGTGTAGCTGGGTGCCCCGGGCAAGCGGGGCGTCAGCACCGCTCGCCCGGTCGAGGGCGGAGGCGGCCGATTCAGGCGGCCCGATCCCGCCCCGGCCGGGCGAGCCTGCGGCTTGCCCGGGGCACCCAGAGCGTGCCGCGTGTAGGGTGTGCAGGTTCGCGGAGCGTCAGCGGAGCGGTTCTGCACACCAGACAAGGGCGTCAGGACCGCTGCGCGCCTCGCCGCCGCCATCGCGTGTGCAGAACCCGCCTGCGCCCCGCTCCGGCGGAACCTGCACACCCTGCCGGCTCTACGGCTGGCGGTTGTGGTGGGCACGCTGGAGGTACTCGACGACGACCCGGTGGACCCGCTTGGGCCGGGCGATCATCCACCAGGCGGCCTCGACGGCGCCGGTGCCGGCCGTGGCAAACAGGATCGTGCCCAGGCCGAACAGCCGTTCGGGCATCGGCAGCGACAGGAAGGTGTTCTGCACCCGCGTCAGGGGGCACTCGAAGATCTCGACGTTGAGCACGCCCTGCACGCGGAGCACCCGCAGGTTCGTCAGCACGTAAAGCCTGGCCACCCATTGCAGGCACGCCACGACCAGCCGAACGACGCCCGCCCCGGCCATCAGGGCCAGCACGCTGCGCTCAGGCAGGGCCGGGAAGAACTCGTCCAGTAGATGGACCGCCACCGCCAGGGCCGCGAACGTCAGCAGCGACGGCAGGCTCACCAGCAGCACGAACCACGGGCTGGGCTTGAGCGCCAGGACGATCTCCTCGCCGCCCTGCAGCAGGTGGGCGGGCACGACGACGCCGGCGGGCAGTCCCTCGAGGGAGGTTGGCTGGGCGGCTGGGCTCATGGGGGGTCGCTGAGCTCCTTGAGCACCGCGATGTACGGCAGGTTGCGGTAGTAGTCGTTGTAGTCCAGGCCGTAGCCCACGACGAACTCGTCGGCGATTTCGAAACCCACGTAATCCGCATCGTCCAGGCCCGCCGGGTCGCGTCGGCCGGCGGGCTTGCGCAGCAGCACGCAGGTGCGGACACTGGCGGCGCCGGCCTCGGTGAGCCGCTCGACGGCCCAGCGGAGCGTTCGGCCGCTGTCGAGGATGTCGTCGACCAGCAGCACGTGCCGCCCCCCCAGGTCTTCAGGCAGCGAGCCCAGCAGCTGGGGGCCCTGGCTCTCGGTGGCCGAGCCGGGGTAGCTGCTGATCTGCACCAGGTGCACCCGCATCATCACCGGCAGCCGGCGGATCAGGTCGGCCAGGAAGATGATCGAGCCGGTCATGACGGCCGCCAGGGTGATCTCGTGGTCGCCGAAGTCGCCCGCGATCTGCCGGGCCAGCGCGTCGAGGCGCTGCTCGATCTGCTCGCGCCGCACCAGCACGCGGGCGATCCGCTCGGACAGTCTGTCAGCCTGCGTGTCGATCGTCGCACACTCCCGCCGGGGCCGCGGAGCCCCTCCGCCGCCCACCGACGGCTGCATCTTACCCGCACGTAGCCCGGGGGGCAACGCGACTTCCGACGCTGGGCCCCCGACCAGCCCTTTGAAAGACGGGCTGCTACGCGTGGATGCTGATGTCCGCCACCCGGGGCCGCTCCAGGCGGGCGAAGTCATCGTAGCGCATGATGATCGCGTCGCGATGGCTGCCGGCGCTGAAGAGGATCCGCTCGTCCTCGGTCAGGTGGCGGTCGACGATGGTGTCCAGGCTGTAGAGGTGGCCGAAGGGCGGCTCGGCCCCCAGCTCGGCGTCCGGGAACAGCTCGGCCATCTCCTGCTCGTCGGCCAGGCGGCAGTCGTTGGCCCCCAGCATGGCCGCCAGCTTGTTCAGGTCCAGCTTGTAGCTCGCCGGCAAGGCACAGACGATGTACCGGTCGTCCGCCCGGACGACGACGGACTTGGCCACGGCGTTGCCGCTGATGTGCTCGGCCGCCGCCAGGTCCTGGGCCGTGTACGTCGGCACGTGCGTGCGATGCTCGAACGAAACGCCCTGGTCACGTAGATAATTGTCCAGCCTCATGGCGGATGTCCTTCCCCGTTGCGGGGCTGCCGGCGGGCGCCACCGGTCGCCTGGTCGCCGGGCCCCTCCATGGGCATTCTATGCCCCGATCGCCCGGCCTGCCCAGGGCAATCAGGGACATGCGAGCGGGGGGCCTCGGGGGTGCCATGGCCGCTGGACCGGCCGCAGGCCCGCCAGCGTCTGCTTGCCCCTCGCGGCCGGGGCCGCTACACTCGCCGCAGAAGGAGGACGGGCATGATCCTGGACGTGTCGATCCCGCTGAGCCCCCGCACGCCGGCCTGGCCGGGCGACGGGGGGATGGTCCACGAGGTGCTGGCCAGTCTCGACCAGGGCGCCGCCGCCAACGTCAGCGCGCTGCGCTGCCCGGCCCACCTGGGCACGCACATCGACGCGCCGCGCCACTTCCTGGCCGAGGGCGCCACCGTCGAGCAGCTCGACCTGGCCGACTTCGTCGGGCCCGCCCGCGTGGTCGAGCTGGCCGATCTGGAGCACGTCTCGGCCGAGGCCCTGACCGACGTGCTCGGCCAGCCGCCCTGGCCCCAGCGCCTGCTGCTGCGGACCCGCAACAGCGCCCCCGGCGGGGCCCTGGACAGCGACGCGTTCGACGCCGGCTTCTGTGCCCTGACGCTCGACGCAGCCCGGGCCGTCGCGTCGGCGGGCGTGCGGCTGATCGGCATCGACTACCTCTCGGTCGCCCCCTTCCGCGGCGGCCAGGGCGTCCACGAGGCCCTGCTGGGCGCGGGCCTGGCCGTGCTGGAGGGCCTGGACCTGCGCAAGGTCGAGCCGGGCGACTACACGCTCATCGCCCTGCCGCTGCGGTTGGAAGGTTTCGACGGCTCGCCCGTCCGGGCCGTGCTGACGACCCCGTAGGCTGGGACAGAGCCGAAGGCGCCGTCCCACCTTGGGCTGATGAGAGAGGGGTCGTGGTGGAGTGCGGCTCCGAAGACCCCCACGGATTGCGCGACTCCCTGCGGTCGCCGCTCCATCCGTGGGCTTGGAGAAACGCATCGTGTGTATGAGAGCCCCGGCGGGTCGGGGAAACATGAGGATGTCCGAATGAACGCCAGGCACCCCAACGTCGTCTTCGTCTTCGCCGACCAGATGCGGGCCCAGGCCACCGGCTACGCGGGCAACGGCGACGTCCGCACGCCCTGCCTGGATCGGCTGGCGGGCGAGAGCGTCAACTTCGTCAACGCCCTGGCCGGGGCGCCGGTGTGCAGCCCCTACCGCGCGAGCCTGCTGACCGGCCAGCGCCCGCTGACGCACGGCGTGTTCATCAACGACATCTACATCGGCGGCCGGGCCACCTCGATCGCCCAGGCCTTCCGCGCGGGCGGCTACGCGACGGGCTACATCGGCAAGTGGCACGTGGACGGCCATGGGCGCGAGGCCTACATCCCGCCCGAGCGTCGGCTGGGCTTCGAGCACTGGCAGGTGCTCGAGTGCACGCACGACTACAACCACTCGCCCTACTACGAGGGCGACAGCGCCGAGAAGAAGGTCTGGCCCGGCTACGACGCCATCGCCCAGACCCGCGCGGCCCAGCAGTTCATCCGCAGCTGCGCCCGCGGCGAGCAGCCCTTCCTGCTGATGCTCAGCTGGGGCCCGCCGCACAACCCGTTCGAGACGGCCCCCGAGCGCTACCGCGCCCTGTTCGAGGCCGACCGCATCACCCTGCGCCCCAACGTGCCGCCCGAGGCCGCCGAGCAGGCCCGCCGCGACCTGGCCGGCTACTACGCCCACATCGCCGCCCTGGACGACTGCCTGGCCGATCTGCTGGGCACGCTGGATGAAACGGGCGTGGCCGAGGACACGATCTTCGTCTTCACCAGCGACCACGGCGACATGATCGGCTCGCACGGAATGCACCGCAAGCAGAAGCCCTACGAGGAGTCCATCCGCGTGCCCTTCCTGCTGCGCTGGCCGGGCGGGCTGGGCCGGCAGGGGCGCCAGGCCGGGCACCTCATCGATGCCCAGGACATCATGCCCACACTGCTGAGCCTTTCCGGGCTGGCGATTCCCGAGACGGTCGAGGGGCGCGACCTGTCGGGGGCGGTGCGGGGCGAGCAGGTGGGCGCCGACGAGGCCGCCCTGCTACAGTGCATCGTGCCCTTCGGCGAGTTCAAGCGCCGCGCCGGCGGGCGGGAGTACCGTGGCCTGCGGACGCTGCGGCACACCTACGTCCGCTCGCTGGCGGGGCCCTGGCTGCTGTTCGACAACGACGCCGACCCCTACCAGCTGCACAACCTCGTGGACGAGCCGTCCTCCGCCGAGCTCGTCCGCCAGCTCGACGCCCGCCTCGCGGCGATGCTGACAGCCACCGGCGACGAGTTCCTGCCGGCCGAGACCTACATCGCCCGCTGGGGCCACGTCGTCGACGCCGACCTGACGGCCTCGACCATGAAGTAGGGCAGGCCTCGCTGGCCCGGTCCTACTCCAGGCCCAGCGTGTCGCGGCAGTAGGTCAGGGCGTCGGCGAGGTAGCGCGGGGTGTTCTCCTTGTCGCGGACCTCGATCTCAAGCGTGGCGTAGCCGTCGTAGCCTGCTGCGCGGAGGCGGTCGAGCATGGCTGCGTTGTCCGTCTCGCCGGCGCCCATCGGCACGTTGCGTGGGCCGATGTGGTCCTTGAGGTGCACGTGGGCGATGCGGTTCGGGAAACGCTCGGCGATGGCGACGGCCGGCACGCCGACGGCCGTGAAGTGCCCGCTGTCGGCCGTGATGGCGATGCGGGGGTCGTCGACGTACCCGAAGAGCGTCGCGTAGTCCTCCGCCACCGAGAGCGGCCAGTTGGCGTGGTTCTCCAGGCAGACCGTCACGGGCCGATCGCCGATGTGCCCGGCCAGGCGGCGGCAGCCCGCCGCGAGCCTCGCGTAATCGTAGCCCTCGCGCGGCAGCAGCGGCGAGAAGACGATCCGCCCACAGCCGAGGGCCGCGGCCCGGTCGATGGCGGCCTCGATG
>JAWLCG010000050.1:0-19165 GCA_041687295.1 Phycisphaerae bacterium | reverse complement strand
CCCAGCCGGACTGCGTCCGGCCTACGAGATGGGCCGACGCTCTGTGGCCACAAACGGCGTAGCCACGGCATCCGAACGCTTTGTCTTGGTTCTTCACTGATCTGCGGGGACGACAAGTCAGACACCGGTTGCGTCCCCGCAGTTCGGTGAAGAACCTTCTTCTTTCCCGCGGGCGTGGGGGCGGCTCAGGGCTCGGTTTTCGGTTCGCTGGCGATGACGGCGGAGGATTCGACCTCGCTTTCCAGCGGTTCGAGCACGTCGCGGAGTTTGGCGATGGCGAGGCAGACGGTGGTGTCGGCGGCGCCGTAGTAGGTCCACAGCTCGTCGCCGCGGAGCAGCCAGCCGGTGGGGAAGACGACGTTGGGCACCAGGCCGGTCTGCTCGTACAGGGCGGCCGGCCGAAAGATGCTGTTGGGCGCGCGGGCGATCACGCGGTGGGGCTTGTCGCGGTCCAGCAGGGCCAGGCCGTTGCGGTAGACCAGTTGTCCGCCGTAGGCCTTGACGCCGTGGTAGAGCATCAGCCAGCCGGCGTCGGTGCGCAGCGGCGGGGGGCCGCCACCGACCTTGACGGCGTCCCAGGCGGGCCCGTGTCCCTCGCGCAGGACGCAGTGGGGCTCGCCCCAGTGCACCAGGTCGGGCGAGTAGGCGATCCAGATGTTCTCGATGCCCCCCCCGGCCTCGGGACGGTGCAGGGCCGCCCAGCGCCCATCGAAGCGGCAGGGGAAGATCGAGGCGTCCTTGTTGTTGGGCGCGAAGATCAGCCCAATCCGCTCGACCTGCTCGAAGTCGGTGGTCTTGGCCAGCCCGACGGCCGCCCCGGCCGAGGAGTAGGCGGTGTAGGTGATGTACCAGGCCTGCTTCTCCTCGATCCAGGTGACCCGGGCGTCCTCGCAGCCCCAGCGCTCGTAGGTCCAGCGGGGGTCGCCGTAGGCCAGCAGCGGCTTGGGTGCGATCTGCCAGCCGTCTACCCCGTTGTCGCTGCGGGCGACGAAGAGGCTCGACAGGCCGCTGGCGTCCTCCACGCGCAGCAGCAGCACCACCTGCCCGTCGTGCTCGGCGACGCCGGGGTTGAGCACGGCCTCGGCCGGCAGGGGCATGTCCCGCGGCGTGAGGATCGGGTTGTGCGGCGATCGGCGGAAGATGGGGTCCTGGTTCTGTTCGACGCCCACCGGCGTGCCGACCGGGCCGTCGGGCTTCTGCTGCTCGGGCGGATGGGTGTGGTCGGTGTCCTTCATGGGGCCTCCCCTCGGTGCGAGTCCTGCCGGTCCTGGGAATTGTAGGGGCTTGGCCCGATGGGTCAAACCGCGCCGGCCGCTTGGCCCGGGCACCGGCGGGGTCTACAAATGAAGCAGGACCCGTTCATGCCCAGGGGAGGACCCATGGATCACGACGCCACGCCCTCGGCCCCGCTGCCGCAGCGGACGCTTGAATCGCTGCGCCGCTACCGCCGGCTCGTCAACTACCTGGCGGCCGCCCAGGTGTACCTGCAGGACAACGCCACGCTCCGCGAGCCCTTGGCCGCCGAGCACATCAAGCCGCGCCTGCTGGGCCACTGGGGCACCTGTCCGGGCATCAACCTGGTGTACGCGCACCTGAATCGGCTGATCGTCGACACGGACGCCTCGATCCTGCTGGTGACCGGCCCGGGCCACGGGGCGGCCGCCAACCTGGCCAACCTGTGGCTCGAGGGCACGCTGGCGGAGTTCTACCCCCAGCTCACCCGCGACGCGGAGGGCCTGGGCCGACTCGTCGCCGCCTTCAGCCGGCCCGGCGGGTTCCCGAGCCACCTGTTCCCGGGCCTGCCGGGCACGCTCAACGAGGGCGGCGAGCTGGGCTACGCCCTGGCCACCGCCTACGGGGCCGCCCTGGACAACCCCGACCTGCTCGTCGCCTGCATCATCGGCGACGGCGAGGCCGAGACCGGCCCGACGGCTGGGGCGTGGCACAGCAACAAGTTTCTCAACCCCGCCACCGACGGGGCCGTGCTGCCCATCCTGCACCTGAACCGCTGGAAGATCGCCTCGCCGACGCTCTTCGCAACCATGACCGACGAGGAGCTCATGGCCCTGTTCACCGGCTACGGCCACTCCGTGCGGTTCGTCGCTGCCAGCGAGGACCGCGACCTCGACGCCGACCTGGCCGCGGCGTTCGACTGGGCCCTGGGCGCCATCGGCGCCATCCAGGCCGCCGCCCGCGCCGGCGAGCCGCCCGCCCGGCCCGCCTGGCCGATGGTGATCCTGCAGACGCCCAAGGGCATGACCGGTCCGGTGCGGGTCGAGGGCCAGCCCGTCGAGGGCACCTGGCGCTCCCACCAGGTGCCCCTGGAGGAGGTCCGCGCCGACCCCGGCCACCGCACCCAGCTCGACGCCTGGCTGCGGAGCTACCGCCTGGAGGAGCTGCTCGACGACGCCTGCCGACCGGCCGAGGACATCCTGGCGCTCTGCCCCGCCGGCGACCGACGCATGGCGATGAACCCCCACGGCTTCGGCGGGCGGATCCGTCGGCCCCTGGAGCTGCCCGACCTGCGGGCCCACGCCGTCGACGTCGGCGAGAGCGGCGCCGAGACCGCCAGCGCCATGAAGGTGCTCGGCCGCTACCTTCGCGACGTGATCGATCGCAACGCCCAGGCCCGCAACTTCCGCATCGTCTGCCCCGACGAGCTGGAGAGCAACCGCCTCGGCGCCACCCTCGAGGTCACCGCCCGCCAGTACAACTGGCCCATCCCGCCCGAGGCCGAGCACATCGCCCGCGACGGGCGGGTGATGGAGATCCTCAGCGAGCACAACTGCCAGGGCTGGCTGCAGGGCTACCTGCTGACGGGCCGACACGGGCTGTTCCCGTGCTACGAGGCCTTCATCGCCATCGTCGACGGCATGATGAACCAGTTCGCCAAGTTCCTCAAGGCCAGCCTCGAGGTCGAGTGGCGCCGCCCCCTCAGCGCCCTGAACTACCTGCTGACCAGCGAGAGCTGGCGCCAGGAGCACAACGGCTACAGCCATCAGGGCCCGGGGTTCATCAACAGCCTGCTGACCAAGAAGGGCCATACCTACCGCATCTACCTGCCGCCCGACGCCAACTGCGTGCTAGCAGCGATGGCGCACTGCCTGGCCTCGACCGACCGGATCAACCTGATCGTCGCGGGCAAGCAGCCCATGCCGCAGTGGCTGGCCATGGACGAGGCCATCGACCACACCCTCCACGGGGCGAGCGTCTGGCCCTGGGCGGGCACGAACGACGGCGAGGACCCCGAGGTGGTGCTGATGGGCTGCGGCGACTCGCTGACGCTGGAGGTGATGGCGGCCGCCCAGATCCTCGCCGAGCAGGCGCCCACCTGGCGCGTCCGCGTGGTGAACGTCTGTCGGCTGATGGTGCTGGGCATCCCGCAGAAGTACCCCTCGGGGATGGACGAGCGGGCCTTCGAGCGGCTCTTCCCGCCCGGCGTGCCGGTGATCGTGAACTTTCACGGCTACACCTCGGCGATCAAGCAGCTGCTGTGGGAGCGCCCCGGGGCGGCCGACCGATTCGACGTCAACGGCTACCGCGAGGAGGGCACCACCACCACGCCGTTCGACATGCAGGTCCGCAACCGCTCGAGCCGCTTCCACCTGGTCATCCAGGCCGCCCGCGCCATCGCCGCCCGCCGGCCCGCCGTCGCCGCCCAGGCCGAGCGGATCATCCGCCGACACGAGGGGCTGCTCCGCGAGCACGCCGACTACATCCGCCGCCACGGCCAGGACCTGCCCGTCGTCCGCCACTGGCAGTGGAGCCAGGCCTGACGCCGGTCGATAAAGAAGGTAAAGCGGGCACTGCCGGCGAGGACGCCTTGCGCTCCCATGGCGCCCTATATAGGCCCGGGCTTGCCCGGGGTCTTCGATGGCGGAGGCCCGGGCCGTAGGCTGGGGCGCAGCGGAGCGGAGCCCCACCTTCCAGGCTGCACAAACCGCCGCCACGGCACCCGGACGGGTTGACCTGGTTGAATCGTGTGAGAGGAACAGCCCATGGCCGACTATCGCGAGACCTTCATCGTGACCCCCGGCGAGCCGCTGGACCTGGCCGTCCGCGACCCGGGCCAGACCCTCGGTTTCGACAAGGACCACGCGAAGAAGCCCTTCAAGAAGAACATCGAGGCCCTGCAGGACCTCCAGCGCGTCCTCTACGCCCAGGCCCGCCATGCCGTGCTGGTGGTCTTCCAGGCCCTCGACGCCGGGGGCAAGGACGGCTGCGTGCGGCACGTCTTCGGGCCGCTCAACCCGGCCAGCTGCCGCGTGACGAGCTTCAAGGCCCCCACGCCCGAGGAGCTGAGCCACGACTTCCTCTGGCGGATCCACCGGGCCATGCCCGCCCGCGGCGAGATCGGCGTGTTCAACCGCTCGCACTACGAGGACGTGCTGATCGTCCGCGTCCACGAGCTGGTACCCCGCCGCGTCTGGATGAAGCGCTACGAGCAGATCAACGCCTTCGAGGCCATGCTCACCGCCAGCGACGTCACCATCGTCAAGTTCTTCCTGCACATCAGCCGTGACGAACAGCTGCGGCGGCTCCAGAAACGCCTCGACGACCCGACCAAACACTGGAAGTTCAACCCCCAGGACTTCGAGGAGCGCAAGTGCTGGGACGCCTACCAGTCCGCCTACCACGACGCCCTGACCCAGTGCTCCACGCCGGCGGCCCCGTGGTACGTGATCCCCTCCGACCATAAGTGGTTCCGCAACCTGGCCGTCTCGACCATCCTCCGCCAGACCCTCGAGGGCCTTGGCATGGAGTACCCCCAGCCCGACTTCGACCCCAAGAAGATCAAGCTGAAGTAGGAACCTGGAGACCTGTAGGGACCCTCCGGGGCGGCCGAACGCGGGGGCAAGGTCCTCTCTCCAAGCCCACGGATGGAGCGGTGAGCGGAGCGAACCGCGCAATCCGTGGGGGTCTCGGGGGGAGGCTCTACGATGGTACTGGATGCATCCCGCTTCCCCGGCGCGACGAACACGTCCTGCGCTCGCCGCCGATGACAGAAGTTTCTCTCATCCGCCTCTTCATGGTATCCTAATAGAAGGATAGTATGCTTACAGCTTTCCCGGCCGAATCCGGGCCGGGGCGGAAGGGACGCACGTGACGGCAGGCAACGCGGACATTCAGGGCCCGCTGGCGGTGGTCGACATCGGCGCCAATGCCATTCGCATGGCCATCGCGCAGGTGCTGCCGGAGGGGCTGGAGGTGCTCGAGCGGATGCAGCGCCCCGCGCACCTCGGGCAGGACACCTTCGCCCAGGGCCGGCTGAGCCAGGAGACCATCGCGGCGGCCGTCGGCATCCTGCGCGACTACCGGCGGATCCTGGACACCTATCAGGTGCAGCTGGTGCGGGCGGTGGCCACCAGTGCCGTCCGCGAGGCCGTCAACGCCGACGCCTTCCTCGACCGGGTGTACCTGGCGACGAACCTGGAGCTGGAGGTCATCGAGCCGGCCGAGGAGAGCCGCCTGACCGTCGGGGCGGTCCTGCAGGCCCTGGGCGAGCCGGCGGTTCGACTGGGCGACGAGACGCTCATCGTGGACGTCGGCGGCGGCAGCGCGCTGCTGACGCTGCTGCGGGGCGGGGACATCGTGGCCTCGGGCAGCTACCGCCTGGGCTCGATTCGCCTGCAGGAGATGCTGGCCACGCCGCACGAGCCGGCGCGAAGGGCGGCCGAGCTGCTCCGCCATCAGATCGCCAACGTCGTCAGCGCCATCCGTTCGTCGCTGCCGCTGCACAACGTGCAGCAGGTGATCGCGGTGGGCGGCGACGCCCGTTTTGCGGCCCGGCTGATCGGCCACCAGGCGCCCAACGGTCCGTTGCGGGCGGTGGACGCGGCCAGCTTCGACGCCCTCGTCGAGCGCGTGGCCACCCACACCCCCGAGGAACTCGCCCGCGAGCACGGGCTCGCCTTCGCCGACGCCGAGACCCTCGTGCCGGCCCTGCTGGCCTACCAGTCGCTGCTGCACGAGACGGCGGCCGACGAGCTGTGCGTCTCGAACGTCTCGATGCGCGACGGGCTGCTGCTGGACCTGGTCCGCTCTGCCGCCGGCGGCACCGACGAGGCCCTCGCTCGCAGCGTGATCCAGTCCGCCCGCTCCATCGGCGAGAAGTACCACTACGACGCCGACCACGCCGAGCACGTCGCCGAGCTGTCGGTGCGGATCTTCGACGAGCTGCAGCGCGACCACGGCCTCAAGCCGCGCCACCGGCTGCTGCTGTATGTCGCCGGGCTGCTGCACGACGTCGGCGGCTACATCAGCGGACGCGCCCACCACAAGCACAGCTACTATGTGGTGGCCAATTCCGAGATTTTCGGCCTGCGCCGCGAGGAGCTGCAGATCGTCGCCCACGCTGCCCGCTACCACCGCCGCAGCGTGCCCAAGCCCACGCACCTTGAGTACGTCAGCCTGCCCCGCGACAGCCGAATGATCATCAGCAAGATCGCCGCCATCCTCCGCGTCGCCGACGCGCTGGACCGCGGCCACGCCCAGCAAGTCCGCGAGATCCAGTTCCAGCGCCTGCCCGGCGAACTGGTGATGGTGATCCCCGGCGTGCCCGACCTGACGCTGGAGCGCCGGGCGCTGACGCTCAAGGCCGACCTGTTCGAGGACATCTACGGCCTGCGCGTCCGCCTGGAGGAGGCCAACCGCCCCAGGCGCCGCCGCCCGTAGGGCGGGCACGGCCCGCCGTCGACGGCGCCAGGCGCCGCCGTGGTCGCCCATATAGCCCCGGGCATGCCCGGGGTCTTCGCGAAGAAGAAACAGCGGAGATGGGCCACAGAGGCACAGAGGACACAGAGAAGAAGCGCAGAGGTTTTAGAGGTTCAGAGGAAAACAGAGCGCCCGGGTTTGGGGGCGTCGAAGACGGGACGCTATCGATACTGTCCCGAGCCCATGCAGCGTCATGCCTCCAACGGGCGCTCCGTCCGAGAAGCCCACGCAAAGCATTGCGTGGGCGTGGAAAGAGGCGTCATCGCCCCCGTGGGCGCCCGCGGCGCCCGTGGGACCGAGGCGATGCAATCCTTGACGCAGTGACGCAGTGACGCAGTGACCAATTAACCAACTAACCCATTAACCAGTTAACCAGTCATCCCCCATGCCGACACCGCCCCTTGACGCCCCGGAGCTGTATCTCAACCGCGAGCTGAGCTGGCTGGAGTTTAATGACCGCGTGCTGCGCGAGGGCATGAGCCCGGCCGTGCCGCTGCTGGAGCGGTTGAAGTTCCTGGCCATCGTCAGTTCGAACCTCGACGAGTTCTTCATGATCCGCGTGGCGGGTCTTCGGCAGCAGAAGGCGGCGGGCGTGCGGCGGCGCGACCCGGCCGGCCTGACGCCGCACGAGCAGCTCAAGGCCATTGCCGCCCGCGTGCGGCGGATGGTGGCCGAGCAGTCGGCAGCCATCGCCGCCGCCACGGCCGAGCTGGCCGAGCAGGGCATCAGCCTGCTGGAGACCGAGCAGTTCACCGACGAGCAGCGGCACTACCTGGCCGAGCTGTTCGCCGCCGAGATCCAGCCCGCCCTGACCCCGCTGGCCGCCCGCGACGACCAGCCCGCGCCCGTGCTGCCGGGGCTCAAGCTCTACCTGGCGCTGCTGCTGCGCGACCACCAGGCCCCGGGCGACGCCGAGCCCCACCTGGCCCTGGTGCCGGTGCCCGACGGCCTGCCGCGGTTCCTGACGATCCCCGCCGAGCGGCGGGGCCTGCAGATGATCCGCCTGGAGAACCTCATCGCCGCCCACGCCGCCGAGCTGTTCCCCGGCTACCGCGTGGAGGCGCGGGGGTTCTTTCGCCTCACGCGCGACGCGGACGTGGCTGTGGACGAGGAGGAGGCGGCCGACCTGCTGGCGACGATGTCCGAGGCGGTCCGCAGCCGGCGCCGCCGGGCGATCGTTCGGCTGAGCGTCTCGGCGGGGATGGACGATCGGCTGTTGGATCGGGTGCTGGGGTACCTGCAGGCGGCGCCGGCCGACGTGTACCCGGTGGAGGGCATGCTGGACGCGACCGCCCTGATGGAGCTGGCCACGCGCCCGGGGTTCGACGCCCTGAAGTACCCGGATTGGCCCCCGCAGAGCCCGATCGACCTGCCCGACGGCGAGGACCTCTGGACGGCCATCCAGGAGCGCGACCGGCTGCTGATGCACCCCTACGAGAGCTTCGACCCGGTGGTGCGCCTCGTCGAGCAGGCCGCCGACGACCCGACCGTGCTGGCCATCAAGCAGACGCTCTACCGCACCAGCGGCGACTCGCCGATCGTGGGCGCCCTGGTCCGCGCGGCCGAGGCCGGCAAGCAGGTCACCGTCCTGGTCGAGCTCAAGGCCCGCTTCGACGAGGCCCGCAACGTCCGCTGGGCCCAGCGGCTCGAGCAGGCGGGCTGCTTCGTCATCTATGGCATCGCCGGCTACAAGACCCACGCCAAGCTGCTGCTGATCGTCCGCCGCGAGGCCCACCGCATCCGCCGCTACCTGCACCTCTCGACGGGCAACTACAACGACAAGACCGCCAGGCTCTACAGCGACACCGGCCTGATGACCGCCGAGGCCGACCTCACCGCCGACGCCGCCGCCTTCTTCAACCTGCTGACCGGCTACAGCCAGCCCGTCGGCTGGAACCGCCTGAGCATCGCCCCCACGGGCCTGCGCCAACGGCTGCTGGAACTGATCGAGCGCGAGATCCGCGCCTCGGCGCCCGACCGGCCCGGGCTGATCCTGGCCAAGATCAACAGCCTCGAGGACCCGCTGCTGATCCGCGCCCTCTACCGCGCCAGCCAAGCCGGCGTGCGCATTCGGCTGAACGTGCGCGGCATCTGCTGCCTGAGGCCCGGCGTGCCCGGCGTCAGCGAGACCATCGAGGTCACCAGCATCATCGACCGCTTCCTGGAGCACTCGCGGATCTTCTACTTCCGCAACGGCGGGCACGAGGAGCTCTACCTCTCCAGCGCCGACTGGATGGTCCGCAACGTCGAGAAGCGCCTCGAAGTGCTCTTCCCCGTATCCGAGCCGGCCCTGCGCCAGCGCCTGGTGGGCGTCCTGGAGACCTGCCTGGCCGACAACGTCAAGGCCCGCCGCCTGCGGCCCGACGGCACCTACGAGCCCGTCGAGACCGACGCCGAGCCCCTCCGCGCCCAGCTCCGCCTCGACGAGCAGATCGTCGAGGCCAACCAGCGCCGCGGCGAGCTCAACCGCCAGTTCCAGCCCCTGACAAGGCCCAAAGAGTAGGGCGGGCACGGCCCGCCGTCGATGGCGCCCGGCGCCCCCGTGCCTCCTCACATAGCCCCGGGATTGCCCGGGGTCCTCGAAGACGGAGATGGGCCACAGAGGCGCAGAGGACACAGAGAGAAGAAGCGCAGAGGTTTCTTGAGGTCCAGAGCAAGTTTGGGGGGCTTGCGGGCCTGTAGGCGCATGTAGGGCGGGCACGGCCCGCCGTCGATGGCGCCAGGCGGGTGCCTGGGCCGTATGGAGTGCGGCGACGAAGTCGCCGCTTTGGCTTGACTCCACCCGCACCGCCCGAAGACGTGGCTGCAAACTCCGCAGCCACGGCACCCGTGCGGCGGCGGGGGAACCCGTCCGTAGTATTCTCTGGTGGCAATATGACAGGAAGGCAATCTCGCCAGTTCAACTATCGGCTGTACCTCTGGGGAGTACAAGCGTGGCAAGAGGAGATGCGAGGGGATTACCCCCTCCTGCGGGGGCTGCACGACCTTCCGGCACAAGTGGGTCTCAGGTGGATTGAGGGCTTGCCCCATGAGCAGGCTGAAAGCCGGGCAGAGGTGCTGGTCAAACATGCCTTTGTATCGCGTGTGCCGGACTGGCGGGTGGAGTGGACTTCGGATGACCAGAGGCTGTGGAACGACTTTGCCGCTCACGCGGAACGTTACTTGGCCCAGTATGCCACCACTTGGCAGCCTCGGTTGCCGCTTGGGCAGCGGGTGGACCGCAAGGCCTTGGGCAAGCTGGTCACTTCTCGGGTATCCAGTCTGCCTGGGCAGTCGCTGCAGTCCCGCGAAGGGGAAGTGTACACCTTCTCTGCCACAGTGGGGGAGTGTGAACTAGTCACATGGGTAGACTGTGCCGGGAGAGATTGTGATGTGGAGTATTCACAAAACGTTACATTGCGTGGGTGCCCTGTATATGACAACGTATCCGCTATGGTATGGCTGGGGCTGAGTAGCCAGACCCGCTGGAGGGAAGTCACCTCTGCGCGAGCAGAAGAAGTTGCGGAGCAAGTGGTGCAGTGCTGTCGACGATTTGCCGATGCTCTGCCGAAGCTGACGGATTCCCTGTCCTGGGGATAGGCCTGTGGAAACTAGGGAAACTCGGGACGGACCCTAGTTTGGCCAGCGCGGGCTTCGCCCGCAACCCAACCCGAATCCGTGCCGTGGCCGGGTGGTCCAGAGGAAACAGCGCGGGGGCTCTGCCCCCACACCCCCGGGATTTATCGCTTTGGGCCCCCAGCATGGGATAGGCTCACGCCCCCCCGCCGGCCGGTCCGGGGGACCGACGGCTCGGATCCTCTGCCGGGGGGGCAATGCGTAAAATCCCGGGGTCTGGGGCAGAGCCCCGGGCTGTCTCTCCGGTGGTGGGGCTGGAGAAATCGTTACAGAAGATCGTGATTCTGCAGGTTAGTGGTACAGAGAGAAGAATCGCAGAGGTTTCTTGAGGTCCAGAGACAGGCTCAGGCAGCTTTGGGGCTTGCGGGCCTGTAGGCTTGTAGGCGTGGAGGCATGTAGGGCGGGCACGGCCCGCCGTCGATGGCGCCAGGCGGGTGCCTGGGCCGTATGGAGTGCGGCGACGAAGTCGCCGCTCTGGCTTGACTCTACCCGCACCGCGCGAAGCCGTGGCTGCAAACTCCGCAGCCACGGCACCCGTACGGCGGCGGGCGAACCCGCCCTACGGACCGACTTTCCGTCCTTTACCTGCCCCGTTCCCAGCCTGGCCAGTCCGGGTAGTACACCCCCCTCATCAGCGAGGGACCGGGGACGGCCTCCGTCTCGCCCGTATCGTACCGTACCCAGTAGGCCCTCCCGTAGCCTGGGAGGATGCCGACCGTCCGGTTCACCATGACGGGCACATGGTCGTCATTCCAGTTGCCCAACAGGGCCTTGGCATCTACCCGGCCGATCTCGGTCCCCGTGCTCATGTCGAACGCGGCGACGTTGATTTCCGTGGGGACTTTCCCGGGTCCGGGGAGGAGCCTCAACACTTCATCCTCGTCCGGCACCCCTCCCGTCGGTAGGCCGTTGGCCCGTCGCCAATCATCGAGCTGAGTGTATCCCGCAGCCGACTCGTGTGCCGGCGACAGATACGTCCCCCAGTGAAACGGATACGTCCTGGCGGTCTCGCCCTTGGAGAGGTCCCACTCCATCCACCCCTTCTGGCCGGAGACCAGATACCTGGCCCCGTCGATCCAGCCCCAGGGGGCCCGGCACCATGCCTCCCCCTCCGGCGGCAGGTCATGCTCGGCCGTCTGGCCCGACCGCGTGTCCACCGTCACGAGGTACGGCCGGAAGGCGCCGGCGGGCAGCGTGACGAGGCCGAAGTAGAGTTGATCGCCCTCCGGGCTTACCCGCAGCCACGGGATGCCTTGCAAGGCCGCCTCGGCGGATGGCGACCGGTACAACTCGATGGGGCGGGCGCTGCGGTTGGGCCAGCCGTAGACGACCACCTGGCGCGCACGCATCCGGTTGGCCTCGACCGCGAAGTAGAGGATTCTGTGCACGGGGTCAAAGCAGACCGCGGTGAACCGCGGGTCGTCATCCTTGGTGGAGCCATCCCCCAGCAGCGCCGCTACGTCCTCCACGCGGACCAGCGTCTGCGAGTCCCCTGTGCGGAGGTCCGCCCGGACGATCTCCAGGTCCTTCTGGCCGGGCCGTAGGCCGAGCCAGTGCCCGCCGGGCCAAGAACCCGCCGTGGGGCTGGGCGCAGGCCCGCGGAGGCCCATCACAACCCCCAGGCCCGCCAGCCCCAACGCAACGGCCAAGCCCAGCCCCAGCCACGGCCGCCGGCGCAGGGCGATCATCATCCCTCCCATACCAAGCCCCTTCGAAGTGTCGAGATGCCCATGAGCCCAGTAGGTCGGGCATACCTGCCCGACATCGAACGCGAGAGAGCCCGCCGTCCGGAGTGAAGCTAGGGACGGACCCTAGTTTAGCCTCAATAGTAGACCCCGTGCGGCACCGGGTGGCAGAAGATGCGTGTCTTGAGGATGCCGGTTCCCGGCTCGGCGGCGTGATTGTACCGGGGGGTGCGCGGCGTTGACAAGAATCCGCAGGGCCGGCAAGAGAGCTGGGAAGAAGCGCCTCCTCGGACAGCCTCACCCAGCCGGACTGCGTCCGGCCTACGGGATGGGCGGACGCACCCGCCCCCGTAGGCTCTCTTCGAGCGACAGCGAGGCCCGGCAGATCGGAGGACGTGGCTACAAACACCGTAGCCACGGCACCCGGCCGTATCGCTTCGGCCTACAGGCCGCCGAGGTTGGCCAGGTTGTAGCCGACGGCGGTGATGCGCTGGGCGGCGGCGTAGTAGGGGTGGTCGTAGCGAGCGCGGGCGGCGGGGGTGTCTTCGGCGTCGGGGCAGGCGTAGACGCGCAGCGTGCCGTCCTCGTCGGCGGTGACGATCTGCTCGCCGGGGGCGTCCAGCAGCTTGCCCATCAGCCTCGGCTGGCCGGTGAGCTGGAAGAGCGGCTCGCCCCGGCGGTCGACGACCAGGCCGGTGCGCTCGCCGCCGCCGTAGACCAGCTCGTGCAGGCCGTCGCCGTTGAAGTCCACCGGCAGCGACTGGAACAGCGGGAACTCCACCGGCAGGGGATGGCCCGCCAGGTTGAAGCGGTACTCCACCACGCCGCCCCGCGCGAACCCGCCGGGCCCGGCCGACTTGCTGCCGATCTCCAGGGCGTAGCACTGGTGCTCGCCGCGGTCGCCCAGCCGGGCCGTCCAGCCCATGTCCATGTGGCCCAGGCCGCGAAGGCCCCAGAGTTCCTCGCCGCGGTCGTTGAACATCACCACGGCCCCGTTGGGCCGGCCGGCCTCGCGGCAGGTGTAGACGCTCCACCGGCCCGTCGCGCGGTCGAGGGTGGGCTGGATCACGTCGGAATGGCCCCGCCAGCCGGCCTGGTCGCCCACCCAGCGGTCGTGCCCGTCGGCCAGGTCGATGCACCGCTCGCCCCAGAGGATCTCGTCGGCGCCGTCGCCGTCCAGGTCGATCACCGGGAACATGTGCGAGCCCCGCGCGCCGGGCTGCTCGGCCTGGATCGTCCGCTCCCAGACCGGTCGCAGCGAGGCGTCCCACGCCTGCAGCTGCATGTCGGCGTAGGTGCCCTGGGCCGTGATCAGCCGGGGCTGGCCGTGGAAGTCGGCGCCGTTGAGGAAGTTGCGGAAGCGGTGGCTCATCTGGTCGGCCCGGCCCAGCTGCGGCCAGGGGTGCTGCTCGAGCACGGCGCCCGTGCGTCCGCTGCGCCGCTCGAGGACGAAGGCCTGGTAGTTCAGCGGGTGGTCGGTGTCGGGGTTGTTGACCAGCCAGATCTCGTCGTCGCCGTCGCCGTCCAGGTCCATCGCCAGCACCGGGCAGAACCACACGCCGGGGATCATGCCGGGCCCGAGGTCGACCTGCCAGAGCCGCTCGCCGTCGTCGAGGGCGAAGGCGGTGAGCTTGAGCGTGTCGGTCGGCAGGAAGAACATGCGGTGGTAGGGGTCGTCCTCGGCGCAGGCGGCGTGGACGGCCAGCAGGCAGTCGCGCTCGGCGGCGCGGAAGCGGACCAGGCGTGCCTGGCGGATCGGCGAGCCGACCGGCAGGCGCAGACGCGGTTGGGGTGTGGCGGCCATGGCGGTCTCCTGTATGGGCGGTGCCGTCGCAGTATCCCGTAGGTCTGGCCAATCGGCAAGGGGCGGGGGCGGGGCTTTCTGCTGTCCCCGCCGACGAATCGGCCTCGACAGGTCGGGCCGACTGCATTAGACTGGGCGGTAGACAAGGTCTGGCCTCTTTGCGGGCGAAGGGCCCTCTTGGGCATCTCCGGGCTGTCGGAATCGGGCCAGGCCGAGCCAAAAAGGAGCTGGCCGTGCCGACTTCCCGCCTGTTCTCTCACGCCGTCGTGTGGACCCTTCTGCTCAGTGCCTGCGCGTCGGGGGGCCTGCTGTACGTGTCCAACGGAGGCAGCGACAGCAACGACGGTCGCGACCCGTCGCGCCCGCTGGCGTCGCTGAGCTACGCGGCCAGCCTGGCCTCCAGCGGCGACAGCGTCTACCT
The DNA here is from genome assembly GCA_041687295.1 of Phycisphaerae bacterium. Lineage (GTDB taxonomy): Bacteria > Planctomycetota > Phycisphaerae > SM23-33 > FEN-1343 > JAWLCG01. The sequence goes on along the minus strand of JAWLCG010000050.1, from coordinate 4,926 downwards.
CGAGCGGGGCAGCATCTTCCGCGAGACGGCCAGCTTCAGCGGCTCGGGCCTGACGCTGGACGCGTACGGCTCGGCTTCTTCGCCGCTGCCGATCGTCTCGGGCTCGGCGCCCGTCACGGGCTGGACGGCCTGGACGAAGCCCAACATCTACGTCGCCAACTTCGCCCAGGACCCCGGCTACCTCTTCGTCAACAAGCAGGCGATGACGATCGCCCGCTACCCCAACGAGGGCTGGCTGCGGACCTCGACCTGGACGGAGAACTCCGACGGCACCAACACCATCCTCACCAGCAGCGGCTGGGGCGACACCCGCGTGGTGAACAACCCCCGCAACGCGAACGACTACTGGAACGGCGCCAACATCCGCTGGCACCGCCACAGCTGGTGGTTCGAGACCCGCCAGGTGCTCGACTACACCGCCGACGGCCGACTGTCGCTCAGCGACAAGAGCCTCATCCCCGTCCAGCCCTGGAACAAGGACGGCTGGGGGTTCTACCTCGACAACAAGCTCGAGGAGCTCGACTACCCCGGCGAGTACTACTACGACGGCTCGGCCCGCCAGCTCTACCTGTACGCCCCCGGCGGCGTCGACCCCAACGGCCTGATGGTGGAGGCCAGCGTCCGCGCGGGCGGCCTGACGGTGAGCGCTTCGACGGTGCGGAACATCCGCTTCGAGCACCAGCAGGACTATGGGCTCAAGGTCAGCGGCGACGGCATGGTGGTGGAGCACTCGCAGTTCGACGGCATCGGCAGCGACCGGGGCGGCACGGCCCTGCAGGCGACCTGGAGCATCCGCAACGCCGCCATCCGCGACAACGTCTTCACCAACAACTTCAACAGCGCCATCGCCTGGAACCAGAACCCCGCCCTCACCGGCGCCAGCTACATCGAGCGCAACGTCCTGATCGAAACCGGCACGGTCGACGGCTACGGCGGCAGCGGCTCGTGGAAGGCGGCCGGCATCGTCGTGCCCAACGCCACCGACCTGCACGTGCAGTACAACCGCATCGACGGCACGGGCTACGCGGGGATCATCTTCGGCAAGCCCGGCAACTTCGCCGAGTACAACGTCATCGACAACGCGATGAGCACCCTCAACGACGGGGCGGCCATCTACACCAACTGCTCCAACAGCACCATCCGCTACAACGTCATCCGCAACACCCGCGGCGGCATGGAGAGCTCGGGGCCCTGGGCCAACCTCGCCCACGGCATCTGGCCGGAGTTCCTGAGCGACTTCACCGACCAGCTCATCGAGTACAACACCGTCATCAACTCGGGCGGCTACGGCATCAAGCTGGACAACAACTTCGACTCGATCGTCCGCCACAACGTCTTGTGGGGCAGCGACCGCATGCAGCTGCAGCTCGACGGCAACACGGGCTCCCTGCCGCAGAACAACCTCATCACCGGCAACGTCATGGTCGGCACCAGCAGCGGCGAGGTGACGCTGCTGTTCAAGCTGGCGCTGGACTACGGCGAGATCGACGACAACACCTACCTCAACGCCTTCACCAGCGCGGTCATCTCGGCCCTGGGCTCCAAGATCACCGTCCAGCAGTGGCAGGACCGCTACCCGGACATGGCCGATGAGAATCCGCAGACCTGGGCCGACGTGATGGTCGTGGCCGACCTGCACCCGGCCCTGTTCGTCAACGATACCGACCAGCCCCGCCTTGTGGACGTGGGCGGCTCGTACCGCGACCTTGACGGCCAACTCGTCGAGGGGCAGATCCTCCTGGCGCCCTTCAGCTCGGTGGTGCTGGTGCCCACGCCGCTGACCGGCGACGTCAGCCGTAACGGCGTGGTCGAGGACGGCGACCTGAACATGCTGCTGAGCAGCTGGGGCGACAGCGGCGCGGGCTGGGGCGACGGCGACCTCGACGGCAACGGGCTGGTCGACGACCGCGACCTGAGCCTGCTGCTGAGCCACTGGGGCGACAGCACCGCCTCGATCCCCGAGCCGACAACCCTGGCGCTGCTGGCCCTGGCGGGCCTGGGCCTCCGCCGGCGGCGGTAGGACAGGGAGGACGCCGCATGTCATTCGAACTGGGCTGGGCTGCGCTGAACCTGGAAATGCCCCCGCGCGTGCCGCGGACGGAGTACTCGGCCGAGGGCCACTGGGCGCTGCTCTCGGCGGTTACGGGCATCGAGGTGGGGCCCGACAGCGAGCCGGCGGTCCAGGACCGCGCCCGCCGGGCGTTCTACCAGGCCTGGGACTACAGCCTGCACTGGTCGACGCTGATCGGCGGGCCGGAACTGGCCGCCAAACGCACCCACATGGGCCATGCCGTCTACGCCGCCGGCGGGGTGGACTACGACACGCGGATCGACTGCCCCTTCGCCACGCCAGAGGAGGTACTGGCCTTCGATCCGTTCGAAGCCTACGGCCCGGTCGACCAGGCCCTGCAGCGGCGCCGCTTCGAGCAGGCCTACCAGGCCAACTGCGCCGCCAACCCCCACGGCGTGAACATGACCGGCGTGTACATCACGTGCGTCTCGGGCCTGATCGAAATCTTCGGCTGGGAGATGCTCCTGCTGGCGGCCGGCACGGACAGCGAGGCCTTCGGCGCCCTCACCGAACGCTACAACCGCTGGGTGGGGCAGTTCTTCGAGGCCCTCGCCGCCGCCGACGTGCCGGCCGTGATGCTCCACGACGACATCGTCTGGACCAGCGGGCCCTTCCTGCACCCCGAGTGGTACCGCCGGTTCGTCTTCCCGCATTACGGCCGCACCATCGCGCCGCTGCGCGAGAGCGGCAAGAAGGTGCTCTTCACCAGCGACGGCGACTACACGCTGTTCATCGACGACATCGCCGCCGCCGGCGTGCACGGCTTCGTCCTGGAGCCCATGACCGACATGGCCGGCCTGGCCCAGCGGTACGGGCGGACGCACGCCTTCGTCGGCAACGTCGACACCCGCGTGCTGCTGCTGGGCACCCGCGAGCAGATCCGCGCCGAGGTCGAGCGCTGCATGGCCATCGGCAAGGGCTGCCCCGGCTTCTTCCTGGCCGTCGGCAACCACATCCCCGCCAACACGCCCGTCGACAACGCCCTGTACTACAACGAGGTCTACGAGCAGCTCGCCCGCCGGTAGGGGTCTTCGCCTTCGGCTGGGACGCGGCCGGCAACTCGGAAGACCCCGGGCATGCCCGGGGCCATACGGGTCTCCCCGGCGGCGTCTGACGCCACCGGCGGCGGGCCATGCCCGCCCTACTCTCGGAAACCCAAGACCCTCAGTGTCGTCTGTGTTCTCTGTGGCCGTTTCTTCGTCTTCGAAGATGCCGGGCCTCGCTGTGCTCGACCGGGCCTACGCGGCCACCACGGCGGCCAATGCTCCAGGCCCGCCCTTGACAGGCGGCGCGCAAAGTCCGATGCTGGGCGGCGATGGAAGGGCTCTTCCCCATCCTGATGATCGCCGTCGTCATCGGCGTGGCCGTGCTGGGCTGGTACATGCAGCACCAGCGGCGCAAGGAGCTGATGGCCTGGGCGGCTGCGCACGGGCTGAGCTTCGACACCGACCACGACCACAGCGTCGAGGACCGCTACCCCGAGTTTCGCTGCTTCCAACGCGGCATGAGCCGCTACGGCTTCAACCGCATGGTCGGGGATTGGCAGGGCCGAACGATCGAGGCGATGGACTACCACTACGAGACGCAGTCCACCGACTCCAAGGGCCGAACCCGCCGCACGAGCCATCACTTCTCGGCCGTCGTCCTGTACAGCGACGTGCCGCTGCGCCCGCTGTTCATTCGGCCCGAGGGGCTGTTCGACAAGATCACCGAGTTCTTCGGCGCCGACGACATCGACTTCGAGTCCGCCGAGTTCAGCCGCAAGTTCTACGTCAAGGCCGACGACCGCCGCTGGGCGTTCGATGTGATTCACCAGCGGGCGATGGCGTTCCTGCTGGCCCAGCCGCGGTTCACCCTCCAGTTCGCCCCCACCTGCGTGATCGCGTGGCGCAACGGCCGATTCGGCCCGGCTGAGTTCGAGCAGGCCATCCAAACCATCGCCGGCCTGCTCGACGGGCTGCCCGACTACGTCGTCCGCCAGCAGCGGGGGCAGGACTGACCCTTCAGGAGAGACCCATGGACCCGACGCTTGTGCTGGGACTGATCGTGCTGGGCGTGATTCTGCTGGTGGGCCTCTGGGTGGTCGCGATGTACAACGCCCTGGTCCGCCTCCGCCAGCACGTCCGCGAGAGCTGGTCGGCCATCGACACCGAGCTCAAGCGCCGCTACGACCTGATCCCCAACCTTGTCGAGACCGTCCGCGGCTACGCCTCGCACGAGCGCGAGACGCTCGAGGGCGTCATCGAGGCCCGCAATCGGGCCCTGGGCTCGACGGGCTCGCCGCAGTCGCAGGCGGCCGACGAGAACCTCCTGGTGGGGGCGCTCCGCGGCCTGTTCGCCCTGGCCGAGGCCTACCCGCAGCTGCGCGCCAACGAGAACTTCCTGGCCCTGCAGCAGGAGCTGGCCAACACCGAGGACCGCATCCAGGCCGCCCGCCGCTTCTACAACGCCAACGTCCGCGACCTCAACACCCGCATCGAGGTCTTCCCCTCCAACCTCATCGCCGGCGCGTTCGGCTTCACGGCCCAGGAGTACTTCGAGGTCGAGGACGCCCAGGTCCGCCAGGCCCCCCAGGTGAAGTTCGGCCAGTGACGCCCGGCAAACGACGCCCCCAGAGGTTTCCTGGGCCGACCATATAGCCCCTTTGCCGATCTCCCGTGTGGCGGGGTGCCCCGGGCAAGCGGGGCGTCAGCACCGCTCGCCCGGTCGAGGGCGGAGGCGGTCGATTCAGGCGGCCCGATCCCGCCCCGGCCGGGCGAGCCTGCGGCTTGCCCGGGGCACCCTTCAGGTACAGGGGATTGACACGACCCCGGCCGGGCTGCTCTGGGTGTCCCTGCGCGATAGGCGGACCGCGC
>JAWLCG010000049.1:0-19297 GCA_041687295.1 Phycisphaerae bacterium | reverse complement strand
GGCCGCGCCCCCCCCTACTGGCTGGAAGCTACTCCGTCCGCCCTGCGGCCCAATCCCCCGCGGCTCAGGGCGACTCCTGCCGTAGCTCCGGCCAAGGCTCAGGATAGGTCTGTTCCAGGTCCACGAGGTTTCCGGATTCCCGAAGCTCGGCCAGCCGTGGCTGAATGAACTCATCCTGCAGGTAGTCCTCCAGCCTCCGGATGGCGCGAGGGAAGCTGTTGTCGCAGTAGACCGTCTTCTGCTTCTCACCCACACGGACGGTAACGATGATCTGTGTTCCGTCGAGGATGCGCGGGTCCGAGTAATGCGCCCTCAGATTGCCGAAGCCGACCTCAACAAGCTGAGCCCGCAGCCGTACGACTTGGGCGGCAGGTACGGTGCATTCCAGGCGTCGACCGACCTGATCCTCGATCACCGTCACGCTGCACGCGCCTGTCCCAGAGATGCTCACTCCATCAAAACCCCACAGAACGCCGCCCTCATACCACGCCAGCCCGAACGGCTGGCCCGGATCGCGCAAGTCGGCTGCGGTCAGCTGACCTCGATCACTTACTATCGATACCGCAGACGGCTTCTCTCCGCAGCCCAAAGGCCCACTCGCCGCCACGATCATCAGCCACAAGGTAGCCAGGAAGCGTGACCGACGAAGGGGAGGTCTCGCTCCCGGCCTATGAAGCAGGCCCGTCCCGCAGTCGGGTGCGCTAACCCCACCTTCGCTACCCCAAACGAACGAGTATCTCACCATTCCGCTCCAGACCCCCAGCCTGCCCCACATATCGTCCGTCACACGCGGCCCCTGGACAAGGCGCTTGTCCACAGTTCGGCGTGGACACCCCTCCCTTCGACGCCCCGGCAGGCGTGTGTTCCTCCCACCCCCCTTCCCTTCCGCGCCCGACGCCGTACAATGGCTACTCAACCCGGAACGAGGACAACCGTCTTTCCCGCAGAGAGCGAGGTGGCGCCGTGGCCAAGATCAACCTGCTGGTGAACCTGCCCGAGGGCTTTTTCCGCACGCCGGCGCTGGAGCCGATCTTCCAGCGGATGGAGACATTTGCGGCCCTGCGCAAGACGTCGCACAACATGCCCGAGGAGATCCGCGAGGACCTCGCCTGGGCCGACGCGGTGCTGATGTGGTCGTGGCCCAAGCTCGACGACGATCTGCTCGACGCAGCCCCCAAGCTGCAGATGGCGGCCCAGCTCGACGTGAGCCAGTCGGCCGGGCAGGTGGCGATCAAGCGAGGTTTCCCCGTCTCGCAGGGCCGGCACGCCTGGTCGCCGGCGGTGGCGGAGCTGGCCCTGGGGCTGATGCTCTCGACGCTGCGGAAGATCAGCAGCTACCACATGGCCATGCGGGCCGGCACCGAGCAGTGGGTCGGCAGCTTCCCCGACAGCATCGACCCGCAGGAGCGGCAGCTCACGGGGCGGGCGGTCGGCATCATCGGCCTGGGCGGCGTGGGCCGTCGGCTGGCCGAGTTGCTGGGCCCCTTCCACGTCGACCTGCGGGTGTACGACCCGTTCCTGCCCGACGGCGTGGCCGAGCAGTACAACGGGCGGCGGGGCGAGCTGATGGACCTCATGAAAAACAGCGAGGTCGTCGTCCTCTGCGCCGCCAGCAACGCCGGCACCAAGCACCTGCTGGGCCGCGAGCAGATCGACGCCATGCCCGCCGGGGCCGTGCTGGTCAACGTCGCCCGGGCCGCCCTGGTCGACACGGACGCCCTGGTCGACCGCCTGAAGCGCAACGACCTCTACGCCGCCGTCGACGTGTTCGACAAGGAGCCCACGCCGGCCGACCACCCGCTGCGCAAGCTGCCCAACGCCTTCCTCACCCCCCACCGCGCGGGCGGCGTGATGGAGTCAGTCCAGCGGATCCTGACCATGCTGGTGGACGACCTCGAGGCGCACCTGGCCGGCAAGCCCCGCCGCCACCCGCTCACCGAGGCCATGATCCCCAGCCTCGACGCGTAGGCCCGACGTCTTCATATAGCCCCGGGCATGCCCGGGGTCTTCTGTAGGCCGGGTCGAGCGTAGCAAGGCCCGGCAGCGGAGTAGAAACAGCGAAGATGGGCCACAGAGGCGCAGAGGGCCCAGCGCGGGCTTCGCCCGCAACCCAACCTGAATCGGTAGCGCGGCCCGGCGGTCCAGAACCAACAGCGTGGGGGCTCTGCCCCCACACCCCCGGGATTTACCGCTTTGGGGCCACCAGCAGGGGACAGGCTCACGCCCCTGCCGGCCGGCTGGGCCCGAGGACGGGTGGCGCAGAGCCTCTGCCGGTGGGCGAGAATGCGCAAAATCCCGGGGTCTGGGGCAGAGTCCCAGGGCTGTTTCTCCGGTGGTGGGGCTGCGGAGATCGTTACAGAAGATCGTGATTCTGCACAGTAGTGGCACAGAGAGAAGAAGCGCAGCGGCTCTTTGAGATCTCGAGGAAGAAGGACCGTGCGGACGAAGCTCATGCCTCGCCCCGCCGTCTCATCTGAAAAGGTGTCCCCATGTCCACCACCGTGACCGCCCTGCGTTGTGAGTACGCCGAGAACCCCCTGGGCATCGATGTGGAGCGTCCCCGCCTGGGCTGGCAGATGGTCGACGACCGGCGCGGTGCGTGCCAGAGCGCCTGGCAGGTGCAGTGCGCGAGCTCGATCGAGAAACTCGCCGCCGGTCAGGCCGACCTGTGGGACAGCGGCCAGGTGAGCGACGACCGCTGCACGCATGTCGAGTACGCCGGGCCTGAACTGACGTCGCGCCAGCGGGCCTGGTGGCGCGTGCGGGTGTGGGACGCCGCCGGCGAGGCGACCGCCTGGAGCGAGCCGGCCTGGTGGGAGATGGGCCTGCTGGACAAGGCAGACTGGTCGGCGCGGTGGATCGGCTCGGAGGTGTGCGGCTCGGCCTGGGTGAGCACGCCGTGCCCGTTCCTGCGCAAGGGCTTCACGCTGGCCAAGCCCGTCGCGCAGGCGAGGCTGTACGTGACGGCCCTGGGCCTGTACGAGTTCCACCTCAATGGCCGAAAGGTCGGTGACCAGCTTCTGGCGCCGGGCTGGACGGACTACCGCCACCGCGTCCGCTACCAGGTGTACGACGTGGCCGAGCAGCTGTCGGCCGGCGAGAACGTGGCCGGCGCCGTCCTGGGCGACGGCTGGTACTGCGGGCACATCGAGTTCCGCGGGCGCCAGCGCTGGGGCGATCGGCCTCGCCTGCTGGCCCAGTTGGAGGTGACCTTCGCCGACGGCACGACGCAGACGCTGACCACCGACGAGTCATGGCGCACGGCCACGGGCCCCATCCTCGAGGCCGACCTGCTCCAGGGCGAGCACCACGACGCCCGCCGCGAGCTGACCGGCTGGGACGCCGCCGGCTACGACGACGCCGCCTGGAAGCCCGTGCAGACCTTCGAGCCCCCCGCTGCCGCTCTGGTGGCCATGCCCGGCCCGCCGGTCCGCGCGACGCAGGAGCTCACGCCCGTCGAGGGGCCGGGGGATTACTCGCGGTGGTCGGGCATCTGGATCTTCGACCTGGGCCAGAACATGGTCGGGCGCGTCCGCCTGCGCATCACCGGCCCGGCGGGCACGACCGTCAAGCTACGCTTCGCCGAGGTGCTCAACCCCGACGGCACGCTCTACACCGAGAACCTCCGCTCGGTGCGGGCGACCGACGCCTACACCCTCCGCGGCGAGGGCGAGGAAGTGTGGGAGCCGCGGTTCACCTTCCACGGCTTCCGCTACGTGGAGGTCTCGGGCCTGCCGAAGGACGTCACGCTCACCGCCGATGCCATCACCGGCGTGGTGATGCACTCGGACATGCCGACCACCGGCACGTTCGAGTGCTCCGACGAGCGGGTCAACCAGCTCCAGCGGAACATCGTGTGGGGCCAGCGGGGCAACTTCCTCGACGTGCCCACAGACTGCCCGCAGCGCGACGAACGGCTGGGCTGGACCGGCGACGCGCAGGTCTTCATCCGCACGGCCTCGTGGAACATGCAGGTGGCGGGCTTCTTCCGCAAGTGGCTCTGCGACCTGACCGACTGCCAGAGCGAAAGCGGCGCCTACCCGGCGACGGCCCCGGTGACCTTCGGCGCCGGCGGCGACGGCGGCCCCGGCTGGGCCGACGCGGGGGTCATCTGCCCCTGGACGCTCTACCTGGCCTACGGCGACACGCGGATCCTCCGCGAGCAGTACCCCGGCATGCGGCGGTACATGGCCCACCTCGAGCGTAAGAACGCCGAGGGCCACGGCGGCTGGGGCGGCTTCGGCGACTGGCTCAACATCGACGCCGACACGCCCAAGGACCTCATCGCGGCCGCCTTCTACGCCTACAGCGCCGAGCTGATGACCCGCATCGCCGAGGTCCTGGGCGATGCCGACGATGCCGCCCATTACCGCGAGATTCACCAGCGGGCGCGGGCGGCGTTCCAGCACCGCTTCGCCACGCCGGCCGGCCTGGTCATTGGTCAGACGCAGACGGCGTACGTGCTGGCGTTGGCGTTCGACCTGCTGGACGAGTCGGTCCGCGACGAGGCCGTCAAACAGCTCGTCGAGCACATTCGCCAGCGGAAGATGCACCTCTCGACGGGCTTCCTCGGCACGCCCTACCTGCCGCACGTGCTGAGCCGCTTCGGTGAGCTCGACGTGGCCTACGCGCTGCTGATGCAGACGAGCTGGCCGTCGTGGCTCTACCCCGTCACGCAGGGCGCCACGACCATCTGGGAGCGGTGGGACGGCTGGACGCACGACAAGGGCTTCCAGACGCCCAAGATGAACAGCTTCAACCACTACGCCTACGGGGCCGTGGGGGACTGGCTGTACAACACCGTCGCCGGCGTCGAGCTCGACGCCGAGCGCCCCGGCGACCGCCACGCGATCATCCAGCCCCGCCCCGGCGGCGGCCTGAGCTGGGCCCGCGGGCGGATCGAGACCCTCTATGGGCCCCTAGAGAGCCACTGGCGGCTGACCGACGGGCGCTTCGAGCTGGACCTGACCGTGCCGCCCAACACCACCGCCACCGTCCACGTGCCGACGACCGACGCCTCGGCCGTCACCGAGTCGGGCCAGCCCGCCGACCGGGCCCAGGCCGTCCAGCCCGCCGGCACCGGCGACGGCGAGGCCATCTACGCGGTCCCGGCCGGGCGGTATAGCTTCGTCGCCCCCGCGTAGGGCCTCGGCCCGGCATTCCCCTATAGCCCCGGGCATGCCCGGGGTCTTCGCATGGACGGACCCGGGTTCAGTGGAGACACGACCGCGGCAGGGCCGACATGGCGCGTCGGTCCTCGGTGCAACGGCCCGGACGAGATGCCCACGGAAAGCATTCCGTGGGCTTGGAGAAGGCGTGGAGCAGTCCTCGCGCGTATCAGGTCTTCGGCGGCACGGGCACCCAGTAGCGTTGGGTGAGTCGGCTGGTCTGGGGCGAGACGGTTTCGCTGTCGAGTTGGCCGCCGTTGCGGCGGATCACGACGGCGGAGCCGAGGTTGGTCGCGTCGCAGGTGACCAGGGCGCGGTCGATGCCCAGCTCGGCCAGACGCTGCAGGGCCAGGGCGAGCATTCGGCTGCCGTAGCCCTTGCGGCGCTCGCTGGGCCGGATCGAGTAGCCGATGTGCCCGCCGTGGTCGCGGAGGAGCTCGTTGAGGCCGTGGCGGATGTTGCACGTGCCGATCACCCGCCCGCCCTGTACCAGCCACCACGTGCTGGCCGCCACCAGGCCGTTGGGGCAGCTCTCGGCCCGCGCCCGGCGGCGCAGCGAGGCCAGGAAGGCCTCGAAGTCGGCCCCCAGCGGGGCGCCCCGGCCGGGGATCTCATCCTCGCCGGCCGCGCGGAACTCGGCTACGAAATCCAGGTAGGCCTCGCGCAGGGCGGCGCTGGGCTTGACCAGCTCGATCGGTTCGCTGTCCATGGCTGTCCCCTGTTTCTGGGCTACCCCTCCATGCTATGCGCAGGGACTGTCGCTGTCGAGGGCGCAGCGGGCTCACGCCGCGTAGGCCGGACGCAGTCCGGCTGGGGCTGAGCGCCGCAGGGGCGGCGTCCCACCTGAGCCTTGGCGGATCGCCTGCCCAGGCCGAGAAGGTGGGACGCCGCGGCTGCGCCGCGCTCTGCCCCAGCCTGCGACTACAGTGTCTCCAGTGTCTGCCGGGCCAGGTCGGCCGGGTCGATGGCGGCCCGGCTGAAGGGGCGCAGGCGGACGGCGAAGCGGAACTCCTCGCTCTTGAGCAGGTACTGCTGCCAGGCGTTGGGCCCGCAGCTGCCCGAGCCGATGCCGTTCTGGGCGTAGTCCAGGTTGACGGTAACGAACTCCCGCGGCGTCAGCTCGCAGGTGTGCCGGGCCTTCTCCAGGTCCATCGTCGTGAAGCGGTGGGCGCTGAAGTTGAGGCTTGGGCAGCCGGCCGCCAGCAGGCCCTGGCCGCGGCGGTCGGTCCAGGCGACCCACCGCACGTCCGAGCGGTTGCCGTTCTCCTGCGGGAAGACGTAGGGCGTGTAGAGCGCGTCGAGGTCGGCCTCGAACCGCCCCAGCCGCTGGGCCTGGTGGGTGTCGACGTAGCTCTCGCCGGGCCCGCGACCCAGCCAGCTGAAGCGGTCGAAGCCGGCCGGCACGGCCAGCTGCAGGCCGATGCGCGGCAGCGTCTCGGGCCACTCGCCCTGGGGGGTCCCGTGCAGCTCCAGCAGCACGTCGCCCGAGCCGTAGAGCGTGTAGGTGTACTCGCACGCCAGGCCACGGTCGCTGACGGGCGGAGCGACGCGGCTGCGGCAGACGACGCGGACGGCCCGACGGCCCAGCTCATGGACTTCCACGCCGTCGCAGCGGTGCTGCAGGGCGTCGAGGCGGGCCTCGCGCCACTTCTTGGCCGGGCCGACCCAGCCGCGGTCGTTGTCGGTCGTTGCCCGCCAGAGGTTCAGCAGCGGCCCGGCCGACAGCAGCTCCTGGCCCTGGCTGCGCCAGGAGACCAGCCGACCCCGCACGCGGTCGAAGGTGAGCTCGAAGTCGGCCCCGCGGACCCGCACGGCCAGTTCGCCCTCCTCCACCCGCATCGACGGCATCGACGCGACGGCCAGCCGGGGCAGCTCGTCCGCCTCGACGGGCAGCTCGCACTGCGCCCAGGCCACCTCGTGCCCCCGCGGTGCCCAGGCCGCATCGGCCGCCAGCGTGAACGACAGCGTCAGCACGTACTGCGCACCTGGCAGCGGCTGGGCCGGGCGGGCGAAGTCGAGGGTTACCTCGCGGCTTTCCCGCGGGGGCACCTCGGGCGTCGCCGCCGAGCCCGACACGATGACCCGCCCGTCTTCGGTGACGCTCCAGCTCAGCTGCAGGTGGTCCAGGCCGATGAAGTCGTACCGGTTGGTCACGCGGAACTTGCCGGCCTTGGCGTCGATGACCTCGACGATGACCGGCTCAATGACCTTCTTGTACTCGATGAGCCCGGGCGACGGCGTGCGGTCGGGGAAGACCAGCCCGTCGCAGATGAAGTTGCCGTCGTGGGGCTCGTCGCCGAAGTCGCCGCCGTAGCCGAAGCAGATGCCCTCGGCGGTGCACAGCGGGATGCCGTGGTCGATCCACTCCCAGACGAACCCGCCCATCAGGTTGTCGTGGGCGTAGATCGTGTCCCAGTACTCCTGGAACCCGCCGGGGCCGTTGCCCATCGCGTGGGCGTACTCGCACAGGACGAACGGGCGGGTGGTGTAGCCCTCGCCGGTGAACTTGCGCTCGTCCTTGACCTCCTGCTCGCGCTTCTGGCCGATCTTGGCGACGTACTCGTAGTGGGGGTACATCAGGCTGAACACGTCGGCGGTCTGGAGGTGGTAGTCGCCCTCGTAGTGGATCGGGCGGGTGTCGAGCGCGCGGGCGGCGGCGGCCATGGCCTTGTGGTTCTCGCCGAAGTGGGCCTCGTTGCCCAGCGACCACATGACGACGCAGGGGTGGTTGCGGTCGCGCTGCACCATGCGGACCATGCGGTCGACGCAGGCGTCGCGCCAGGCGGGGTCCTCGGTGGGGTTGTTCCGCCAGCCGCTCATGCCGAAGCCGTGCGTCTCCAGGTCGCACTCGTCGATGAGGTAGAAGCCCAGCTCGTCGCACAGGTCGTAGAAGCGCGGGTCGTCGGGGTAGTGGCTGGTGCGGATGGCGTTGATGTTGTGCCGCTTCATCAGCAGCAGGTCGTCCATCATCACATCCAGCGTCAGCGCCCGGCCAAGCTCGGGGTGGAACTCGTGGCGGTTGACGCCCTTGACCTTGATGGCTTGACCATTGACGAGGAACCGGTCCCCGTCGATGCGGACCTGGCGGAAGCCCACGCGGACGGGCACCACTTCGAGCACCTCGCCGCCGGCATCCCTGAGCGTCAACAGCAGCGTGTAGAGCGTGGGCGTCTCGGCCGACCACAGGGCGGGGGCCTCGACGGGCAGATCCAGGGCGACGCTCGCCTGGGCGTTGGCGTCCACGGCGACCGCGGCGGTGCCGGCAGCGGCCTCGGTGCCGTCGGGCCCAAGCAGCCGGGCCTCGAGGGTGGCGCCTTTGACGGCCTGGGCGGCGGTGTTGTCGACGGCGGCGGTAACGGCCAGCGTGCCCTTTGTCAGCGAGTCGTCCAACTCGGTCCGCACGCCCACGTCCCACAGGTGCGTGGTCGGCACGGCCTGCAGGTAGACGTCGCGGAAGATGCCGCTCAGCCACCACATGTCCTGGTCTTCCATGTAGGTCCCGTCGGACCACTGGTAGACGCGGACGGCGATGACGTTGCGGCCCGGCACGGCACAGCCGGTGAGGTCGAATTCGGCTGGCGTGCGGCTGCCCTTGCTGAAGCCGACGAACCGCCCGTTGACGTAGACCTCAAAGGCCGAGTCCACCCCCTCGAACCGCAGCAGGATCCGCCGGCCGGCCCACTCCTCGGGCACGGTGAACTCGCGCCGGTAGGAGCCGGTGGGGTTCTCGGTGGGCACGCGCGGCGGGTCGACGGGGAAGGGGTACTGCACGTTGGTGTAGTGCGGCCGACCGTAGCCGTGCATCTGCCACATCGAGGGCACCGGCAGATCGTCCCAGTCGGAGCTGTCGCAGCTGGCGTCGTAGAAGTCCTCGGGCGCCTCGGCCGGCGTGGGGGCGTAGTGGAACTTCCACACCCCATTGAGCAGCCGAAACCACGGCGAACGCCCCCGGTCGAGGCCCCGGGCCGACTCGACGTCGGGGTAGGCGAAGGTGTACGACCGCGCGGGCAGGCGGTTGTGGTGCAGGATCCGCGGATTCTCCCAGTCGTGCATGGCCAACTCCTTATCGGCAGGGCGCGGGGCCCCGGTGCTCGGTCGATCGGCCCGCCCCACCCGGCGGGCACTGGAAGTGTGGCAGGATACTCCAGCCGGTCAAGGCCTGCAATCGCCGAGGTGACGGGATCAGTGTTCGGCGGCATGCCTGGGCCGTATGGAGTGCGGCGACAGAGTCGCCGCTCTGGCTGGTCCGGCCGCGAGCCAAAGCGGCGAGTTCCTCGCCGCACTCCATACGGCCCAGGCGGACTCGGCACGGGCCGGACACTACTGAACGACCGCCCCGTCGCCGACCTCGGCGGGCTCGACGCCGTCGGGCAGGCGGTAGCGCACGGGGCCCCGGGCGGTGTCGCGCTGGGCCATGATGGGCCCGTGCGGCGTGGGGACGGTGGCGGTGAAGCGCCACGTCGGACACGCCGTTGGCCGAAGGCTCACGCGAGCGAAGCCGGGCTCGACGGCCTCGACGCCCAGCAGGTAGCGCTGGGCGAGCGGCACGGCCCCGGCCCCCCAGCCGTGGCAGAGACTCTTGGGCCAGCCGTGCAGGCCGTACTTGGCGAAGCCCTGGACGCCGGGCTCGAAGCTCTCCCAGACGGTGGCCGAGTCGTTCTCGATGAGCATCGCCCCGAAGTAGTCGCGCACGTGGCGGATCGCCCCGGTCGCATCGCCGCACTGGGCCCGGGCGGCCTGCTCGAAGTAGACGAAGTGCGACGTGATCGTGCCGGGCAGGTCGGAGTCGAAGACCTGCTCCCGCACGGTCCGCCGCTGGGCCTCGTCGGCGGCGCCGGCCAGGACCACGCGGGCGTTACTCACCCGGCTGGGCCCGCTGGGGCCGAGCCGGACGTTCTCGAGGTAGCTGAGCCGATGGTGCACCCCTGGCTGGGTGGGGTGGCGCCAGGGGTCGGTCGAGGCCTGGTTGAGCGTGTGGGCGAAGCCCGCCCCCTCCTGCCAGAAGCGCCGGCGGATCAGCGGGCGCAGGCGGGCGGCGTGGTCGGCCCAGTCGGCGGCGTCGTCGGCATGGCCCAGCCAGCGGGCGACGTCGGCGGCGTCCTGCAGCGCCTCGGCCCAGGTCGCCTGCAGCCAGCTGAGCTCCTCGAACCGCCCGCCCAGCGGCTGGGGCGACCAGTCCAGAAACCCGATGCCGAAGAAGTACTGCACGTCATCGCGGCGGATGAGCAGCCCCAGGTCATCCGTCTGCCCCTGGCGAACCCACCGCAGGAACTCGCGGATGCGGGGGTAGATCTCTGCCCAGGCGGGCCGATCGGCGCCGTGGGTGAGCACCAGGTGGCGCAGCAGGCTGATGCCGGCGAATGACCACAGGGGGATCGCGTTGGCGAACTCGCGCGTGGGGAACTCCAGCAGCATCCGCTCGGCGGGCACCGGGTCGAGCCAGACCGCGTCGTTGGCCAGCTGGCAGACGTAGGCGTCGCCGTACCAGCCCACCCGGTCGCGCTTGGGGCCGTCCCAGATCGTGTCGGGTCGGCTGCAGACGCGGGCGGTGTAGACCGAACTCTGCCAGATCCGCTGGAAGCGGCGGTCGCTGCAGCGCAGGTCGCCGAGGCGCTGGCGGAAGGTCAGCTCCGCGCGGACGCGGAGGCGGACCAGCTCGGCGCGGGCGTGGTCGGGCAGCACCAGGCGGAGGTAGCGGAAGCCCCGCGGGGCCAGGCGGGTCTCGGCCAGGCCGGCCGATTCGATCCGCCAGTGCTCCTGGGCGGGCCGCTGCTCGTGACAGGTGGAGGGCAGGCCCAGGCCGGCGGCCTCGGGCACGCTCTCGCCGAAGCCGATCACCACCGTGCCGGGCCCCTCGACGCGCAGGGCCAGCTCGACCGCGCCGTCCAGCTCGGTGCCGAAGTCGATCAGCAGTTCGATGGGCCGATCCCGCCGGGCCGTCAGCTCGACCGGCCCGGGGTCGGCGTGGATGTCCAGCCGGCGCCGCCACTGGCGCCACGGCCCGGCCGCCGCCTCGGCGCGGACCAGGGCGAAGGGGTAGACCACCGCCTCGACCTGGCGCTCGCCCACGGCCGGAGCGTCCTGGCCGTAGAGCGGGTCGGGGCTGAGGCTCTCGGGATGCAGGTACGGCATAGTTCGCTCCTCCGCGCGCATCAGGCGCGCAGCCGGAGTCTACCCCTCGCCCTGTCGGTCCGCAACCGCCCTACCGCCGCCGGAACGCCAGCAATCCCGCCGCCAGCAGCACCAGGACCGTCGGCTCAGGCACGGCCGGCGCGGCCGTGCCGTCGCCCCAGTGGCTCAGCAGAAGGTTCAGGTCCGCGTCGTCGACCTGCCCGTTGAGGTTCGCGTCGCCGTGGTAGAGCCGCTTAGGCGCCCCGCCATTGCGGTAGTAGAGGGCGTGGCCGTTGAGGTCGATCTTCGCCCCGGCGTTGAGCACCAGCCAATCGGTGTAGACGGCGTCGGTGCCGGGCAGGTTGGGCCAGACGTCGCCCAGCGAGACCCAACCGCTCTGCACGCCGCCGAGTTGGAGCGTGCCGAAGGCGAAGTTCTCGTGCCAGCCGGCGGTGACGGGACCCAGGTCACGGCTGGCGCACTCCAGGACGCTGACGTCGGCCGAGTCGTTCCTGGTGGCCGGCAGGTCAAGTGTGAGACGATCCAGGGCCACTGGGACAAGGGGCTGCGGACGCTGGCCGAGAGCCCCGAGCCCTTCAGCGTCTGCTACGAGGCCTCCTGCGGCTACGGCTATCTGCACGACGCCCTGGCCCCGGTCGCCCACCGGGTGACCGTGGCCCACCCGGGCCAGTTGCGGCTGATCTTCCGCTCCAAGCGCAAGAACGACCGCATCGACGCCCGGCGGCTGGGCCACGTGACGAAGGAAGGGCCGGCGACGCTGCGCAAACTGCTGGTGGAGGCGGCGTGGCAGGCGATCCGGCGGGACGCGTCTCTGGGGGCACGGTTCGAGCGGCTCTGCCAGGACCAGCCCAAGCGGCGGAAGATCGCGGTGGTGGGTGGGGCGCGGTACCTGGCGTGCGTGATGGTGGCGATGCTGCGCAGCGGCGAAACGTATCGGGCGGCGGCGTAGCGGGCGAGACGAGAGACGGGATCCAAGTCCGGACTGCGAGCCACGGCCAGAGGTCTTCGGGACCTCGTTGGGTGAGTGCAGCCGGCACGCAATGGGTCAGATGACGCATCCGAAGCGATGACGTCGAATAGATGCTCGAAAAATCCCGTGATCGTCCCGTTATCGCCTTGACGGAGACCTGCTCATAGATGCCGTGGCTACGGCGTTTGTAGCCACGTCTGCGAGTGGTTCAGGACCAACGGGCAGTGGATCGCAGTCCAGCCAAAGCGGCGTCGTTGCCGCCGCACTCCATACGGCCCAGGTACCTCGGCCACGACGTCCGAAGCGCTTTGTTCCCCTCAAGCCTGCGGCCTACGCCTCCTGGGCTTCTTCCTCGTCGCGGGGGCGGGGGAAGCGGAGGCGGAAGCGGGCGCCTTGGCCGGGCTTGCTCTGCAGGGCGATCTCGCCGCCCATCTCGGTGACGATGCCGTGCACGACGCTAAGGCCCAGGCCGGGGTGGCCCTTGTCGCCGCCGCCCAGCAGGCCCTTGGTGGTGAAGAAGGGCTCGAAGACCATCGCCACGTGCTCGCGCTGGATGCCCCCGCCGCTGTCGGCGAAGTCCAGCCAGACCCAGCGGCGGTCGGCGTTGACGCTGAGGGTGACCTGCCCTCCCTCGGGCATGGCCTCCTCGGCGTTGGTCAGCAGGTTGCCCAGGATCTGGTGCATGCGGTTGGCCTCGACGGGCACGATGGGCACCGGGTGCAGGTCGAGCTCGAGGTGGATGCCCCGCTCGGCCAGGGGGCGCTCGACGAGGTTGGCGAAGGTGAGCACCACCTCGGTCAGGTCGGCCAGGTCGACCCGGCGGGTGTCGCGCTCGGCGAAGCTCAGCAGGCTCTGGGTGATCTTGGAGACCCGGCCAGCGGCGTCGGCGGTCATCTGCAGGGCTCGGCGGGCGGCGGCGGGGTCGTTGCTGGTCAGGGCGTAGTCGACGAAGGTGGCCACGCCGCCCAGGATGTTGTTGAAGTGGTGGGCCACGCCGCCGGCCAGTGTGCCCAGGCTGGCCATGCGCTCGGCGGCGGCGAGTTGCTCGGCCAGGCGCACGCGGTTGGTGATGTCGCGGACCCAGGCCGTTACGCCCGCGGGCTGGCCGTCGGCGCCGGGGGCCGGGCCGATCACCGCCAGCAGCGTCAGCGGGGCGCCCTTGGGCGGGGTGTGCTCGACCTCGAACTCGCGAACCTTGCCGTCCCGCAGCGTCCGCTCCAGCAGCCGATCGAGCATCGGGCGGTACTTCGCGTCGGCGACCTCCACGAGGGGCCGGCCGAACATCTGCTCGCCAGGCCGGCCGAACAGCTGCGTGGCCGCCTGGTTCCACACCGTCACCCGCAGTTGCGGGTCGGTGGCGATCAGGGCGGCCGGCGAGTGCTGGCAGAGCCGCCGGAAGAACTCGTCGTCGGCGGCGGGACGGGCTGTCATCTTGGCCGGGTCGGACATACGCACCCAACTGCTGTGTAGGGGTCCCCGCCGGCGGCAGAGTCCCAACCCGGGGCACCGGCCGGGCCGGCGCCCCTCATCGACTCGTCGCACCCGCACGGGCGGGCGCGGCATAGATCTCCGGCACGATCACGACCAGCGTCTCGTAGCGCAGGCCGTCGCGCGTCTGCATCAAAAACTGCCGGCCCGGCGCGCCCTCGCGCTCGACCCGGGCGCCCGGCCCGATCACCAGGAACCGCCCGTTGGGCACCGGGACCTTGAACTCCAGCGCCTCCAGCGAAAACAGCTGCGGCTCGCTCTGGAACATCGGGCCGCCCGGCGTCCGCACGTAGCGGGGCACCTCCCGCCTCGAGCGGACCAGCGGCACCGCGTGCAACAGAACGCTGGACAGATCGTCGGGGTTGAGGTGGCAGGCCACCATCAGCACGTTGTCGCCGGGCGGGTAGGAGCGCCCCTCCAACTCGCCTCGGCGGTTGAAGGTGAAGATCTCCTGCCCGTCCTGCCGCTGCTTCAGCGTGATCGGCACGCCCCGGCCCGGCTGGGCCAGACTGTAGCTGCCGCCAACGGCCTGGCCGGTCATCTCCCGCAGCAGCCGGCTGACGGGGAGCCAGCTGTCGACCCGGCCTCGCCCGACCCGCAGACCGTTGCGGGCCAGCACCGCCGCCGACTCGGGGCCGACGACCTCCTCGTCCAGGTAGCTCCACAGCCGCTCGGACTGGCTGACGGTGCCGAAGGGCACCTCCACCGGGATCAGCCGCAGCCGAACCATCAGCACCTGGGCCTCGGGCTCCGCGTCCTGGGCGCCCACCGGCTGCATCGGCTGGCCGTTCCAGACCGGCACGCCCACCGGCGCATCGACGGGCGGGCCCGACGCGTCGCCGCCACAGCCGGCCAGCCATAGCCCGGCCATCAGGACCCAACCGATCCAGCCGCCGGGTTGTCCAGTCCGCCTGCCGCGCCGCACGCCGTACCCTCAGAAGCCAGGGGACCATCCTATCGGCTGGCCCTGAATGTGTCAATCACCGCTCCGTCCCCCGGCCAAGCCAGGAAGACCGGTTTCGGCCCGCCCGGCCGTCTTGCGGCCATGGAACCGACCCGCTACCCATGGTACCATCCAGGCCCGGGAGGACCAACATGCAGGACCTGGAGAAACTCGCCCTCACCCAACGCCCCGACGGCGTGGCCATTCCCGTCAAGGCCGTCCCCGGCAGCGCCCGCGACCGCATCGCCGGCGTGCTGGGCGAGAGCCTCAAGATCGCCGTCGCCGCCGCCCCCGAGAAGGGCCGGGCCAACCAGGCCCTCGCCCGCGTCCTGGCCCAGGCCCTCGGCGTGCCCGCCCGCACTGTGCGCCTGCTCAGCGGGCCCACGAATCCGCGCAAAGAGTTCCTGATCGCAGGGATATCCCCCGCCCAGATCCGCCAGCGCCTGGCAGACCTGTAGCGCCCCCCAAGCCCCGGGCTCGCCCGGCACCAGGCGGCCCGGGCCCAGTATGGAGTGCGGCGACAACGTCGCCGCTTTGGCTCAGACCGCTTGCCCATCGGACATGCGGGTGCGTCGTGCCCCCCTCAGGTACGGCCCGGACGAGAGCCCCACGGATTGCGCCACTCGCTCCGCTCGCCGCTCCATTCGTGGGCTTGGGGAAAGGACCGCGTCCCAGCTGCGGGCCTCCCCACCGGAGCCCCCCTGCAAAGACGTGAAGACCCCGGGCAGCCCGGTCCGGCAATCATCTTGACGCGGCGAGGCCATCGGCCGATACTGTAGCAATGGAGACCCGCATGATCCGTCGCGCGCACAGCCTGGCCCGGCCGCTACTACCCGGGCTGCCCCTGCGCTGACGGATCGCGGACGACCCCTGCTGCCCGAATTCTTGCAGGCCCCGCGATTGTCGCATCGCGGGGTCTTCTCGTTTCCGTTTCCCCCGTCCGAGACTACCGAGCATCCGAGGACCATCATGGCTGGCTACGACTTCACCGCCATCGAACGCAAGTGGCAGGACTACTGGGCCGAGCACCGCACCTTCGAGGTGCCCAACCCCGGCCAGGCCGGCTTCGCCGACAAGCCCAAGTTCTACGTGCTGGACATGTTCCCCTACCCCAGCGGCGCCGGCCTGCACGTGGGCCATCCCGAGGGCTACACCGCCACCGACATCCTGGCCCGCTACATGCGCATGCAGGGCCGAAACGTCCTGCATCCGATGGGCTACGACGCCTTCGGCCTGCCGGCCGAGCAGTACGCCGTCGAGCACGGCGTGCACCCTCGCGTGACCACCGAGCGCAACATCGCCAACATCGAGCGGCAGATCAAGATGTTCGGCTTCAGCTACGACTGGTCCCGCCGCGTCGCCACCACCGAGCCGGGCTACTACCAGTGGACGCAGTGGATCTTCCTGCAGCTGTTCCACAGTTGGTACGATCCCGAAGCCGACGCCGCCCGGCCCATCGGCGAACTCGAGCACAAGCTCCAGCGCGGCCAACTGATGGTGGACCTGGGCGGCAACCTGGTGCCCCCGCCGGCCACCCAGCGGATCGAGGCCATCGCCGGCCAGCCCGTGGGCATCTACAGCTGGCACCAGCTGACGCCCGAGCAGCGGCGCGGCGTGCTGGACAACCAGCGCCTCGCCTACCAGGCCGAGGTCCCCGTCAACTGGTGCCCGGCCCTGGGCACGGTGCTGGCCAACGAGGAGGTCACCAACGAGGGCCGAAGCGAGCGCGGCAACCACCCGGTCTACCGCCGGCCGTTGCGGCAGTGGATGCTCCGCATCACCGCCTACGCCGAGCGGCTCGAGCAGGACCTCGCCCAGGTCGACTGGCCCGAGCCGGTCAAGATGATGCAGCGCAACTGGATTGGCCGAAGCACCGGCGCGGAGGTCGACTTCCCGCTCCAGAGCGTCGCCGATGACGAGTGGTTCAAGGGCCGAAGCGACGACGGCTTCGCCCCCCAGCCCGAGGACGAGGTCATCCGCGTCTACACCACCCGCCCGGACACGCTGTTCGGGGCGACCTACATGGTGCTCGCCCCCGAGCACCCGCTGGTCGAGCGGATCACGACCGACGGGCAGCGCCCGGCCGTCGAGGCCTACGTCCAGGCCGCCGTCCACAAGAGCGAGCTGGAGCGCACCGCCGAGAGCAAGACCAAGACCGGCGTCTTCACCGGCGCCTACGCCGTCAACCCCGTCACGCGCCAGCCCATCCCCGTGTGGGTGGCCGACTACGTGATGATGGGCTACGGCACCGGCGCGATCATGGCCGTGCCCGCCCACGACAGCCGCGACCTGGAGTTCGCCCGCGCGTTCAACCTGCCGGTGGTCCAGGTCGTCGCCCCGCCGGCCGGTGAGCAGTGGGAGGGCTTCATCGGCGACGGCACCGCCGTAAACAGCGGGCCCTACGACGGCCTGGCCACGCCGCAGTTCAAGCAGCGCATCACCGACGACCTCGAGCGCCAGGGCCTGGGCCGCGGGGCCGTCAACTACAAGCTCCGCGACTGGCTCTTCAGCCGCCAGCGCTACTGGGGCGAGCCGTTCCCCATCATCCACTGCGACACGTGCGGCACCGTGGCCGTGCCGGAAGACCAGCTTCCGCTCGTGCTGCCGGAGATGGAGGACTTCACGCCCTCGACCAGCGACGACCCCGACGCCCTGCCCTCCCCGCCGCTGGCCAAGGCGACCGACTGGGTCCGGACGACCTGCCCCGCCTGCGGCGAGCCAGCCCGGCGCGAGCTGAACACCATGCCCCAGTGGGCCGGCAGCTGCTGGTACTACCTGCGCTACCTCGACCCGCACAACCGCCAGCGGTTCGTCGACCCCGCCGTCGAGCGATACTGGATGGACGGCATGGGCGTGGACCTCTACGTCGGCGGCGCCGAGCACGCCGTGCTGCACCTGCTCTACGCGCGGTTCTGGCACAAGGTGCTGTTCGACCTGGGCCACGTGCACACGCCCGAGCCCTTCGGCAAGCTGTTCAACCAGGGCATGATCCGCTCGTTCGCCTACCGCGACAGCCGGGGCGTGTACGTCGGCTACGACCAGATCGACTTCCGCGAGGACGGCGCCTACCACCGCCTGACCGGCGAGAAGCTGATCGAGTCCGTCGAGAAGATGTCCAAGAGCCTCAAGAACGTCGTCAACCCCGACGAGGTGATCGCCCAGTACGGGGCCGACACCTTCCGCCTCTACGAGATGTTCATGGGCCCGCTGGAGGCGTCCAAGCCCTGGAACACCCGCGACGTGCCGGGCGTGCACCGCTTCCTGCACCGCGTCTGGCGGATGCTGATGGGCAGCGAGGACGCAGCCGCCCTGCTGGGCGAGAGCGCCGACGACGCCGTCGAGCGGGCCCTGCACCGCACCATCCGCAAGGTCGGCGCCGACGTCGAGGCCATGCGGTTCAACACGGCCATCTCGGCGATGATGGAGTTCGTCAACGCCGTCTACAAGGCCGGCGCCCTCAGCCGCGACCAGGCCGAGCGGTTCGTCCAGGTGCTGGCGCCCTTCGCGCCGCACCTGGCCGAGGAGCTCTGGCGCCACCTGGGCCACGACGCCAGCCTCGCCCACGAGCCCTGGCCCCGCTACGACGAGGCGATGACCCGCGAGGCCACCATCGAGCTGCCCGTGCAGATCAACGGCAAGATCCGCACCCGCCTGTCGGTGGCGCCCGACGCGAGCCAGGAGGAGATCCTCGCCGCCGCCCTGGCCGAGCCCCGCGTCGCCGAGCAGACCGCCGGCAAGACGATCGTCAAGAAGATCGTCATCCCCGGCCGACTGGTGAACATCGTCGTCAAGTAGGCCTGAGGACCGTGGAGCACCGCACGGGTGCCGTGGCCACGGCGTTTGTAGCCACGTCTTCGGCGGCTTGTAGACTCGCGGGCTTGCAGGGCAGACCGTGCGGGCGCAGTATGGAGTGCGGCGGCCTTGACGCCGCTTTGGCTTCGTAGGCCGGACGCAGTCCGGCTGGGTGGGGCGCCTGCTGCGGCGCTGAGCCCCAGCCGGGCTGCGTCCGGCCTACAAGCAGACGCATTTGCTCCCCGGCGCTTGACGTTGCGCCGGCGGAGCGTAGCCTAATAGCAGATCAGCCCTTCCAGCGCCCGCGGGCGCGTGCACGAAAACAAGGAGACTCACCATGAAACTGGGCGTGATGGCCGCCATGTTCGGGGGCATGAGCCTCGACGACGCGTTGGCCTACTGTCAGAAGCTGGGCCTGGACTGCATCGAGCTGCCCTGCGGGCCCTACCCGGGCGACCCGTGGAAGCTCACCGGCATCCAGAACGACGCCAAGAAGCTCCAGGCCCTCAAGGACAAGATCAAGAGCTACGGCCTGGAGGTCGCCGGCATCGCCGCCCACGCCAACCCGGTCCACCCGGACAAGAAGACCGCCGCTGAGCACGACAAGGCCACCCGCAACGCCATCGAGCTGGCGGCGGCCTTCAAGACCGTCGTCATCACCTTCTCGGGCTGCCCGGGCGGCTCGGCCCAGGACAAGACGCCCAACTGGGTCACCTGCCCCTGGCCGCCGGACTTCGGCGATATCCTCGAGTACCAGTGGACCCAGGTGCTCATCCCCTCCTGGAAGGACGTCAACGCCCTGGC
>JAWLCG010000048.1:0-19455 GCA_041687295.1 Phycisphaerae bacterium | reverse complement strand
GCCTTGCATTCTCGAACCGTTCGCGCAAGTCGTTGGGTCTCGGGGCCCCGGGCTGCTGGGCGTCGGGCGCAGCCCTGGAAGGGCGGCAGTTTTTAGCCGGGGGCGTAAGCCCCCGGACCCGCGTGCCCAAGGCCCCGAGCCCCGAAGGGGCGGCAGTGCGGCACGGTACGGCACTGCCGCCCCTTCGGGGCTCTATGTATAAGCTTTGCTATTCCGGGGGCTTACGCCCCCGGCTAAAAACTGGCGCCCCTTCGGGGCTCCGAACCGGCCGGGCCGAGCTCGGTCGGCTCCACCGGTTTGCCGTGGCCCTGAATTATCGGATGGAATCACAAACGCCGTAGCCACGGCACCCGGAGGCTCTTTGCTTTTCCGGAGAGGCTATAGCTGCGATCGGCGCCCCTTCAGGGCCCCGGCCCTACTTCGGCCCGGCCGGCGGAAAGACGCGGGCGATGGCTTCGAGGTAGCCCAGGCCGTGGACGGTGTCGGGCTCGAGGTAGCTGCCCTCGGTCCACTCGTTCCAGGCGTTGATGTTGAGCACCCGCGGGCCGGCCTGGGGCTCGAGCCGCTGGCGCGTCGCCCGCAGGGCCTGCTCGAAGCGGTCGGGCGTGTTGCCGGCGATGGTTCGGCCAAAGGGGTAGCCCGAGGCCGGGTCGTAGCGGTCGGACTGGACGGTCCGGGGCGAGGAGTCCCAGCCCATCGAGACGTTGGGGTAGTAGGGGACGTCGAAGTCCGCCGCCATCTGCTGCCAGTGCTCGAAGTAACGCTGCTGCACCCAGGCGTAGTCGGTCTGCATCTCGGGCAGGCCGACGTGGTGGATCCAGACGTAGCTGGTGACGCTGTCGAAGCCGAGGTCCGCCACCAGCTGCCGCGGGTCGGTCGGCGTGGACTCGCCGGGCAGCACGGGTCGGCCCCAGACGACGGCGTTGAGGTGCAGCCCCGCCAGCCCTGCGGCCACGGTCTTGGCGCGGAAGCGGTCCAGGGCGGCCCGGGTCTGTGCGACGCCGCCGAAGCTCTCGACGAGCTTTCCCAGCTCGTAGACGGAGAAGTAGGGCCGGCCGTCGATGTTGAAGTGGGCTGGGTGGGTGAAGTATCGGCCCACCACGTGGTCGGTCAGCCGTTCGAACGTCGCCTCGGTCACCTTGCCCGGGTAGAGCACCGTCCGCGGGTCGCGGTACTTGGCCGGGTGGATGTTCAGCCAGTCGTGGTTGGCCCACATGCAGCAGAACTTCACCCGCTGGTTGTTGCGGGCGGCCAGGTAGGCCTGCTCCAGGCAGCGGTCGAGGAAGGGGCCATCGTCGTACCAGTACCAGTCGAAGATCCAGTAGGTCAGGCCATGGTCGGCGGCGGCGTCGATCTTCCGCTCCATCACGGCCGGGTCGGCCTCGTCCTGGTAGCCCCAGGCCGGCACGAGCGGCTGGCGATGGCCCTCGAACCGTGGCCGGGCCGCCTGGGTCAGCTCCCACTCGGTCCACCCGGGGCCATGGGCCTGCTCGTTCCGCCCGTCGACGTGCCAGTTGGGGAAGTAGTACGCCCCGACCTCGAAGCGATCGCTCTGCGTCGTCATGGTGAACTCTCCTGCCCGGTCCTGTCTGGTGCCCAGGCCAACTATTTCGGCCCGTCGCCCCAGTCGGGTACGTCGAGGGTCTCGCCGTCGCGCAGGGCCGACTGGTGTGCCCGAACGCCCATGGCCATATACCGCACGGCCTGCCAGACGTTGACGGCGGGCTGGCGGTCGTGGGCGATGGCGTCGACGAATTCGTGCACGAGGTAGGCGTGCGAGCCCTGGTGGCCCCCGTAGGCGACCTGGCCCGTCTCGGGGTCGCGCCACGCGTCGGCGACCTCCGCGGGCAGGGGGTCGCGCATCTCGTCGACGCTGAGCGTGCGGACCTCCAACGGCTTGGCCGTGCCGGGGGCGGTCCGGCCATTCTCCTTCCAGGTGTGCTCGGCGTACGTGCCGCGGGTGCCCAGGATGCGGAAGGTCTCCGAGTCGGCGATCGTGCCGGCCACCTCGCGGAACTCGCAGATGCGGACGGTGGCGCCGTTGCTCATCGAGAACAGGGCCGTCTCGTTGCTGAAGGCCGAGTCGGCGAAGTAGGCATCGCCGTTGCGGTTGGCGTAGCCGTAGGCGGTGACCTTGCGGGCGTGGGCGTTCATGACGCACACCGGCCCGCTGGTCGAGTGGGTGGGGTAGTGCATCGGCCCGCCCCGCAGGCCTTGCTCGATGTACTGCTGGCGCAACGCGAGCCACTCCTGCCCGGCCTGGCTGGCCGTGCGGTGGCGCTGCACGTCGCGCAGGCTGCAGGCGTGCGAGTCGAGGTCGTGGAAGTACTCGCCCTCGGCGTAGATGAAGTCGCCGAAGGCGCCCTCGGCCGCCTTGCGCCGGCAGAACATCGCCTCGGGATGGTAGTAGGTCGTCTCGCCCAGCATGTACCGCATGCCCGTGCGGGTGCAGGTCTGCACGAGCCGGTCGCACCAGTCGAGCACCTCCTGGTCGTCGGGGATGGAGATGACCGGCACGGCGCTGTAGACGTGCTTGCCGGCCTCCATGGCCTGGACGCACTGCGGGGCGTGCAGCCAGGGCTGCGTGATGACGACCAGGGCGTCCAGGTCGCTCTGGCAGATCGCCTCGAGCGAGCCGTAGGCGTCACGGGGGTGGAACTTGTCGCGCCACGACTCGAGGTCCGCAAAGGCCGCCACCCGCTCGCTCTCGCGGTCGCACAGGCCAATGCGGTCCACCAGCGGGTGCTTGTGGAACAGCTCGGCGAACTCACGGCCAAACGAGCCCAGCCCGACCAATCCGATACTGATGCCCATGCTGACTCTCCTTGCTCAGGCCCGCCGATGGGGGCCAGCGTCTTGTTCGGCCCGGGCCGGGAAGATCGCACCCGCCCCCGGCCGCTATCGCTCCTGGAGCTCTGCTGACGGCACGTACTCGATGGCTCCGGCGTCGCGGCGGTCGCCGGTGGGGGCCCGGCCTGTGAAATCGCGGTACTGCGGGCCGTCGAACTGCCAGGCGTAGAGCTCCTCGATGGAGGTTTTCGAATCGGCCAGCGTGCCCTGGGCGATGCGGACGAAGTCGATCTCGCCCCTCATGCACCGGCCAGCCGGCGTGCCGCCGACGTACAGGTCGCCGGGGTTGGCCAGCGAGACCTCCGGGGCGAGGCCAGGCCCCCGGGCGTGCTGTCGGCCATCGAGGTAGAGCGTCATCGTGCCGGCCTGTCGGTCGAGCTCGGCAATCACGTGGTGCCACTGCCCGTCCGCCAGAACCGCCTGACCGGTCACCTCGGCTGCCTCCCCGTCGCCCACGACCCGCCAGGCCAGCCGGCCCTGCGAGTCCAGGCGCAGACTGTAGCCGGCCTCGGCGAGCTTCTCGACGAGCACGGCCTCGCCCGCGCCAGGCTGGGTGCGGAAGATCACCTCCACCAGCAGGTTGCTCGTGTGGATGTCGGGGGTCTTCAGCTCGGCCCCTTCGAACGTCCGCTGATAGTCCTGCCTGTTCGGCGGGAAACCGATCTGTTGCTGGACCTCCAGCGGGGCGGTCATGGCCTCGTGCGAGGCGAAGGCGTAGCGGTCCTGGCCGTCGAGTGTCAGGGCCCCGTCGATCCAGTCCTCCATGGGACTGGGGGCGTAGCTGGCGGCATCGCCGTGGACCACCGTCAGCTCGAACCGGCGGCTGCGCTGATAGGTGTGGCGGCCGATGGTGTACTCGGTCATGTACCAGTGCTCGTCGAGAATCCGCGTCGGATCGTTGCCGGCGGGGTGGAAGTGCCATTCGCCCACGGTGCCCCACAGGCTCCACGGCACGAAAACCCGCACGCCGCGGTCGATGGCCGCCGAGCCGGGCGCCGGGCGGAAGTCGTGATTGGCCGGGTCGCGCAGGGGCGGCGTGTCCGTCTGGACGCCCAACTCTGACACCATCGCTCCACGCTGCTGCAAGGCCTGGCTGAACGAGGCCACGCTGTCGTGCAGCCGAACGTTCCGCTCGAAGACGCCGAACTTCTCGGTCGTGTTGTGGAACACGTTGCGGGTGAAGGCGTTGGTGGCGTGGGGGTACTCCGCCTTCTCCTCGTCGGGGCGGTCCTCCTTGAGCCGGCCATGCAGGAATACCCACGAGGCGATGTCGCTCCAGACGTTGCCCATGAACCGGTGGTAGCCGCCCGAGGGCGACCAGTTCGAGCCCATGCGGAAGTTGTAGACCGTGTTGTTGAACCAGCTGTTCAAGATGGTCGGGCCGGCCTCGTAGAAGGCGGACTCGGCCATCTGCTGGCTGGTGGGGTCGTTCGATCGGCCCCAGGCGATGTTGTTGAACAGGTAGTTCTTGAACGAGCCGTCCAGGTAGAACGCGAAGCCGAGCCTCGCGTTGTGCTTGTCGTTGAGGTACTTCCAGTTCCAGTAC
This sequence comes from Phycisphaerae bacterium, assembly GCA_041687295.1. GTDB lineage: Bacteria > Planctomycetota > Phycisphaerae > SM23-33 > FEN-1343 > JAWLCG01. Next base: position 15,059 of record JAWLCG010000048.1, on the reverse strand, counting down.
CCGCCGGGGTTGCCCGAGATGTTGTTGAAGACGTAGAAAGGCCCGCCCTGCCAGGTCTCGATGCCGCCCCAGTCGTTGGTGTCCAGCAGCGAGTCCTCGACCTTGTTGTGGTGGATCAGGATGCGGCTGAGCGGGACCTCATCGAGGGGGTGGCCCTCCTTGCCGCCGAAGATGAAGATGCCCGCCCCGGCCACGCGGGTCAGGATGTTGCCGGCGACCTCGGCCGTCTGCGGGTGCAGCAGCACCAGCGTGTGGGCGAACCCGCGGCGGTAGGGCCGTTGGCCCGTGTGGTGGATGCGGTTGCGCAGCACCCGCACGTCGCCCAGCGTGCCGTAGGGCGGCTGGTCCTTGCCCCAGCGGTGGCTGTTCTCGACTTCGATGGCTCCGCGGTCGAGGTGGCGGATGTCGTTGTCGCGAACCACGACCCGGTCGATGTGGTCGCCGTCGCCGGCCTTGAATCGCACGGCCTTGTGGACATGCTCGAAGCGGCAATTGGCCACCTCGATGTCCTCGCCCGCGCCCAGCAGGCGGATGCAGGCGGCGTCGACCTCCGGATGGGGGTTCGTGCCGTCCGAGAGCGCCGCCCGCAGCGTGTAGTCCCAGTTGACGTTGGTGAAGCGGAACGTCAGGCCGCTGATGCTGACATGGCTCATCGCGGTCGCGTCGAGCAGCGTCAGGTGGCGGGCGGCCTCGATGCGGACGGTGTTGGGATCGGCCTCGCCGGGCAGACGCACGTACAGCCGGCCGTCCTCACGCTCGCCGTCGCGCTCGAACCAGAACTCGCCCGGCTCGTCGAGGTAGTGGGGCTTGTCCTCCAGGAAGTAGCGATGGCCGGTGCGGAGGGTCTCGGTGTCGCCGTAGTAGGGGCCCTGGAAGCCCAGGCCCTTCTTCTCGGTGTCGACGACCTCGACGCGAGTGGGGTAGGGCGTGCCCATCACGACGCCCCACTCGGTCCAGACGACGGCCCCGAGGTAGTAGTCCGGCTCGCGGGTGAGATTCTCTGCATCGATGCCGAGATGGACCGGGCCGTCCTTGCCTGTGGTCTTGTAGGTGTTCTCGGGCTTCCAGAACTCCGGCTGCTGCCAGGCCCACCACTCGCTCTTGATGTCCTCGGGGTCGCTGACGGTCCAGTTGGGCGTGCGGGCCAGGCGCAGGCGGGTGACGGCGCCGGTCGCGTCGACCATCCAGGCGTTGCGCGGCAGCCAGTCGACCCGGGCCACCCAGACCTTCTCGGGCTCGGGGATGTCCGGGTGGTCGGTCCCCCGCGTCCAGCCGGTGACGGGGGCCGAGCCGGCGATGACGGCCTCGCCCTCGCCCCAGGCCGGGTCGCTGGTCAGGCGGATGGGCTGGGCGGGCGTGCCGGACTCGTCGGCGATCAGCCGGCCGCGATAGACCACGCCGCGCCGGAAGACGTACGTGTGCGACCCGGCACAGGCGGCTGCGTTGCCCGTGGCCTGCGGGTCCCAGGGGTGGTGCTGCCAGGCCGTGGTCGGCGTCAGGCCGTCGGCGTCGTCGCGGCCATGGTCGAAGTCGATGTACCGCACCGACGGGCCGGCCTGGAAGGCGAACGGCTCGGGCGCCCATTGAAGGTCGCCGCTATCGAGGACCTTTGCGTGCGGCCTCTGCCAGGAGTAGGGCGCCTCCTGCGCGAAAGCCACGCCACCCAAAGCCAGACTCGCCAGTAAAAGCCCCAGCCAACTCATGGATCGACTCCTTGCCTGGCCCCGCGCCGCGCCGGATCGTCCAGACCGGGCCCGGGGCTCGGGTCGCCCCGCCAGCGGGGCCGTTGCCGGATCACGCTCGAACCGCACCCTCCTTCTATACCCGAAGGCGGGCCGCCCTTCCAGGCGCAGAATCCACCGGATTCGCTGGCGATTCAGACCGGCATGGCCCGAGGCGGGCAGGTATGCGAAGACTTGCGTTCCGTATGGCTTACTTGCACTGGAGCAAGCGTTCCCTGGAACGAAACTGTCTCTCCTGCGAGCGGCGGCTTGCACTGGTCAGACAGCTGCAGCATCAGATCTGTGAACACCAGATACGCACACATCATTCGGGCGATCAGGCACATCGGCTGAAGGGGGCAAAGGGCCTTCCTCATAGCGTGGGCTGAGGTCCCGCGTGTGGGGCCCGAAAGTGATGGCTCCTTTGCCACGTGCTGAGGTCGTTACCGCCGCATATCCTCCTGTCACTCAGCGACATAGGCTCATGCCGTAGAAGCAGAAGGCCAAGTACATCGCCAGGAGCAACACGCCGAATAGGACAAGCAGCCAGATGGCCACGGCGGATCCTTGGGGATGTCCACATTGACGGCAGAAGGGGCTGAGCGGGCTGACGTCCTTGCCGCAGGCCCTGCAGTTCTTAAGTTTCGGCTCTTGCATGGCGCTGTCTTTCGCCCTTCTGGAGCAGCGATGTCACGTACCCCCCGGCGATGCCGGGGTGCGGCGTACGGCGTCTTTGACAAGAGGGATCATGCGAGGCGCAACACTGAGTAGGCGAACGCCAGCACTCAGCAGGTCGGGGACAGCGGACAGGCGGCCAGCCAACTCGCCGCATACGCCTACAAGGGACGGCCCTGCGTCTGCACACACGATCCGGATCAGTCGCATAACAGCCGGGTGCATTTCTTGGAAGTACTCACTGGCCAATGGATTCTGCCGTCCTGCAGCCATCACGTACTGAGTCAGGTCGTTGGTGCCGATGCTCAGGGCATCTGCCGACTTCAGGACATCCGCAACGCTTAAGGCCGCTGCAGGTGTCTCGATCATCGCAACGAGGGGAGGCAGATGCTGTATCCCCAGCTCCTGGGCCGCCGCCCCGACCAACCGGCGCACGCGCTCCATATCCTCGGGAATCGTTACCATGGGGACCATGATCTGGATCGCCCGTGACGTAGAGAGGCGCAGGATTGCGCGGATCTGCACGTTCAACAGCTCGGGGTAGGCGAACAGCAGTCGGATGCCGCGGCGCCCCAGAAAAGGCGACTCCTCCGGGGGCAGTCTTAGGTAGGGAAGGGTCTTGTCTCCGCCGATGTCGAGCAGCCGCACAATGCAGGGCTTTTGGCCAAGGGGTTCAAGCGTGTCCAATAGCGTTTCGACCAATTCGTCTTCCGTGGGCAGCGTGTCGTTGTACATGAAAAGGGCTTCCGTTCTATACAGGCCCACGCCGTCTGCCCCGTTCTCGACAGCCAGTTCGACGTCTTCTCGGTTGGTGATGTTGGCCATGACCTGGACGGTGACTCCATCAGGAGTAACAGCGGGCCTTTGAGTCTCACGCCTCGCAAGAGCCCCTTGAGCCGCCTGGCTCACCCTTTTCGCTTCAAAGCCTGCCTTGGCCTCATCGCCAGGGTTCACCAGCACAGTGCCTTCGAAGCCGTCGACCAACACAAGCGAGCCCGAAGAAACGCGCTTCACCACCTCTTGAATGTTGCCCACGACTGGGATGCCCATCTGCCGTGCCATCAAAGCGCAGTGCGCCCCAGGGGTCCCGTATTCGACTACGACGGCACTGGCCCGACTGCAGAAGTGTACGGCATCGGACGGGGCCAGCCGCTGAGCGACCAGTACGCTGCCGTCCGGCATCTCCTCGAGGGGATGAACAGCAACCCCTCGCAAGGCTCGGAGCAGTCTGCGAGCAAGATCCGCAACGTCCTCCGCCCTCGCGGCCGTGGTATGGCTGCCGCTTGTCCGGAACCGTTCCATCCAGCGGCTGAACACTCGCCTGACTGCCTCTTCCGCCTGCAGCAGTTCGGCCTCAATGTCCTCGCTCAGCTCTCGCAGCAGGACCGGGTCACGGAGCATCCGCTCATGGGCTCGAAAGATCTCGGCCAGGGAATCCTTCATCTGAGACTGGACCCGTTGGCGGGAAACCTCCAGATCCTCCAGGACACTCTCCCGGGCCTGCTTCAGACGAGCGAGTTCCGCGTCTATCTCAAAGGAGGCAATGGGATGACCAGCCCCTGTTTCAGAGAGGGGGTCTCTGTAGACGAAGGCTTCTCCGGCTGCCAGCCCTGGCGAAATGGCGGTACCTGCAAGCCGGAGCCCTTGGCCTCGATCGCTCCGCTCCGTTCCACTGTTGCCGCGGTCCGGAATCACATCAATGACATCCCTGTGAGGTGCAGCAATGGTCCTCTACATACAGCTTATGGCCACCTCGGCGGCGTTGACAAGTGGGTAGGCGATGGGCGATGCCGTTAGTGCCGGATGCGTGCCCATCTGGAACATGGCAATGTCCTCGGCCGTCATTCGCTTCTGGACGCAGGCGGCAACGGTGTTGATCAACTCGCCAACCGAGACACTGCCCCGCACCTGTCCGCCCAGGAGAACCTGCGAGTGCCTCTCGAACACGAGCTTCACCTTCACGGGAGCCGCCCCCGGCATGCCGCCCGGATGGCGATTCGGCGTCTCCACCGTGCCGACAACCACCTCGTATCCGCGTTCCCTGGCCATGGTTTCGGTCAGTCCGGCCGTGCCCATCGCCAGGTCACCGACGGCTGTAGACCAGACGCCCAGCGTCCCCTCGCTTTCCCGACGCAGGCCGTAGACATTGGCCCCGGCGATACGAGCCTCGAGCTGGGCGATCGACGCCAGTTTCAGGGGTGACGGGCTGCCGCCGAAGAAGGATGTCTTCTCCGCGCAGTCGCCGCAAGCGAAGATGGCCGGGTCGGATGTCTGCATCGTGCGGTCCACGGCCACCCCCCCCGTGGGCCCCAACCGCAGCCCGGCCTCCTTCGCCAGGTCGACGTTTGCTTTGGCCCCGATGCCCAGGATGACAAGGTCCGCGGGGATTCGGCTTGCGTCCTTGAGCCCCACGGCCCTGACGTGCCCATCGCCGACGAGCCGGTCCACCGCGGCCGAGGTTCGGACCAATACGCCGCGGCAGCGCAGCAACTCCTCCATCTCCGAACAGAACTCGGCGTCGTAGGACAGGCTGAGGCAGTTGGCGGCCAACTCCAGGACCGTAGCGGTCTTGCCGTCCGCCTTGTTGATCTCATCGGCGAACTCGATCCCGATGAATCCGCGCCGATGATGACGATGTCCTTCGCCTGCTTCACCCGTTCCTGCAGTCGGGCGAGGTGCTCCACGTCTTTGAGGATGGCGAAGACGCCATCGAGGTCGATCCCGGGAATAGGGGGCCGCGTCGGCAGCGACCCAGTGGCCAGGATCAGCCGTTCGTAGCCCATGTCACCGTCGCGGGTCAACAGGCGATGCTTCTCCCGATCACTGCAGGTAGCCTCCGTCACGACCAGATCGACCTTGTTCGACTGGAGGATCGAGTCAGGGATGAGGTCCTTCTCAGGGCTGCCCAGCGTTCCGTAGATCTAGGGAATGCCGCATGGAATCGGGACGTGCTTCTCCTTGCGAACCAGGAGGATGCTCTTGTCCGGGTGGTGCCGGCGCGCCGTGATAGCGGCCGTGATCCCTGCGGCACTGCCGCCGAGCACAACGATGTCTGCGCTGGGCATGATGTCTCCTTCACCTTAAGGGGGCTCGGCCCCATGTCTGCCGCTGTAGAACAACCTGCCGCCGGAGGTCTGCTTCACCAGCATCCCCTCGGCGCCCAGATCCTCGATGGACTTGATTACCTCGTTGGGATGCATGTTCAGCCCGTCAGCGATGTCCTGCAGCGAGCAGGGCCGTCGCTGGATCATCTCCAGTATGGCCTGGCGCCCTGCCCGGAAGGCTTGCTGGGCGTGGACACCGCGGTAATCGGCGATTACCTCCGCGGGCGGATCGAACCGCCCCGCCAAGGCTTCCATCCGCTGCCGGTCCACCATGACGGCGTAGTCCTCGGCCGTGGGTCGCGTTGCGGTGTTGAGCTGCACACGGTCGGGTCCGATGCTCCGAACACAGTCGACGATGCGGTCGATCTCGCTGGCGATGGCGGTGTGGCCGGCCAGGAGGAAGACCTCCAGCCAATACTTCCCTCGATAGGCTCCACGGAAGTCGATCAGTCCCTCCAGCATCTGGTCGAACGCGATGCTCTCGTGGGGCCGGTTGACCGCCTGAAACATGCGGCTGTGCCCGGCGTCCAGCGAGGGGATCACCAGGTCGGCGTCCAGAAGCTGCTGGCGGACCTCCCGCTGCCACAGGAGCGAGCCGTTCGTGAGCACGGCCACGGGAGTGTCCGTCATGGAGTGGATGCCGTCGATCAACTCCGCCAGACGGGAAAAGAGCGTGGGTTCTCCCGAACCGCTGAGCGTGATGTAGTCGGGCTCGGTAGCCAGCTTCTCCCCGAGTTCGGCCAGGACCTCATCCAACGGCACCCACTCGCGGCGCTCGACCGTCTTGCACGTCGTTCGCCCAAGCTGGCAGTAGATGCAGTCGTAGCTGCACGTCTTGAATGGGACGAGATCCACGCCCAGCGAACGCCCTAGCCGACGAGACGGTACGGGACCGAAGATATACGCCATGGTGGATCTCACGTTACACAGGGCCTGCAACCGCAGAATGCTGCGTCTACCCAACGTTCCGGAGTCAGCACAGCCGCTCCGCACCGGAGTAGACCTCCTTGATTCGCAGGGCGGCTGCTGCATGGCCGGGGTGTTTAGACGGGTTCCACGTCTTCATGTGCTGGAAGAGCTCGCCCTCCGTGTGGTACTCGATCGAACCCTTGACCTGGTAGGCCTTGCCGCCCTTGGTCATGAACAGGATGGAGCCCTTGCTGCCGGCCAGCAGGTTCTTGCGGGTCTTGTCGAAGTAGTTGTCGGCCACGACCAGCCGGTCCCCGCCGAAGGCGCCGACGCACGTGGCATAGATGATGTTGGGGATACCCTCCGCGCAGACTGTGGCCAGCACGACCGGGCCATTGCGGTCTTCCCACGCCTGACGGATGCATTCGGGCAGTTGCGTCATGTTGCACTCCTTGTCAAGGGCTCTGCTGTCGATCGCGGGAGCCAGTCGGCCCTCGGTGACTTCGCGACGCGCAGCGGGGCCGGTTCGCTGCGAATCGGATACCTCAGTACGGCAAAGCCTCGACTGTGCCCACAGGGCACGCAGCGCACCGTTCGGGAAACTCGTTCCACAGTCGGGCCATGGCGGCGAAGCCGGTGCAGTGGCAGGGCAGCAGCCGTTGCACGTCCAGGCGGCGCAGTTCGGCCACCGTTCTGTCGATCCGCTGCGGGCTGGCGTTGACCAGGTGCATGCCGCCCATCACCGTGTGAATGGGGCGATTGTCCGTCAACTGCCGGACGTACCGCAGCGTGTTGATGACGCCCGCATGGGCGCAGCCCAGGATCACGACCGTGCCGGCCGGCGTCTCAATGAATGCCGCCTGGTCATCGACCAGCGGGTCGGGCTGCGTGCAGGCGGTGTCGGTGAAGAAGGCCCCTCCGGTGTCCTCGAAGTCGGTGGTGCGCGGCACGGGGCCCGTCAGGTGAAGACAATGCTCGACCACCGTCGGCTCGGTCGTCCAGACGAGGTCGGCCAGCTCCCGGACCATGGTTTCATCCAGCCGGGGCATTCCGACGTCGCGGGCGCTTCCGTCGGCGTTCCGGGCGTACTTCGTTTCGAATCCAGCGGGATGGGCGTACACGGTCACCGCACGGGACATCCGCAGGGCGTCGCCGAGCCCGCCGGTGTGGTCGTAGTGGCCGTGGCTCAGGACGATGGCGTCGGCGGTCTCCAACCGCACGCCCAGGCGCCGGGCGTTGCCCATGAGCACCTGGCCCTGCCCGGTGTCCATGAGGATGTGCCGGTCACCCAACACGATCCAGAAGGCCAGGCCGTGCTCGCCCAGCAGGCCTCGGGCGCCGGCCGTGTTCTCCACGAGCACAGTGATCTGTCCGTCAGCCATGGGTGATCACCCCCTGGGCCACGCACGCCAGAGCTTGCCGGATGTCCTTGATGAGCGCCTCGGCCGGCTCAATGCCGATTGACAGCCGAACCGTGTTCTTGCGAACCCCGAAGGCCGTCCGTCGCTCCGGCGGCAGGTAGAGCATCGTGGTCAGGTAGGGGATGCAGATCAGCGACTCGGTGGCCCCGAGGCTCACTGCGTGATAGATCGTTCTCAGGGCCGCGATGAACCGCTTGGCGTCCTCCTCGTCCTGTCCCACGTCGAAGGCAAGCATCCCCCCGAACCCGTTGCGCATCTGGGTCGCTGCCACGGCATGGTCCGGATGACTGGGCAGGCCGGGGTAGGAGAGCCTCGTTATCTTGGAGTTACCTGCAAGGAACTCCGCGACGGCCTGGGCGCCCCGGGCCATGGCCTCGGCCCGCAACGCGAAGGTCTTGAGCCCCCGATCCAGGAGGAACGCGGAGTAGGCGTCCAGCGTGGTGCCGATGGCTTGGCGGGTGAACCACAGCCGATTGTAGTGCTCCCGGGAGCCGGCAATCGCGCCGGCCATCAGGTCGTTGTGCCCGCCCAAGGCCTTTGTGGCGCTGTGCACCACCAGGTCGGCGCCTCGCGTCAGGGGCTTCTGGTGGTAGGGAGTGGCGAAGGTGTTGTCCACGACGACCATGGCCCCGACCCGGTCGGCTGCGGCGCGGATGGCGGCAATGTCCAGGATTTTGCACAGCGGATTGCTGGGCGTCTCCAGGAAGATCATCCGCGTGTTGGGCCGCAGGTGCTCGCCGAGTCGGCCAGCGTCGTCAGCGTCCATCCACGTGATCTCCACACCCAGCCGCTCCAGGATCAGCGACACCTTGTAGTTGGCGCCATACGTATCGTGGAAGATTACCAGATGGTCGCCGGCGCTGAGGTAGGTCAGGTAGACCATGGTGCAGGCGGCCATGCCCGACGTGCAGACCACGCAGTCCTCCGCCCCCTCGAGTTGAGCAATGCTCCGCTCGACCTCACGAACGGTCGGGTTGTCGTCACGGTGATAGGTGTAGCCGTCGATCTCGCCGTCGGTGATCTGGCGAAGGACCTCGAACGACAGGTACTCATAGTTGACGGCATTAACGATGGGCGTGACCATGGGTCGGTTGCCGTACGGGGTCAGCGGGTCGGGGGCCATGGGCTTGTGTGATCCTCTCTCCTGGTGCCAGGTCTGGGGCCGGATGCTCTCTACCTGTACGTTTGCGTTCGCACGTCCGCGACTAAAAAGGGGCCGGTCAGGCTGAGCCGGCTTCCGGCAATTCCCGCCGTGAGGCGTCTGGGTAGCGGCGGTCGACGTTCCTGTCCTGGGGGGCATGATGCGGCTATCCGCACCCGGCCCCAAGGGACCAGCAGCTCTCGAAGTTCGCTCGGTGCCAGCATGTGGGCTGACGAGTAGGGCCGCCTGCCCTTGAGAACGCGGTGCTGGTTCAACAGTGCCAGCCGGTTGAGCGTGCCGACCAGGAGATGGCCACCCTTGCGGACACACCGGGCCATCTCGGCTATGGCCGCGGTAGGGTCTGGCACGAACTCCAATACTGCCATGGCTGCCACCACGTCGAAGGCCCCGTCACCGAATGGCAGTTGGTAGAGGTCGGCCACCTGGAAGACGCACTCTGGCAGCGCGGGCCGGGCCACTTCGATCATCTGAGGCGCAATGTCGACTCCGGTCACCCGATAGCCCATCTCCGCGAAAAAGCCGCTCCAGTGTCCCGTTCCGCAGCCGACGTCCAGCAGCGTCTGATTCGGCGATGGCGGCGGAAGAAGGCGTTGCACGTCGTCCTTCTGCACCCGGTCATGAGCCTGGCCGGCCGGGGTCTCGTACCACCGATCGTAGCTCTGCGCCAGCGGCCCGAAGTCGGAAAGACTGCCGGCTTGGCGGGTCATTCGTTCAGCCATGCTCCACCGTCTTCCATGTACGTCGGAATCGCCTGTCCTTGCTGCCCGCGTAACTCTTGCCTCGGTCCGGCCCAGCCGCCGCGAAGCCAGAGCCAGAAGAACTGCTCCCATGCGAAATCCTGATCCAGGGTCTGCCCCTCCTTCTATCCTTTGACGAACAGCAGTGGAAACACAATATCGCTTGTACAGCACGGCACCCACACCGCCAGGAACAGAAACGCCGCCACAAGGATCCCGGTTGCCAGCGAGAGCTCCGAATCCAGGGCCATGATCATGTGAAACAGCGATGCCCAGGTGCTCAGCAGCACGTGAGCGGCATGGGGCACCTTGGTTGCAGGCCGAGCATATGCCAAGGCGACCCCCGCGAACGCAAGGGGGTTCACCAGCCACCACTTCTCGATCACGCCGAGGTGAATGCCCCGGTTGGGCAGGTCCAGCAGCAGTTCGCCTATGTAGGGAATGATGCTGTCACTGAGCGTGGCGATACCCACTGCACCGATGTATCCAATTACCAACGTTGGCAGGAGGCGTCCGGCGCTGTGAAGCCGATACATGCCGGCGGTTACCAGTGCACTGAGAACCACGTGCAAGGGATGGAACGTCCAGAAGAGCGTAGAAGACATCTCCCTGGACAGGTGGAGGTGGACCACCAGGGCCATCAGCACGATTCCGGTTGCGGTGCCGAACGCCGTAAAGGGGGCGTGGGCCTTCAACTCCCTCGCAATGGTGGATAGTCTCATGGCTCGCTGGCCTCGCTACGGCGGCGAACGCCGGGTAGCACGCGGTCCAGCAGGAGAACGCCGTCAAGGTGGTCGATCTCGTGCTGCATGACCCGGGCCCACAGGCCCTGCACGGCGAACTCCTGCACCTTCCCGTGCGGATCGTACCCGCGCACTTCCACGTGGAGCGCCCTGTCCAGTTCCGCGTGGATCCCGGGCAGACTGAGGCATCCCTCGACCATGCGGGTCCGTCCGGCGTGCGTCCGGATGACCGGGTTGGCCAGACAGAGGGTTCGCCCTTGCACCTCGGCAACGAGTACGCGCTTGAGCAGGCCGACCTGGGGTCCAGCCAGCCCGATGCCCTGGTGCAGCCGCATCAGCGCCAGCATTTCCTCGCACAGGCCCGCCAACCAGCTGTCAAAGCAGTCCACGGGCTCGCACGGGGTGCGAAGCACCGGATCTGGGTGCCGCCGGAGGGCCAGAGGCTCTCCTGCATGCGTTTCACCTGGTTCCGGCGGTCTGGGGCTGATGGGGTTGCGAGCCATCGCGTGTCAGGGCTCCTTGGGTCGGTTGGCTGAGTCCATCAGAACGACGCGTGGGTGATAGGCACGCGCTTCTCCATCCTCGAACTCGCAATAGGAGATCACGATCACCTCGTCGCCCACCTGGCCGGTTCGGGCGGCAGGCCCATTCAGCATGACCGTCCCCGTCCGCGGTGGCGCCTCGATCGCGTACGTCACGATTCGTGACCCGTTGTTCACGTTCAGGACGTGCACCTGCTCGCCGGGCAGTATGTCAGCCGCCTTGAGCAGCTCACGGTCGATGCTGATGCTGCCCTCGTAGCCAAGCTCCGTGCCGGTCAGGCGGACGCGGTGTAGTTTGGACTTGAGCATGATTCGGTTCATGCGGGGCTACTCCAGGCTGATTGCCTCTGTCGGACACTCGCCGACGCAGGCCCCGCAACCGGCACACTTGCTCGCATCGACCTCAGCCACGTCGTCCCTGATAGCAATCGCATCCACGGGACACGACTCGACGCAGACGCCACAGCCCATGCAAAGCTCCTTGTCCACCTTCGCAACCATCGAACTGCTTCCTTTCTGGATCTGCCGCGGATGACACTGGCTCGGCTCAGCCGGCGGGCCTACTGCTTCGTCTGCCTCTCCAGTTCCTGGATCCGCTGCTGAATCTGCCTCATCTGCTGGCCCATGGACTCGGCCTGCTGCTTAAGGGCCGAAAGTTCCTGCTCCGCGCCGGTAGGCGAGGGCGGCTGGCTGGGGGCATAGTCGCCAGACGGCTCGGAGCGACGGCCCATCCCCCGTCCCATGCCGCGGCCACCGCCCATGCCCATTCCTCTACCGCCACCCATGCCTCGACCGCCGCCCATGCCTGGAGCGAATCCAGAGGCTCCAGCAGATGGCTGGCCAATCGCTGGGGACGATTCGGCGCCCATCCCGAAGTGGCTCTCGACGTTGGGGGCACTGACGGCCGTCAGTTGGCCGCCCTTGAACTGCTCGACCACTTCGCGGATCGAACCGGAGCAGCCGACCGATACGACGATTCTCGCCGCCGCGAGCGTCTGGTGCGCGTTGGGCCCGCAGTTGCCAGTCAGGACGTGCTGAACGCCCTTGTCGGCCATCAACTGGGCCGACTGGATTCCCGCGCCGCTGCCCTGGGCGAGATTGGGATTCTCCATCGCCTCGAAGCTCAGATCGTCCGTCTCCACGATGAGGAAGCACGGGCACCGGCCGAACCGGGGGTCGATCCTCGCATCCAGGTCAGGGGCTGTGGCGGTAATCGCGATCTTCATGGTTGTACCTTTCCTTGCACAGTGGGATGCTCCGGGCCCGGCAGGCTGTCTTCCAGGGCCACCGGTGTTCCCAAGGGCCTGGGGATGACTGTTGGAATGGCGACGGAGTCGGCGTCAGCTCTTGCCGACCCCGGCCTCAAGTTGGTCAATCCGCTTGCGGATCCCATCGAGGAGGTCCTCGAAATACTCGGCCTGACCCTTGAGCGCATTGACCTGCTGCTCGGCGTTGGCCGAGCCAACGGGCGCTGCGTATGGGGCTACCGGGCCGATCCAGCCGCCGAAGGCGGGCCAGCCCATCATGGTCCGCTGCCAGCCCGTCAGACCGGTTGCGTAGAAGCGGTTGCGCCAGCCTCGGCCACCGCCCCGGCCACGTCCTCGGCCCCCAAACCCTCCTCGACCGCCGCCGTTGGTGTACCCCGGAGCCGGATACCCGGCGCAGAAGCCTGCGGCTCGTCCCGTCATCGGGCCCAGCCCAGCCGGGCCTGTTCCGTCACCACCTGGCATTGCTGAACTCCTTGTGTTGCGGGGCTTCAGCCCCTGGTCATCGTTGCGCCGCACTTGGGGCAGGTCCTCTGGCTGCAGGGCTGGCCCGCTGCATGGGGCACCTTGTGACCACACTGTGGACATACGCATTGGCCGCCCGGGCCGGCCGCCAGCGGGCCGCCCATCCTGCCACGTCCGCGCCCGCCACCACCGGGCGGGCCTGTTCCATCGCCTCTTGGCATCGTGCTGACCTCCTGCCCACCGGGCGACCGGGCCTTCCAGGCCTCCCGTGGATCTCTGGAATCGCTCTGTTCACTGCCGGCTACGCCCCCGCCCGGCCCGGAACCGGCGGCGCCGGCCACAGCAGCCGGGCATCAGGAAGGCATCCTGCCCCAACTGCCCGCCGATGAAGGCGGCCAGCACCTGCTCCACTTCTCCGCAGGTCTGCGGGATCACCTTGATGCCCTTGGCCGACAGGGCCATCTCCATGGGCCAGGAGATCGCCCCGCAGACCAGGACGTTCGTCCCGGTCTGGGCCAGGCGCTCCGCTCGCGCCCGCGGCTCCTCCGCTTCCAGGGCCACGTCCTGCCGGGCCTGCTCGACGCCGTCGGCCACGTCGATGACCAGGACGCTGCCCGCCACGTCGAAGACGGGGCTGATTCGACCTCGCCAATGGGGAATCGCGACCTTCATTTCATCGAGAAGCTATTCAACTGCCGTGCCACGCAGATCACGTTTCACTATACCCCTGCAGATTCAGGTGTTGCGGCTTGGGCCTCGCCAGCCATCCCGTGGAGAATCAGCCAAAATGATTGATTGTGCCGGCGGCATGACGTCATACTGCACGACTACAGACTCTGAAGCCGAAGGAAGGGCAGGCCATGACGAAGCAGGCGAACGACGGGTTCGAGCGGGCCGGGACGATCCTCGACTCGATCAACGAGGGCGTGTTCACTGTGGACCGTGACTGGCGGATCACCGCCTTCAACAGGGCGGCCGAACGGATCACCGGTGTGTCCCGGGAGCAGGCCATCGGCAACTCGTGCTGCGATGTGTTCCGGGCGAACATTTGCGAGAGGAACTGCGCCCTGCGGCGCACGATGGACAGCGGCAGCCCCATCGTCAACGCAACCGCCCATATCATCAACGAGAACGGCCGCCGTGTGCCGATCCGCATCGCCACAGCCCTGCTGAGGGACAGGGGCGGCCAGATTGTCGGAGGGGTTGAGACCTTCCAGGACCTCACGCAGGTCGAACAGCTCCAGAAAGAGCTTCATGCCCGCTACAGCTTCGAGGACATCGTGGGCCGAAGCCCGGCCATGGTCCGCCTGTTCGAGGTCCTGCCCCAGATCGCCGACAGCCAGAGCACCGTTCTGATCGAGGGGCCCAGCGGCACGGGCAAGGAGCTCTTCGCCCGGGCGATTCACAACCTCTCGCCGCGGAGGAAGAAGCCTCTCGTGGCCGTCAACTGTGCCGCCCTGCCCGACACGCTGCTTGAGAGCGAGCTGTTCGGCCACACTGCCGGCGCGTTCACGGATGCCAAACGCGACAAGCCGGGCCGGTTCCAGCTGGCCGAGGGCGGAACGATTTTCCTGGACGAGATCGGAGATGTCTCCCCGGCCATGCAGGTACGCCTCCTGCGGGTGCTGCAGGAGCGCGTGGTCGAGCCGCTGGGCAGCGTCAGGCCCCGCCCCGTGGACGTACGCGTCATCGCCGCCACCAACCGGGACCTGGCCAGGCTGATCCGCTCGGGGGAGTTCCGAGAGGACCTCTACTACCGCATCCGCGTCGTCCACCTGACGCTGCCGGGACTGGAGAGACGTCGTGAGGATATCCCCTTGCTGGTCAACCATCTCATCGCCAGGTTCAACCGCCTCCAGGACCGGCAGATCGCCGGCGTGTCGGACGAGGTGCTGGCCCGCCTGATGGAGCACGACTACCCGGGCAACGTTCGGGAGCTCGAGAACATTATCGAGCAGGCCTTCGTGCTTTGCCGGGGCGAGATGATCGAGTTGGTTCACCTGCCGCCGGAGCTTCGGCCATCGGCCGGGCGGGGCGTTCCGGATGGACAGCCGATGAGCCTGGAGGCCGTGGAGCGGGTCTTCATCACCGAGGCGCTGCACCGCCGGAACGGCAACCGCAAGCTGGCGGCCCAGGACCTGGGCATCAGCACCAGCACCCTCTACCGCAAGATCCAGGGGCTCGGCCTCGAGGTACCCGACGCCGACGGCCGGGGCCAGCGGAGACAGTAGGGCATTGTGCACGAGTGCGGCGGGCGGTGCTGCTCTTCCGAAGGCGAGCTGCCGCCGCAGGAAGTCTTCAACCCCCTGGATTAT
>JAWLCG010000047.1:0-19495 GCA_041687295.1 Phycisphaerae bacterium | reverse complement strand
AATCGAGGACCGGGGCGGCTCGGCCGGTGCGGGCGCAGTGGGCCTCGAGCTGGCGGCGGGTCTCGGCCTGCCAGTCGGTGTTGACCGGCTCGTTGACCAGAAAGTCGTTGTGCTCCAGCAGGAAGTCCCACAGTCGGCCGTCCAGCTCGGCCCGCGTGGCGGCGTGGGCCGGGTCGGCGGCGAGGTCGGCGAACTCGTTGGGGTCGCCGGCGAGGTCGTAGAGCTCCAGGTGCGGCGGGGTGGTCTGCTCGTCCTGATGGCGGGCGGCGTCGACGACCTCCATGCCCTTGGACTGGCTGCCCGGCCGGCCGGGGCGGAAGTGGCGGATCAGCTTCCACCGCTTCGTGCGGATCGAGCGGGTGTTCTCGACCATGTGGCTGAAGGCCTCGGCGACCGGCTCGTCGCTCCGCTGGCCGCGGGCATGGCCGGCGAAGCTGACGCCCTGGACCTCGGGCGGCACGGGCAGGCCGGCCAGCTCGAACAGCGTCGGCAGCACGTCGACCTGGCGGGTCATGGCCGGCACGGTCACGCCGGCGGGGATGGCCGCGGGGTAGCGGACGATCCAGGTGACGGCCGTGCCGGGGTCGTAGCAGGTGGTCTTGGCGCGGGGCAGGCCCACGCCGTGGTCGCTGCACATGCAGACGATGGTGTCGCGCTCCAGGCCCTGGTCGCGCAGGGCCCCCAGGATGCGCCCGACGGCGTCGTCGCCCTGGCGGAGTTGGCCCTGCAGCACGCGGACGGTGTCGCGGAGGGCCGGCGAATCCTTGAGGTAGGGCGGAACGTGCACGCCGTGCTCGTCGTCGGTTGGCAAGTCCCGCCGGCCGTGGTAGTAGCGGTTCATGTGGCACTCGAGGGTGCCGATCTGGGCGTAGAAGGGCCGATCCTCGCCGGCCCGCCCGGCCAGCCAGCGCTCGAAGTTCTCAGCCGAGATGTGGGCGTCCTCGGGCCAGGGGTCGGTGCCGAAGCGGTCGTCGGGGTTGATGATCTCGCTGACGTGCTCGTGGGCGCACTCGTGCTGCACGCCGAACAGGGCCGTGCGGTAGCCGAAGTCCTCCTTCAGCCGCCTCGCCAGGTGGCGCTCGGTGACGTGCAGGCGGTTGTTGTTGACCGTGTTGGTCAGGAACATCACGCCGTTGTCCTGGCAGAAGCGTCCGGTGACGATGGCGGCCCGGCTGGGCGAGCAGATCGCGCAGGCCGAGACGGTGTTCTCGAACCGGCAGCCCTGGGCCGCCAGGGCGTCGACGTTCGGCGTGTGGACGTTCTCGTTGCCGTAGCAGCCAAACCATCGGCCCGCGTCGTGCCACGTGATCAGCAGGATGTTGGGGAGCACGGGGAATCCTGTCAATTGGTTAATTGGTTAATTGGTAATTGGTTAATTCGGGCTCTCCCCCCAATTCGTGGCGAGGAGAAACCTTCCTGGGGCTCTGCCCCCATTCCTTTTCGTCAACTTCCTGGGATGAGATCCTCAGTTCGTGAGAAGGCAGGCGCACTCCACTGCCGGGCCTCGCTGCGCTCGACCCGGCCTACGAAAGAAAACGCCGCGTGGACGCATTTACGCATCCACGCGGCGGATCTTCAACCAATTAACCCATCAACCGGTTCACCGATCAACCCTCTGCCCTACCCGTGCTTGAACCAGTTGGGGCCCTTGGGCTTTTTGGTTCGGGCGGCGCGGGGGCTTTTGCCGGGGACGCTGACGCGGGTCTCGGTGGCGGCCTCGAGGGCCTCGCGCTCCTTGATGTGCTTGCGGATGACGTAGCTCTCGAGCACGCCGCCGCCGGTAGAGGCCATGATGTAGAGCGTCAGGCCCGAGGGGGCGTTGTAGAAGATCAGCAGCATGAAGACCGTCATGAAGATCTGCATGATCTTCTGCTGGCGCTTCTGGTCGGGGTCGGCCGTGGCGGCCGAGGCGCTCATCGGCATGAGCTTCTGCTGGAGGAACATGAACACCGCCAGCAGGATCGGCAGGAGGTTGAAGCCGACGATCGGCCCGGTGAAGCTGCCGATCAGCGGCAGGTTGATCTCCGGCGTGCCCCAGGCGATCAGGGCGTCGGGTGCGGCCAGGTCGGTAATCCACACCGGCAGCAGCCCCTCGTGGCGCAGGGCGGCCGAGGCCTGCAGGCCCGACCACAGGGCGACCCAGATGGGCATCTGGATCAGCATCGGCAGGCAGCCCAGGAAGGGCGAGGCGCCCTGGCCCTTCATGAACTCCATCATGGCCCGGTTCTGGGCCTCCTTGTCGTCCTTGAACTTGGCGCGGATCTTCTCCATCTCCGGGCCCAGCTTGCCCAGTTTCATCATGGAGATCTGGCTCTTCTTGGTCACCGGGTGCAGGACCAGCCGAATCAGCAGCACCAGCAGGATGATGATGACGCCGTAGTTGCCGATCAGCTCGCCGCCGGTCTCGATGATCCACATCACGCCCAGCGCCAGCCAGCCGAAGGTGCAGAACGAGCCGAAGCGGATCGACTCGGTGTAGTTCAGGGCCGCGTAGAGTGGGTCGGCCGCGAACAGGCCACGGTCCTTGGGCCCGAGGTAGAGGTCGTAGGCGACGCTTCGGCTGTCGCTGGCGGGGATGGCGATCGGGTCGGTGCGCAGCACGACCAGCTGGGTGAGCTGCCCGGCCTCGCCGGCGATGGCCCGGCTGAGGGCCTGGTAGGCGTAGGGGGCGAGCGGCTCGGCGGCGGGGGCGGTCGCGGGGGCGGTGGCCGGGGCCGTCGGCACGATCAGGTTGGCCAGGGCCGTGCCTTTGAGCGGCAGCTCGCCCTCGTCCAGCGCCGGCGAGACGGGGTACATCAGGGCGGCGAAGAACTTGTTGGTCATGCCCACCCAGACGGTGGGGCGCTCGGCGAGGTTCGAGCCCAGCAGGTTCTCGGTGCCCGGGGCGACGTTGCCGAGCTTGAGGTTCTCGATGACGCCCTCGCGCTTGCTGGCCAGCTCGACCTTTCGGCCCTCGGGGTCGTAGACCGCCTGCAGCACGGCCCGGCCATCGTTGCGGAGGTCCTCGCGGTCCAGGCCCGTGGGCCCGAACTGCTCCAGGGCAACCGCCAGCTCCTCGCCGGTGAGGTTGTGGATCTGCAGGCTCACCCGCAGGTTCGAGTGGGGCCGTTGCGGCGTCACGGGCGTGAGGGTGTAGGTCTTGACCAGCTCGAGAAGGGGCTGCTCGGGCGCCTCCGGCGGCGTCAGGATCAGCCGAAGGGTGAACGCCACCCGCTGCGAGCCGTCGGGCAGCGTCTCGACGGGCCCGGGCCGCCAGGCCACGCCGGATCGGCTGTAGTCGATGCGGTACTCGCCCACGCCCTCCACGCGGATCTGGCGGGTGCTCATGGGGTAGACGAACTCGGTCTGCCCGCCGCCGACGGGCTCGAGAAGCTCGTAGCTCCAGGCCTGCAGCTGCTCGGGGGTCTTGTCCTTGACGCGGTCGTGCTCGACCGTGTCGTAGATGCCCGCCAGCTTCGCGCTCTGGATGGCCGCCCCGCGGGGGGTCAGCTGGACCTGCAGCGAGTAGGCCGGCCGATCCAGCGCCGCCAGGGCCTCGGCCTTCTCGGGCACCGGGGTCAGGCTGCCCAGCGTGACCGGCTCGGGCTCGGCGGCGCGGGGCAGGGCCCGGCCCTCGAGCACCAGCGGGCGCGAGGCGATCGGCGGTGTCGCCGGACCGGCCGGCGGGGCGGGCGGCTCGGCGTCGCCGCCGAAGAACCGGGGCAGCACCAGGGCGACCAGCAGGGCCACCAGCAGGATCGTGATTATCTGTCGCTTGTCCACCAGGGGCTCCTGTCGCAGGGCCGCCGTCGCGGGGGCCCGGTGCGGTCATTCATAGAAGGTCAGGTCGGTATCGGGTCGGTGGGCCTCGAAGGGACGGCCCGGCCAAGATGCCCACGGACAGCCATCCGTGGGCGTGGGATTCAGTGCAGGCGACTGGGGCGCCTTCGATGCCGGGCCTCGCTACGCTCGACCCGGCCTACGGGTGCCAACCTACGGGTGCCGGCCCCCCGGCCTAGCGCCCCTCGCGGAGTCGGCTGCCGAGGTACTCGTCCAGCTCGGCGACGGCGCGGATCTTCCCGATGACGGCGTCGACGTCGTAGGCGATCCGCCGGAAGCGGACCTCCCGGGCCTCCAGGTCGACCAGGCCGTAGCTGGCCCGACTGTCGCGGTCGCGGGGCTGGCCCACCGAGCCGACGTTGATCAGCGCCTTGTAGTTCTCGCTGATCTCGTAGACCTCGTCCATCTCGTCGGTGCTGTAGAAGTCCGGCGTGTCGAAGAACACCCCCGGCACGTGCGTATGGCCCACGAAGCACAGCTTGCCGAAGCGGTCGAACTGCCCGTGGATCTTGCCGGGATTGGTGTACACGTCGTCGGGGAAGATGTACTCGTTGATCGGCCGACGCGGCGAGCCGTGCACCAGCGTGATCTCCAGGCCGTCGTTCTCTTCCGCGGGCAGCGTATGTTTGACAGGCAGTTGCCCCAAAAAATCCCAGCGGCGGTTGCGGAGGGCGGCGTCGGGCTCGGCCTCCAGCTGCGCGCGGGTCCAGTAGCAGGCGGACTCGGCCCCGATGTTGAAGTTGCTCGGCTCGTAGAGCACCGCGTAGTCGTGGTTGCCCATCAGGCACACCGCGCAGCGGGCCATGATCAGGTCGAGGCACTCCTTGGGCTGCGGGCCATAGCCGATCACGTCGCCCAGGCAGAGGATCCGCTGGGCGCCCTGCTCGGCGATGTCGGCCAGCACGGCCTGCAGCGCGTCGAGGTTGCTGTGAATGTCACTGATGATCGCGATCATGGGGTAAGCTCCATGGTGGCCAGACCCACCATGCTACGGTCTGGCCGGCGGGGGTGTCAACGCTGAGGGTTCAGCCCGGCAGGTCCACCCGCAGCAGGGCCTCGGCCTGCGGGCCGTAGGGACCCCACGCCGCGGGCGCCCCGTCGGGGGCGACGACGAGCGATCGGCCGATGCACAGCCGGCCCGCCCACGGGCCCGCCGGGATGGGCCCGACGTTGCTCACGCCGGCGATCCAGCACCCAAACCGCTGCGCCACCGGGGCATAGGCGTCCAGCCATTCCTGGCCGTAGGGGCGGGCGTCGTTGTCGTGATCGGCCGGCACGGCCCAGGCACAGGGCGAGAGGATGCCCGTGGCGCCCATCAGGCCCAGCGAACGCGTCACGGCGGCGCCCTCGGCGCGGGCGTCGGCGCAGATCATTACGCCCAGCCGACCCAGCGGCGTGTCGACCACGTTGAGCCGGTCGCCGCGATCATAGTAAGGTAAGCCGATCTCCAGCTCGTTGATCTTGCGGTGACGCAGCAGCAGCCTGCCCCGGTCGTCCAGCAGCACGGCCGAGTTGTACACCCGCTCGCCGTCGCGCTCGACCAGGCCTGCGCAGACGTACACCCCCGCCCGCCGGGCCGCCTCGGCCAGGGCGCCGCAGCTGTCGCCGTCGGGCACGGCCGAGGCCTGCGCCCGCGCCGTCGGATGCGTCCAGCCCAGATCGAGCGTCTCGGGCAGCAGGACCAGCTGCGCCCCCTGCCGGGCCGATTCGGCGATCCAGTCGGCCGCCCGGGCCAGGTTCTGCGCTTTGTGGCCTGCCTCCACCCTCATCTGCGCACATGCGAGCCGAATCATCCCGAATTCTCCCACAGCCGTTCCAGGCGTTCGTCCCCCGTCGGCATCGGCCGATCCGAGGGCGTTCGCGGGTTTACCTGAATTGCCCAGACTACCAGGAATAATGTAGGTTCCAAAGAACCAATCGCGCAGGGGCTCGAGGGTCGCCCTGCCGCGGAGGGCTCGCCCGGGGGGGCCGGACCCGCTCGATGGTGCCAGCTGTTTGGCACACGAAAGTAAAGTCTGGCACGGACTTGGGCGATTTAGGGAGCATGGGTCTGGCGTCTGAAGAGACTAAGGGAAAAGGACACACCACTGTGAACACTGCCACAACTGTGAACGTGACTGAGGGCAAGTCGGCTGGGGACCGACTGCAGCTGTTTCTGGACTCGGGTCGCAAGCTGCCGATCCCACCGACGGTCATGCTGCGCCTGTTCGAGCTGGGCAAGGACCCCGACTCCTCGCCGAGCGACTACGCCAACGTCATCTCGGCCTGCAGCTCGCTGGCGACCAAGATCATCGCCACGGTCAACAGCAGCTGGTTTGGCATCCGCCACCGGGTGGACAAGGTTGTCCAGGCGGTGAACCTGCTGGGCGTGGCCAACGTGCGGGTGCTGGCGATCGCGCACTGCCTGGCGGCGGTCCACTCGCGGGTGTCGCTGGAGGAGGAGGTGCTGGAGAACTACTGGCAGGTGAGCCTGCTCAAGGCGGTGGCGGCTCGGTACGTGGCCAAGCGGCTGGACGAGAGGGTGGCCGATGAGGCCCTGCTGATCGGCCTGATGCAGGACATGGCCCTGCCGGTGATGCACCAGATCGCCCCGGAGCTCTACGAGGCGCCCAGCACCACCGAGGCCCTGGCCCACCAGGCCCTGGCCGGGCGGGAGCGGGAGCTGTTCGGCCGGGACCACAGCCAGGCGGCCTATGCCCTGGCCCAGTCCCTGGGCATTCCCGAGGAGCTGGCGGTCTGGCTCCGCGACCACCACGAGAAACTCTCCGACCAGCCCGACGCGCTGGAGGTGGCCGTGCGGTTCGCGGGCCTGCTGCCCCACTGGATGCACCACTGGGCCGGCGTGCACCTCTCGGCCGCCACCGACCTGCTGGAGCAGCACCTGGGTCGGCCCCGGGCCGATCTGATGGGCGTGCTGGAGGAGATCCAGAACGAATTTCAGGCGATGGCCAACAAGATCCGCCCCTCCGGCGTCGAGCGGGTGGACCTGCCGAGCCTGGTCGAGGAGGCCGCCATCGAGATGGCCGACTCCACCGTCGGGCTCGTCAGCCAGGTGCACTCGCTGATGAGCAACGCCTTTCAGATCGACCGCCAGATGACCGAAATGAATATGGAGACCCTCCAGCTCCAGCAGCGCAGCCAGGAGGACCCGCTGACGGGCGTGCTGAACCGCCACGGGCTCGAAGAGGTCGGCCAGGGGCTGCTGGGGGGCCTGCGGGCGATGCGGCAGAGCCTTAGCGTGTGGTTCGTGGACGTAGACGACTTCAAGCACATCAACGACCACTGGGGCCATGCCGTCGGCGACCAGGTACTGGTGCACGTGGCGGCGACGATGCGGCGGGTCCTCGGCGAGGATGCGATCCTCGCCCGCTACGGCGGCGACGAGTTCGTGGCCCTGCTGGGCTCGCTGGAGCCGGGGCAGGTCGAGCTGCTCGCCCGCCAGATCCTCGAGGAGGTCTCCCTTGTGGCCGTGCCCGGCGCCGGCCAGGACGTGCGGGTGGGCCTGAGCATCGGCGGGCTCTACCGGGCCATCGCGCCGGACACGACCCTCGACGAGATGGTCAAGACGGCCGACACGGCCATGTATCGCGTCAAGACCGAGGGCAAGGGCAACGTGATTCTCGACCAGGTGGCGGGCGAGTGACCCCCCGCCAGGGCGGGCCCAGCCTACCAGTGGCACCAGAAGCAGGTGAAGCGGTGGAAGAGGCAACGGTAGACAAATCGGGATCGGCGGCTCCGGGGCGGGAACGGGTGTGGCAGGCGTTCTATCGAATCCTCAGCGCCACCCGTCAGCTGCCCAGTCCGCCCGAGGTGTGCCTGGCCGTCACGCAGGCGGCCCAGGACGAGCAGACCAGCCTGGCCGATCTGCAACGGCTGGTCGAGAGCGACATCGCCCTGTCGGCCAAGCTCATGCAGGTCGCCAACAGCGCGTTCTTCGGCCTGCGCGAGCGGATCACCAGCGTCCGCCGGGCCATCGTCATGCTGGGCTTCGGCACGGTCAAGACCCTGGCGCTGGGGTTTTTCTTCAACGAGGAGTTCGGCGAGCTCACCCTCAAGGGCCTGCCGTACCCCAACCTGCCCCGCTACGCCCTGGCCAGCAGCGCCCTGGCCGAGGCCGTCGCCGCCCGGCTGGACCCGGAGCTGGCCGACGAGGCCGCCTGCCTGGGCCTGCTGCACGAGAGCGGCACGATCGTGATGGCGATGGCCTTCGGCCAGCCCTACCGCCGCCTGCTGGCCGACCTGCCCGCCACCGGTCTGAGCCTGCAGGAGGCCGAGGGGCGGGCCTTCGGCGTCAACCACGCCGTCGCCAGCCAACTGCTGCTGAGCAGTTGGCGGCTGGACGAGGCCGGCGTCCAGGCCGTCGGACGCCACCACGAGACCGCCTGGACCGGCGGGGACGACCCCCGGGCCCAGACCTTCTGGAAGACGTTGTGCGTGGCCTCGGCCGGGGCCCTGCTGTTCTTCGCCGGCGACCGCCAGCAACGGCTCGACCAGGCGACAGGCCTGGCCCATCGGCTGCTGGACTGGACGCCGGGGGACCTGGCCGACGTGCTGGACCAGGTCGTGCCCGCCTACCGGGGCCGGGCGGGCATCTTCGACGTGTCCACCGAGATCACCGAGGCCGACTGCCGCCACGCCGCCGAGGCCGTCGAGGCCCTGCGCCAGCCCGTCGGCTGAGCGGAGGGCCTCTGCTGTAACTGCGCCGTAGCAACAGGTTGTACACAGGGGCCACTGGGGATAGCGGCCCCGCCAGCCCGCCAGCCCGCCGGGCCCGTCCGGCGGCTGGGGGGGGTGGTGTCCGTCGTGTGCCCACGCGTAACCCGGGCACCCTGCAGTCTCGCGCCGGTGGGGAACGCCTGGCAGGCCGGCCGAGCCAACCGTGCGGCATGGAGCGCGCATCGTCCGCGATGCGGAGCTGGGGACCCGCCGCCCGCCGTAACATAGGGGACATCCGTGGACGAAGTGCACGAGACGACCGAGCCGACTTCCGACGGCCCGGACCGGGGGCAGACTCAACAGGCCTTCTACCGCATCCTCAGCGTGACCCGCCAGTTACCCAGCCCACCGGAGGTGTGCCTGGCCGTCACGCGAGCAGCCCAGGACGAGCGGACCAGCCTGGCCGACCTCCAACGGCTCATCGAGAGCGACATCGCCCTGACCGCCAAGCTCATGCAGGTCGCCAACAGCGCCTTCTTCGGCGTCCGGGAGCGGGTCACCAGCGTCAGCCGGGCCATCCTCCTGCTGGGCTTCGGCACGGTCAAGACGCTGGCGCTGGGGTTCTTCCTCAACGGCGAGTTCGGCAAGCTCACCCTCAAGGGCCTGCCCTACCCCGACCTGCCGCGATACGCCCTGGCCAGCAGCTGCTTCGCCCAGGCCGTTGCCCGCCGGGTCGCGCCGGACCTGGTGGAGGGGGCCGCTTCGCTGGCCCTGCTGCACGAGAGCGGCACGATCGTGATGGCAATGGCCTTCGGCCCGGCCTACCGCCGGCTGCTGGCCGACCTGCCGACGACCCACCTGCCGCTGCACGAGGCCGAACGCCGCACCTTCGGCCTGGACCACGCCGCCGCCGGCCAACTGCTGCTGACCAACTGGCGCCTGCCCGAGGGCCTCGCCCAGGCCGTCGGATGCCACCACCAGACCACCTGGACCGGCGAGGCCGGCGGATCGGCCGGCCTGCTGTGGCGCGTGCTGGCCCTGGCCCACCGCGGCGGACAGCTGTTCTTCGAGAGCGCCGCGCGCCAGTCCGCCCGGGAGCTGCGCGAACTGGCGGAGAGCTTCTTCGGCTGGCAGCAGAGCCAGCTCGTCGAGGTGCTCCAGGCGGCCGCGGGCGACTACCGCACCCGCGCGGCCATCTTCGACCTGGCCAGCGAGCTGACCGAGGCCGACTGCGCCGCCGCCCAGCAGGCCTGCGCGACCCTCCGCGACCAGGCCCGCGCCCTGCTCGACCCGACTGCCTGAGCCAACCTAAGGACACGACCATGAGCCAGACCGGCACCGCCCAGCCCCTCCAGGCCGCCGAGCCCGCCGCCGGACCCGCCGGCTACCTGCCCGTCGACATCGCCCTGCTGCGCCCGGGGCCGGACAGGGCCTTCGACCTCTACCAGCGGCTCAACCAGCAGATGGTCCTGTTCTGCGCGGGGCGGGTCCAGCTGAGCCCCACCGACCTGCAGGCCCTGGCCAACCGCGGCAGCCTGCAGGTCTACGTCCCCGTCGAGCAGGGGCCCGCCCTGAGCCGCACCATCGAGCGCGTCCTGCACGAGACGCTGCAGGACCCCTCCCTGGGCGCCCAGCGCCGCGGGCAAATCCTCCATGCCGCCGCCCAGGGCATCATGGCCGACGTCCTGGCCAACCCCACCGCCACCGACGCCGTCCGCCGCAGCGCCGCCCTGGCCCGCACGACCGTGCACTTCATGCTCGAGACGCCCGGGGCCATGGAGACCCTTGCCGGCCTGTTCGGCCACGACTACTACAGCTTCCTGCACTCGGTACACACCTGCATGCTCGGCGTGGGGCTCTACCGCCACCTCGTCAGCCCCGACGCCGAGGACCTCCGCCGCTTCGGCCTGGCCATGCTGCTGCACGACGTCGGCAAGAGCATGCTCGAGTCCGAACTGCTCAACAAGCCGGGCCGACTCTCGGCCAGCGAGTTCCAGACCATCCGCAGCCATCCACTGATCGGCTGGAACATGCTCGAGCTCAACGGCATGAGCGACCCGCTCATCCGCCAGGCCGTCCTACACCACCACGAGAAACTCGACGGCACCGGCTACCCCAGCGGCCTGCGGGGCCCCGAAATCACCCGCGAGGCCCGCATCGCCGCCATCGTCGACGTCTACGACGCCCTGACGACCGATCGGCCCTACCGGCCCGCCATGACCAGCCAGGCCGCCCTCGAACTGATGACCGCCCAGATGCTGCCCGGACACCTGGACCCGGAGTACTTCCACGCCTTCGTCGGCCTGATCCGCCGTCTGCCGACCCGGCCCCCGCCTGAGCCCTGAAGAGGCGTGGGTCGAAACACGGATCGGAGCCCCAAAGGGCCGTGAGTCCGAGCCCAGACGGGCCGTAGATCGGAGCCCCAAAGGGACGTAGATAGGGGCCTCGAAGGAGCCTGGTTCGCAGCCTCGAAGGGGCCTGGATCGGAGCCCCGAAGGGGCGGCAGCGCCGCACCGTGGCGCACTGCCGCCCCTCCGGGGCTCCGAACCCGCCAGTCCGGCCCGGGCTCGCCCTACGGCTGCGCCTCTGTGGCCGGTCTTCCGTGGCGCCTGGCGCCATCGACGGCGGGCCGTGCCCGCCCTACTGGCCTACGCCGAGGCGGGCGTGGGCTCGGGGCCGTGGGTGTAGTGGCGGTAGGCCCTCAGGTCGCGGATGAACAGGATCGCCCACAGCACGCCCAGGCCCACCAGCACCGCGACGATCACCGTGTCGACGGCGGGGCCCTCCAGGCCGAACAGATCCTCCCAGCCGAAGAAGCCGATCACCGTCAGCACCAGCAGGCTCAGGCCCATCGTCAGCAGCAGGAAGTTGTCGAAGAAGGTCATCCGCGGCACGAACTCGATCTCGGGATGGGCCAGCTCGTCCTGCGTATCCTGCGCACGGGGCCGAAAGGTCCACGGCAGCGTCGCGCGGAGCACAAACAGGCCCAGCAGCATCAGCGTCCGGGTCAGCAGCAGGATGCCGTCGCCGGGGTCGATGGGCCCGTGCAGGCGGGGGTAGTAGAGCATCCCCAGAAAGATGGCCGTGCCGATCCAGAAGGCGACGAAGCGGATCGTCACCCAGGTATGCGACTGGCGCCGGGGCGGTTGCGGCTCGGGGGGCGTACGCGTGACTTTGTCTTCCAGGCTCATGTGTTTCCTCCACTTGTATTATAGGAGGCTCACCTGGTTTGAAAAGGCCACTACACCAGCGGCGCGGCGAACTGCCGCCACTCGGGCGGCGCGTCGAGCTTGTCCCAGGCCGCCTGCCAGCGCTCGGCGTGGTCCTCGCCCTCCTCGCGGACCCGCACGGCCCGCCAGCCCAGCCGCAGGTACACCGCGATGGCCGCCAGGCGCCAGTCGTCGGTCGTCAGGGTCACGCGGGGGGCGTGGCGCTGGCCCCAGTAGTGCAGCACGGCCTGGCAGACGAGCTTGCCCAGGCCCTTGCCCCGGCTGCGAGTGTCGGCGGCCACCATGTGCAGGCCCGGCCAGGACCGCCCGAAGGAGCTCTGCGGGTAGGCGCACGCCGTCGCCAGGGCCGTGCCCGTCGAGGCCTCCCGGGCGAAGAACAGACCGGCCGGGTCGAACGCCTCCGTCCCCGTCAGGCTCTGGCGGACCTTCTCGACGGGCCACTCGTCGCCCATCTGCCCCGCCGAGACCAGCGGGCCCCACTCGGCCTCGTCGCCGGGGCGGTAGGTCGTCAGGAGGTACCCCTCCGGCGCGCGGGGCTCGGGGGTCGAGGCGGCATCGTCGTGGACCATCAGCAGCTGGCGAGGCATGGGGGACTCCTTCCGTTCTTTCAGTCGGATATCCTGGCAGGGCTACTGTACCGCCCGGACCGGCCGATGCCTAGACCCTCTGCCCTCTGCGCGTGCGGGTATGGCTCTGGGTGCCCCGGGCAAGCCGAAGGCTCGCCCGGCCGGGGCCGAGATCGGGCAGCAAGGGTCGACGGCCTTCACCCTCGACCGGGCGAGCGGTGCTGACGCCCCGCTTGCCGCACCCAGAGCCACGGTCGATCGGCCAAGGGTCTGGACATGCGGGCCCGGTGCGGTCGGGCGCCGGGGAAGGTGGGGCTCCGCTGCGCTGCGCCCCAGCCTACGGCGCAGACATTTCCCCCTCAAGGACTTCCGCGTGGTGGGCGCATGAAAAAGGCCGCTTTCGCGGCCGCTTCTCGACGTGACAATAACGCTAGTATGCCACAGATCGTCGATTTCGTCAAGGGCTTTTCGACCCAAAAATGCACAAAATCGCAAGTCATTGTTTTTGCAATGTTTATAGCGTTTGCTGTAGCGGGGTGTGGGCGTCGGGTCTACGGCTGTCGGCGGCGGGCCAGGCCGGTGGCGGCGAAGGCGAGGGTGAACAGGGCGAAAAGGGTCAGAACGATGGTGGCGCCGGCGGGCAGGTCGGCCAGGACGGTGAGGTTGAGCCCCAGGCCGCCCATCACGCCGACGACGCCGGCGACGAGGCTCAGGGCCATCACGTGGTTGAAGTTTCGGCTCAGCAGGTTGGCGGTGGCCGCCGGCAGGATCAGCAGGGCCGAGACCATCAGGAACCCCACCGCCCGCAGGGCCACCACGATCGTCACGCTCAGCAGCACCAGCAGCAGCACGTACAGGGCGCGGGTGGGCAGGCCCTCCACGCGGGCCATCGTCTCGTCGTAAGTGAAGCTCACCAGTTCCTTGTAGAGCAGCGCCACCGTCCCCAGCACCACCACCGCCAGGATGTAGGCCGTCAGCAGGTCCAGCCCGTGGACCACCAGCAGGCTGCCGAACAGCAGGCTCTCCCAACTGGGCACGTAGCTCGTGTCGCCCAGGACGTAGACGCGGATCGAGAGGAAGACCGCCCCCAGGGCCATCGCCGCCACCAGCAGGATGCCGATGGCCGAGTCCTCCGTCACCCGCCGGCGGCGCGAGTAGAGCCCGATCGCCAGGGCCGTCGCGATACAGAAGGCCGCCGTCACCCCGTTGCGCACGAGCGGGCGGTTGAAGGCCTCGAACCAGTGGCCCAGCAGCACCGCCAGGCTGATGCCGCCGAAGCCCGCATGGCTGACGCCCTGGCCGATGAAGGCCATCCGCCGAAGCACCACGAACACGCTGAGCACCGAGCAGATCAGGGCGATCGGCAGGGCCACCGCCAACGCCCGCAGGCGAAAGTCGATCCCGTCGAGCCACTCCATCAGCAGGCCCCCCCCGCCGGCGGGCTGGCCGGGCCAGGGCCGGGCCCGTGGGGATGGTCATGGCCGGTGCAGGACCCCGGCCCGGGGGCCGGGTGGTCGTAGCCGTGCAGGTGCAGGTGGTCGTGCATGGCCGAGAAGTCGCACTGGAACAGCTCGAAGAGCGTCTGCTGGTCGAGGCACTCGGGGTGGTCGTGGCAGTGCAGCGTGACGTTGAGGCAGGCGACCATGTCCGAGAGGCTCGCCACGGTGCGGATGTCATGGCTGACCATGACGACCGTCAGGCCGAAGCGCTGGCGGAGCTGGCCCAGCAGGGCGATGAACCGCTGCTGGCCGGCCTCGTCGATGCCGACAGTCGGCTCGTCGAGGATGAGCATCCGCGGCTGGGCGACCAGGGCCCGCGCGATGCACACCCGTTGGACCTGCCCGCCGCTGAGCTGCTCCATCGGCTTGCGGGCGGCCGGCGCCAGCTCGACGGCGTCCAGCGCCTCCCGGGCGGCGTCGCGGTCGGCCCGGCGGAAGGGCCGCCACAGCCCCCGCCGCCGCGCCAGGCCCAGCATGACGGCATGCTCGGCCGTCAGCGGGAAGTGCGCCAGGGCCGTGCGATGCTGCGGCACGTAGCCCACCCCGCCGTAGCGGGGCAGCTCGTGGGGCGGGCGTCCCAGGACCTCGACCCGCCCGCGGTAGCCCGTCAGCTCGCCCAGCAGGATCTTGACCAGCGTGGTCTTGCCCGCGCCGTTGGGCCCGATGATCGCCAGCGTCTGGCCCGCCTCAACGGTCATCGTGATGTCGCGCAGCACCGGCTCGGCGTTGTAGGCGAAGCTCATGTGCTCGATGGCGATGGCCGGTGCGTCGGCGAGCGGCTCAATCATTCAGGCCCTCCTTCAGGGCGGCCAGATTGGCCCGCATGTTGGCCAGGTAGCTGCCCCGGCCCTCGACGGCGGGGTTGCCGATCGGGTCCAGCACGAGCACCTTGACCGTCACCCCTCGCCGGGCGGCTGCGGCCCGGATGGCCTGGGCGTCGGCGGCGGGCAGCTGCGGCTCGGTGAAGATCGCCGGCACGCCCTGCTCGACCACCTGCTCGACCAGCGCCTGCAGGTGGCTGGGCGTCATGGCCGAGCCCACCACCGGCTGAATGGCCGCCACCTGCTCCAGGCCCATCATCTCGGCCAGCACGTCATAGGCCGCATGCTGGGCGATGAAGACGCGGTGGTCGAAGCCCTGGGCCTCGGCCCGCATCTCCTCGGCCAGGGCGCGACACTGGGCGGCGTAGTCGGCCGCCCGCTGGCGGAACAGCTCCGCCTGGTCGGGCTGCCGCTGGGCCAGGGCCTCGCCGACGGCCTCGGCCAGCTCGGCCATCACCCGCGGGTCCAGCCAGTAGTGCGGGTCGTGGTGGGCGTGGTGATCGTGGGCGTGGGCGTGATCGTCGTGCCCAGCCGATTCGGCATGGTCGTGGTCGTGCTCCTCGTGGCCCGCGGCGGCCCCGGCCAGCGAGAGGTGCCCAGCCCCGCGGGGGATCATGGCCTGGCTCAGCCAGCCGTCCGTCGGCCCGGCCGAAACCACCAGTTGGGCCCGCTGCAGGGCCGCCCGGCTGCGACCGGTCAGCTCGAAGCCGTGCGGCGAGACCCCAGGCGGCACCAGCAGGGCAACCTCGACCTGCTCGCCGCCGACCTGCTCGACCAGGTCGGCCAGCGGGAAGATTGTGGCGGCCACGCGAACCTTGCCCTCCTCAGGCGCCTCGCGACAACCCGCCAGAAGCACCGCCACCACCAGCACCGCCAGTCGCCAACTCCGCTGCATCGCCGCTCTCCTCGCAAGTCCCGGCCAGTTCCGGGACTCTGTACTATACACCAACGCCCCCCCGCCGGGAAACGTCCCAGCCGCCATCGGCGGGCCCTGTGGAGTGCGACGAGCAACCCGCTGAGTTGGCTCGCCCGGGTGCCACGGTTGACGATCAACCGCCGGAAGACGTGGCGACAAACTCCGTGAGCCACGGCACCCGGACGCTTCTGTAGGCCGGGTCGAGCGAAGCGAGGCCCGGCGGGGCCGGTGGCCGGCCTCAGCGGCGGTCGGACTGGCCGACGCGGCGCAGGGGGCGGTCGCCCTCGATCGTCAGCAGGAAGGCCCCGCCCTGGGGCCCGTAGAGCAGGCAGGCGTGGCCGATGTTGCGGAGGTAGCCGCTGGCCAGCCAGCCGCCGGGGCCGAAGCGGGTGGGGAAGTGGTCCGGGTCGCCGCCGAGGTCGGCGATGTGCTCGGCCTGGTCGAAATCGGTGTCGATGGGCTGGACCGACAGGTTCCAGTGCTCGGCGAAGCGCTGCAGGGCCTCGGCGGAGGCCTGCCCGCCGATCGCGCAGCGGTAGCCGCCCCGGCCCTGCCAGGTGACGTATCGGACGGGCCCGGCGGAACTCAGCGGGGCCAGCAGCGGGCCCAGCGTGGGCACGTCCTCGACGGCTGGGGCCAGGCCGGTCTTGTGGTCGCCCAGGATGCCCTGCAGGGCGCCCGCCAGCAGCAGGAGCATCAGCAGGGCGCCCAGGGCGATGGCGGCCTTGCCCGGCCGGCGGGGCCGACGGGCGGGCCGGGGGGCGGCCGATGCGTGGGCGGGGTTGTCCGTGGTCACCATCAAAGGTCCTCCGCCGGCCCGCGGGCCAACGCGGCTGCTATAGGAATCGATCTACTCGTCCGGCTCGCTGACGGCGCGGAAGTAGGCCTCGACCACCTCGCGGTAGGGCGGGCCACCCGCAACTGCCGACCCGGGGCCAGGTTGCCCATCTCGTCGGCCTGGCCCTCGACGGTGCCGGCCACGGTGCCCTCGCTGCCGCCGCCGAGCCGCTGGCCGCTGCCGGCCGACGCGGTGCCACTCTGGAGCAGCCGGGGCGGGGCCGTCCCGGCGGGGGCCGCGGCCGGCGAGCCGCCCCCGCGGTCCCGCCGCTCGGTGTACTCCCGCACGAACTGGGCGAACTGGGGGCCTGTCATGTCCATCGCCTCCAGCAGGGCCGGGTCGACCTGCCCGTTGCGGACCTGCCGGTGCGCCTCGTTCATCAATCGGCCAACCGTCTCCAACGGCAACAGCGGTTCCGGCCCGCCGGCTGGGTCGGCCAGCGGCTCGACGGTCGACCGCTCGTGCAGCTGCGTCGTCTCCGGGGCCGAGGCCTCGGCCGGTGTGCCCTGCGGCACGCCGCCGGCCGATTGATCGCCCGCCCCGGCGATGGCCGAGGGACTGCTGGCCTCGCCGTCGCCGCCCGGAGTCTGAACCTGGCCGCCCTGGCCGGCCTCGCCCTGGCCCTGGCTGGCCCCTTCGCCGTGGCCTTCGCCTTGCTCAGAGGGCTCGCCGTCGCCCTGGCCACCCTCGCCGCCGGAGCCTTCGCTGGGAGTCTGGCCTGGGGCGGCGCCCTGGCCGGGCTGGGCGGCGGCGGGCTGATCGGCCCCGTCGCCTTCGGCCCCGGCGGCGGGACCGGGGCTGTCGCCCTCGTCGCCGGGCGAGGCGCCGCGGCCGGGGCCGGGCGGGCCGGTGGGGCTCTGGCCCGGGGCGCCGGGCGGCTGGCTGGCGGGGTCGTCCGCCCCGCCCGCGTCGTGCGAGGTCGATGGGCCGGCGTCGGACGACTCCCCGCCGGCCGGGCCCGAAGGCGGACCGTCGGCGTCGGCGGGCGGGGCGGCCTGGCCGGGGGCGGCTTGGCCCGGGGCGGGCTGGGCCGGGCCGGCGTCGGCGCCGTCGGCTTGCCCTGCAGGGCTGTCGGCGGCGCGGTCGCGCGGGCCGGCGGCGAGGTGCTCGCGAAGGGCCTCGAGGCGGTGGCGGTCGCGGCGGGCCAGCTCGGCCAGCTCGTGCTGGGCCTGGCGGGCCTCGGCGGCGGCCGATGCAGCCTCATCGGCGACGGCCTCGCCCTGCCCCTGGGCCGAGGGGGCGTCGGGGTCGTTCACGGCCGGCGGCTCGGGCGCGAGAGGCTCTTCGGGCCGGGCCGACGCCAACGGTTCGGCCCGCGGCGGCGTGAGGGTCACGAAGAACGGCTCGCTGCGGACGCTCTGGCCATCGGGCGGGCGGAAGTCGCGGGCGCTGAGCCAGCACTCGATCCGCTCGCCCGGCCGGCCCAGCTCGGCCGCCTCCATCCGCAACTCGACGGGCACGACAGATCGGCCCGGGGGCTCGTGGCTCGCCAGCACCCGCTCGCCCGAGCCGCCGGGGGCCAGCCAGTGCAGGCGGACCTCGGCCAGGCCGAAGTCGTCGCCCACCTCGCCGCTGAGCCGCAACGCGTCGTCGGGGGCCACCTCGACCTCCCCCGGCGGCCAGGTGCGGGCGATCGTCGGCGGGCGGTCCTCCAGCAGGTGCAGCGTGTGGTCCACCCCGTCGCCGTTGGCGTGGCCGAAGGTGTCCGTGAAGCTCACCCGGAAGCGGTCGGGCCGTACGATCTCGAACCGCCCCACCAGCCGGCGGGGGCTGGCCGGGTCGGTTGTCATGCGGATGGCCGGGCCTTCGGCGAACTCCAGGCTGCCCCGCTGGACGGGGCTGTTGGTCTCGATGGCGACCGTCAGCGTCGAGCCGGGCAGGGCCTCGATGCCGGGCCCGTTGACCGCCGCCGCCGGACGACCCGTATAGGCGGGCCAGGCCAGCGTCAGGTCGGTCCGCAGCACGGTCGGCACGGGCAGGACGACCATCCGCCTCGGCGGCGAGACCGCATCGCCGGCCCGCACGCGGAACCACAGCTCGCCGGGGCCCACGGCGCTGGAGTCCCACTGCCGCGCGAAGGTGTGCACCCGCCGGTCGCGCTGGGTCTCGGCCATCGGCAGGCAGTCCTCCTGGAGGTAGCGCAGGCCGTCCCGGCTGATCTCGACCTGAGGCGCCCCGTCGGGCCGGCGGACCTCGGCCCCAAACAGCACCGGCCGACCCAGCAGCACGCGGGTGGCCGACTCGGGCCGAACCGACAGGATCTCGCAGCGGGTGGGGGCGGCCTGGTCGGCGCCGAAGGTGCGGGCCAGGCTCGGAAAGACCCCCTTGGGCGAGACCAGCGCGTATAGGCAGCCCAGCAGCACCAGCCCGCCCAGGGCCAGGCCCGTCCGCGCCAGCGGCCGAGAGTCGACGGAAGATTCGAACTCGCTGGCGACCAGGTCCTCAGCCGCCCGGTGGGTCAGGGCGCTGCGGACCCGCTGGCGGACCCGCTCGTCGTGGCCCAACTGCAGCGCAGCCGTCAGGTCGTTGCGGAACTGCGGGTGGGCCCGTTCGATCAGCCGGGCGATGTACAGGTCGTTGATCCGCCACAGCACCGGGCGGACCACCCACATCGCGAGCATGCCCACGACCGTCACCAGCATCGCCCAGCGCCCCAGCGCCAGGCCCACCGACGAGAGCCCCCCCTCCAGGCCGTGGTCCAGCCAGACCAGCACGAGCATCTCGCCCACCAGGGCCGCCCCCGTCGCCAGCAGGGCCGAACCCAGCTCCACCACGCGCAGACGGTTCTTCGTCAGGCGCATGGCGTACTGGACGAACAGCTCACTGTCGACGCGCGGGTCACTCATTGGTGGACTGGGCCTCCCACGCTGCCATTATCGACTTTTGGGGCCCCCGCGCCCAGACCATGCCTGCCACGGCCTGGCCCGTAGGCTGGGACAGAGCGGCAAACCCGCGGCGTCCCACCTGCCACAACTCACCACAGAGCGCCTCGGCGTCCCCGGGCCTGACCGTCCGGATCGGAGCCCCGAAGCTCACGATTGAGCGCCTCGGCGTCCCAGGGCCGGACCGGCCGGATCGGAGCCCCGAAGGGGCGCCAGTGTTTAGCCGGGGGCGTAAGCCCCCGGTCAGGAGGATGTTAGGAATTGAGCC
>JAWLCG010000046.1:0-19567 GCA_041687295.1 Phycisphaerae bacterium | reverse complement strand
CTTACGATCGACGGCGGCTGGGGCTGTTGCGGGAGACACAACTCCCGCCCGGCGCCGGGCGGAGCCCTGAAAGGGCGACAGAATTTTGCCGGGGGCGCCAGCCCCCGGAACGGGACGCCTCTGGATCGAAGCCCTGAAAGGGCGAAAGAATCCTCGGGCACCTCCGAAGGGATTCTTTCGCCCTTTCAGGGCTCTGTGCTCACAAGGCAAACTTGTCCGGGGGCTTGCGCCCCCGGCTATAATCTTTCGCCCCTTCGGGGCTGGCGCTGGGACGAGCCGGCGATGCGCCTCAAGGAGCGGCCCTGGGACGAGCCGGCGATGCGCTCCAGGTGCGATGCTCGAGTCCGCCGCGAGACGTCACAGATTCACGCGGTCGAATTGTCGGATAGGCTCGCGCTTCGTGCAGCCGTGCGGTCCCTGGGACGTCAGAGCCCGGCACGGCGGCACACAGCGCAGTCGTGGCACCCGCGTCAGGGAGGGGGCGCGCGATGAGGACTCCGCTGCTGCTGCTGCTGCTGCTGGTGCTGGCGGTGCTGCTGCCGGCGACGGCCTGGGCGCAGGACGTGCCGGCCTCGACGCCGATCCTCGTGCCGGCCGACGCCGCAGCCAATCCCCTGGGCCTGCCCGACCTGACTCGCGTGGTGCCCCAGGCCGAGTCGCGCGAGCAGGTCAGCTCGACCCTGCAGATCCTCCTGCTGCTGACCGTGCTGGCCCTGGCGCCGGCGATCCTGGTGATGATGACCAGCTTCACGCGGATCATCATCGTCCTGGGCCTGCTCCGCCAGGCGCTGGCCACCCAGCAGCTGCCGCCCAATCAGGTGCTCATCGGCCTGTCGCTGTTCATGACCTTCGTGGTGATGGCCCCGGTCTACAGCGACGTGCACGACGACGCCCTGGCGCCCTACATGGCCGGCGAGCTCAGCCAGGCCCAGGCCCTCGACGCCGCCACCGTCCATATGCGGAGCTTCATGATCCGCCAGATCGAGGCCGGCGACAACACCGACGACGTCTACCTCTTCCTCGACCCGGCCCTGGCCGAGCGGGAGACGCTGACCTGGGGCGACGTGCCCACCCTGACGCTGGTGCCGGCCTTCGTGGTCAGCGAGCTGAAGATCGCGTTCCTGATGGGCTTTCGGATCTACCTGCCGTTCCTCGTGATCGACATGGTGATCTCGTCGGTGCTGATCAGCATGGGCATGCTCATGCTGCCCCCGGTGCTCATCAGCCTGCCGTTCAAGCTGCTGCTGTTCGTCATGGTCGACGGCTGGCGACTGGTCGTCAGCACACTGATGACCAGCTTTGGATGACCGCGGTTTTTTGATTGCAGAATTTCGAGCGAAGACGCGGAGGCGCGATTGAGAGGCCGAGGTGCGACGAGGCGCCTCCCCCAGACCCCGCACGGATTGCGCGGAACTTGCGTTCCACTCCATCCGTGGGCTTGGAGAAGGGCCCCAAGGGGTGGCGGCGCATCGACGCACTGACCACTGACGCACTGACGCATTGACGCATTGGCGCATTGACGGGATTTCACATGGACTCGACCGAAGCGGTAGAGCTGGCTCGCCAGGCGGTGACGCTAATGCTGGTGGTCAGCGCGCCGGTGCTGGTGATCGGCATGCTGGTGGGCCTGGCGATCAGCATCATGCAGGCCGTCACGCAGGTGCAGGAGCAGACGCTGAGTTTCGTGCCCAAGATCGTGGTGATGCTGCTGGTGGCCGGGGCGACGGCGCCCTGGGCGGCCGGCAAGCTCATCGCCTTCGCGAGGCTGATGTTCGGCGAGCTGCCGTAGGTGGGCGCGATGGGCGACTGGCCGGCGATGACAATCTGGGCCCCGACGCTGCTGCTGGTGGTGTTCCGGGTGGCCGGTCTGTTCATCGCGGCCCCGCTGCTGAGCGACCCGAGCCTGCCGATGCAGGTGAAAGGGCTGCTGGCGCTGACGATCGGCCTGGGCGTGACGGCGCGGATGGTCGAGCCGGCCGTGCTGCCGGAGAGCTGGCCGGAGCTGGTGCTGGGCATCGGCGGCGAGATGCTCGTCGGCGGCGTGATCGGCTTTGCCGCCCAGTTGCTGTTCGTGGGCATCGGCGTCGGGGCTGGGCAGATCAGCCAGCAGATGGGCATCAGCCTGGCCAACGTGTTCAACCCGCTGCTGGAGGACACGACGACCATCCTGGACGTGATGATGCACCTGACGGCCCTGGGCGTGTTCCTGGCCATCGGCGGGCATCGGCTGATGATCGGCGGGCTGCTGGAGACCTTCGACCGCGTGCCGCTGATGGGCTTTTCCCCCGACGAGCCGCTGCTGGGCGCGGTGGTGGGCCTGCTGACGGCGGCGTTTCGGCTGGGCATTAAGGTGGCGGCCCCGGCGGTGGTGGCCCTGTTCCTGACCAGCGTGGCCATGGGCTTCATCCAGCGGACCATGCCGCAGCTGAACATCCTGTCCGCCGGCTTCCAGATCCGCGTGCTGGTGGGCCTGGTGGTGATGGTCGCGAGCATCACGGCCCTGGCGCCGCTGGTGGAGGTGGGCTGGGACGTCATCAGCCGATCGCTGGCTGGACTGTTCTAGCGGACGCAGACCTGAGGACGAAGACCCCGGGTGAGCCCGGGGCTATATGAAGGAAGAGGACGGCACGGATGCCTCCAGACGATCAGGGCGAGAGGAGTGAAGCACCGACCCAGCATCGGCGGGACGAGGCCCGCCAGCGCGGGCAGGTGGCGCACAGCCAGGACCTGACGTCGGCGGCGATCCTGCTGGGGGCGCTGGTGGCGCTGCAATTCCTGGGCCGGCACATGTTCGCCCGGCTGGCCAACGTGATGGGTCAGCTGCTGAGCCCCACCGACGGCCCGGCCTGGGACCTCCACGCGGCCGGCCAGACGCTGGCGATCACGGCCTGGAGCGTCGGGGCGATCCTCGTGCCGCTGATGCTCACGGTGATGCTGCTGGGCGTGCTGGGTAACCTGGTGCAGGTGGGCTGGGTGCTGACGGCTGAGCCGCTCAAGCCGACCTTCAACAAGATCTCGCCGCTGGCGGGGCTGGGGCGGATGTTCAGCAAGCGGTCGCTGGTTCGGCTGACGATGAGCCTGGGCAAGGTCGGCATCATCGGGGTCATCTCGTGGGTCACCGTCGAAAAGGACCTCCCGATGATCCTCAGCTCGGCCGGCATGGACGACCTGCAGGTGGTCGCCCTGGCCGGCGACCTGACGCTGACGCTGGGCCTGCGCGTCGGGGCGGTGCTGCTGGCGCTGGCCCTGCTGGACCTGCTCTACCAGCGCTGGCAGCACGACCAGGACCTCCACATGACCCGCCAGGAGCTCAAGGAAGACCTCAAGCGGATGGAGGGCGACCCGCACATCCGCGCCCGCCGCCAGCGCGTCGCCCGCCAGCTGGCCATGCAGCGGATGAGCCAGGAAGTCCCCCGCGCCACCGTCGTGGTGACCAACCCCACGCACCTGGCGGTGGCCCTGCTGTATCGCGAGGGCATGAACGCCCCGAAGGTCGTGGCCAAGGGCGCCGACCACATGGCCATCCGCATCCGGCAGATCGGGGCCGCCCACGGCGTGCCCATCGTTGAACGCAAGCCCCTCGCCCAGGCCCTGTACAAGGGCTGCAAGGTCGGCGACGAGGTGCCGACGGCCCTGTACAAGGCCGTCGCCGAGGTGCTGGCGTACGTGTACGAGCTGGCCCGCAGCAAGAAGATCGGCCGGCGCATCCCCGCCAGCGTGTAGGGCCCCGTAGGCCGGGTCGAGCGCAGCGAGGCCCGGCAGCGAAGACGAAAAACCGAAGATGGGCCACAGAGGACACAGAGGACACAGAGAGAAGAAGCGCAGAGGGTTCAAGGGTTCCAGAGCGTATATAGCCCCGGGCTTGCCCGGGGTCTTCGGGGGCGACGCCGGGTCCCATGGGGGGCTGGCCCCCGCCGCCGAGGGATCGTCGGGCCTTGGGGAAACGCCCGGACGAGATGCCCACGGATAGCAATCCGTGGGCTTGGGTAAGAGGACGCTGACGGGAATGGGTTGTCGAGGGAGGCATCCCCGACCTACGGGCAACGAGACACAGGAGCGCGACGCGAGACTATGGCGGCAGGGCGAGGCAATCCGTTGACGGTTCTGCAGGGCTTGGCCCGGCATCGGGGGCTGGTGTTCCCGATCGGGGCGGCGCTGCTGATCTTCGTGATCCTCGTACCGCTGCCGGCGGCGCTGATGGACGTGCTGCTGGCGGCGAACATCACGCTGGCGGCCGTCGTGCTGCTGACGACGATCTACGTGACCAGCCCGCTGGAGTTCAGCGTGTTCCCCAGCCTGCTGCTGGCGACGACGCTGCTTCGACTGGTGCTCAACGTGGCGACCACCCGGCTGATCCTGACGGCCGGCGAGGACGGGCGGAGCGTCGAGCAGGCCACCGCCGCCGCCGGCCAGGTGATCATGGCGTTCGGCAACTTCGTGGCCAGCGGCTCGCTGGCGGTCGGGCTGATCATCTTCATCATCCTCGTGGTGATCCAGTTCGTCGTGATCACCAAGGGCGCCACGCGCATCAGCGAAGTGGCCGCCCGGTTCACACTGGACGGCATGCCGGGCAAGCAGATGGCCATCGACGCCGACCTCAACGCCGGCCTGCTCAACGAGGGCGAGGCCCGCCGCCGCCGCGAGGCCATCAGCCG
Organism: Phycisphaerae bacterium; assembly: GCA_041687295.1. Taxonomy (GTDB): domain Bacteria; phylum Planctomycetota; class Phycisphaerae; order SM23-33; family FEN-1343; genus JAWLCG01. The sequence goes on along the minus strand of JAWLCG010000046.1, from coordinate 14,912 downwards.
CGAGGCCGACTTCTACGGGGCCATGGACGGTGCCAGCAAGTTCGTCCGCGGCGACGCGATCGCGGGCATCATCATCACGCTGGTCAACGTCATCGGCGGGCTGTTCGTGGGCGTCATCCAGTACGGCTGGTCGGCGGGGCAGGCGGCGGACCTGTTCACCCGCCTGACCATCGGCGACGGCCTGGTCAGCCAGATCCCCGCGTTCATCATCTCGATCTCCGCCGGCCTGATCGTCACTCGCTCCACGGCCGAGACCAACCTCGGCGAGGAGCTGATCGCCCAGCTCACCCACCGGCCGGTCGCCCTGGTGATCGCGGCCTGCTTCCTGGGCCTGCTGAGCTTCACGGCCCTGCCGGCGCTGCCGCTGCTGACCCTGGGCGGCAGCTGCGTGGGCATCGCCTGGATGGTCAACCGGGGGCGCAAGGACGCCGCCGCCCAGGCCGCCGCCCCGCCGCCGGAGTCCAGCGTCCGGCCCAAGGCCGAGCCGCCCAAGGCCGAGGACATGCTCGGCGTGGACCCCATGCAGCTGGAGGTCGGCTACGGGCTGGTCCGCCTGGTCGACGCCGGCCAGGGCGGCGACCTGCTCGACCGCATCGCCAACCTCCGCCGCCAGATCGCCTCGGAGGTCGGCCTGCTCGTGCCGCCCATCCGCATCCGCGACAACATGCAGCTCGACGCCAATACCTACGTCGTCCGCATCCGCGACGTCGAGGTCGCCCGCGGCCAGGTCGTGCCGGGCCAGCTGCTGGCCATGGACTCCGGCGCCGCCACCGGTAAGCTGCTGGGCGAGGCGACCACCGAGCCCGCCTTCGGCCTGCCGGCGGTGTGGATCAACGAGAGCCAGAAATCCCGCGCCGAGATGCTCAACTACACCGTCGTCGAGCCGACGGCTGTGCTGGCCACGCACCTCACCGAGGTCATCCGCACGCATGGCCACTCGCTGCTGACCCGCGAGCAGGTCAACCGCCTGCTGGAGAAGCTCAAGGAGAAGTCGCCCAACCTCGTCGACGAGGTCGTGCCCGAGCAGGTCAAGCCCGGCCAGCTGCAGAAGGTGCTGGCCAACCTGCTCCGCGAGCGGGTGCCCGTGCGCGACCTCGAGACGGTCCTGGAGACCCTCAGCGACTGGATCGGCCGAACGAGCGACCTGGACGTGCTGACCGAGTACGTCCGCAACAGCCTGGCCCGGACGATCTGCCAGCAGTACCGCGACGTCGAGGGCCGACTGTGGTGCGTGACGCTCGACCCGGCCCTGGAGGACACGATCAACGCCCACATCGAGCGCAGCGAGCGGGGCACGCTGATCACGATTCCGCCGCAGCTGGCCCGGGCGATCACCGAGCAGGTCGCCCGCGAGCTCGAGGCCCTCGTCGCCGGCGGGCACCCGGCCGTGGTGCTGTGCTCGCCGCCGGTGCGATCGGCCGTGCGAAGGCTGCTCGAGCCCTCGCTGCCGACCGTGGCGGTGCTGGGCTACAACGAAATGGACGGCGTGCAGGTCGAGAGCGTCGCCATGGTCGCCCAGCCAATGGCCGCCGCCGTGCGGTAGGGGCCGACCGACACGAAAGAACGCGAAAAATCGGGTTACCGGACCTTGAGGACTTGCGGGAAGTCGCCGTCCGGTGTACAAGCAGATCAGCCGGGCGAGCAGCCCGGTTCATATCCCGACGGACGCCGAGCCCGACAAGGGAATGCGGGCCGGTGCGGGGCGGCAGTCACGCGAGCGGATGACGACGGCTGGGGCCATTCGGGGGCTCCGGAGCGGCGTGGCGCAGGGAGGCGGCGCGAGGCATGACGGTTAAGACCTATCAAGCCTTTTCGATGGCGGAGGCCCTGGCGGCGGTCAAGCGCGACCTGGGCCGCGATGCGGTGATCCTCCATACCCGCAGCTTCCGCAAGGGCGGCTTTTTCGGCATGGGTGGCCGACAGGTGTGGGAAATCACCGCCTCGCGGAACGTCAACGTGCCCGCCCGCCCGAGCCGCCGCAGCCCCGCCGCCGGCCGACGCGCCGCCGAGGCCGGCGTCACCGTGATCGACGGCCCGGCCCATCTGCCGACCGCCGCCACCGCGACCGCCCTGGCCGAGCCGGCCGGCAACCTCCGCCGCACGCCCCAGACCGACGCGCTGACCGAGCAGGTCCAGGCCCTGACCACCATGGTCGAGCGCCTCGTCCGCCAGAACCACCCCGCCAGTCAGCCCGCCGTGCCCGAAGAGCTCTTCGAAACCTACCTCGCCCTGCTCCAGCAGGAGGTCGCCGAGGACGTCGCCCAGGAGATCATCGAGCACATCCGCCGCCAGCTCACCGGCGAGCAGCTTCGCGACAAGGCCCTCATCCGCGCCACGCTCATGGAGTTCGTCGCGTCGATGATTCCCACGGGCCTGACGGCCGAGCCGACGACGACCGATCGGCCCCGCGTGATCGCCCTGATCGGGCCGACCGGCGTGGGCAAGACCACCACCATCGCCAAGCTCGCCGCCAACCTCAAGCTCCGCGAGCGGCGGCGGGTCGGGCTGATCACGCTGGACACCTACCGCATCGCCGCCGTCGAGCAGCTGCGGACCTACGCCCAGATCATCGACGTGCCGCTGGAGGTCGCCCAGGACCCCGCCGAGCTCTCGGCCGTGCTGGAGCGAATGCGCGACTGCGACGTCGTCCTGATCGACACCGCCGGGCGCAGCCAGAACGACACCGAGCGGCTCGGCCAGCTCCAGGCGTTCCTCCAGGCCGCCCGGCCCGACGAGGTGCACCTGGTCCTCAGCACCACCGCCAGCCAGCGCAACATCCAGTCGGCCGTCGAGCACTTCGCGCCGCTGGGCGTCGATCGGCTGATCCTGACCAAGCTCGACGAGGCCGTCTCGTTCGGCATGGTCCTCAACGTCGTACGCAAACTCAACGCGGGGCTAAGCTTCATCACCACCGGCCAGGACGTGCCCGACGACATCGAGGTCGGCCAGGGCCGCCGGCTCGCCGAGCTGATCGCAGGGGGGACGGTATGAGCCACGACGACCAGGCCAGCCGCCTGCGCGACCTGATGCGCCAGGCCCGCCAGACGCACATCATCGCCGTCAGCAGCGGCAAGGGCGGCGTGGGAAAGTCCAACGTCGCGCTGAACCTCTCGATCCTGCTGTCGGCGGCGGGCAACCGCGTGGCCCTGCTCGACGCGGACCTCGGCCTGGCCAACCTCGACGTCCTGCTCGACGTGCGGGCGCGGGCCAACCTCGCCCACGTCGTCGCCGGCCAGCGCCGCCTGGCCGACATCGTCATCCCGCTGACCTGCGGCGTGCAGTTCGTGCCCGGGGCGTCGGGCCTGGCCCGCATGGCCGAGCTCAACGAGTTCCAGCGCACCCAGCTGCTGGAGGACCTCGCGCACCTGGAGGCCGAGAACGACGTCATCCTCGTCGACACCGGCGCCGGCATCGGGCGCAACGTCCTGAGCTTCGCCGGCGGGGCCGACACCGTCCTGGTCGTCGCCACGCCCGAGCCGACCAGCATCACCGACGCCTACGCCCTGATCAAGGTCCTCAGCCGCGAGGGGTTCCGCGGGCAGGTGAGCCTGCTGGTCAACCTCGCCACCGACCGCAACGAGGCCCGGGCGACCTACAACCGCGTCGCCGGCGTGGCCCGGCAGTTCCTGGGCGTGGCCGTCTACGACGCCGGCTACATCCTCACCGACCCGAAGGTGGCCCTCGCCGTCCGCCGCCGCGAGCCGTTCGTGCTGGCCTACCCGCGCTGCCAGGCCAGCCGCTGCCTGGCCGCCCTGGCCAACAAGCTCGGCCAGGGCGAGGGCCTGCTCGTCCGCGAGGAAGGCTTCTTCCGCCGGGTCGTCAACTGGTTCGGCTAACGTGACGTACACCCCCGGGACCTGGCCCGCCCGGGGGACAGGAAACCCGGGCCGGCTGTGACCAGGGACGGTCGCGGCCCTGCAAGGATGCAGAAATGGACGCAGGGATGATCGCCAGGCTGACCGCCGCCTCGGTGGGCCTGCTGGCATTCGCCGGCATGCTCGTCGCCGGGGCCGCCGCCGACAACCCCTTCACCACCATTCTGCTGCGCGCCCTGGTGGGCCTGTTCGCGGGCCTGGGCGCGGGGTACCTCGCGGGCCTGATCGCCCAAGTGCTTCTTCGTGAGAATCTTGCGCGCATCGTGGCCGCCGACGCCGCCCTGGCCGCCCCCGCGGATCCGGGTCTGGATGGGCAAGATGGCGAAGATGTAGGCTTTGTAGAGCCTGAAGTAAATAAAGCGACTAGGGAATCTGGCCGACAATCTCTCCAGGCCCCCAGCGCCGAGTCGCCCATCCAGCGGGCGGCCCGGCAGGTGCTGGAGGAGCTCTAGCGGGCTTGCGGGATAAACCGCCCCCTCAGCGGGTGAGGCGGAAACGCGAAGGAGGATACGATGGCAGTGCGAGGAATGACGCTCTCGGCCGAGGAGATCACCCAGCTGTGGGAGCAGTACAGGGACGATCCCACGGAGGAGCGGCGCAACCATCTGATGGAGATGTACCTGCCGCTGGTCAAGTACACCGCCGAGCGCCTCTACTCCAAGCTGCCTGACGAGGTCGACTGCGACGACCTGATCAGCGCGGGCGTGTTCGGCATGATGGACGCCATCAACTCCTTCGACCTCGAGCGCGGCGTGAAGTTCGAGACCTACTGCGTGCCGCGCGTCCGCGGGGCGATTCTCGACGAGCTGCGCAGCATGGACTGGGTGCCGCGCCTCGTCCGCTCCCGGGCCCACAAGCTCGAGGAGAGCCTCCGCCGCCTGGAGGTCCAGCTGGGCCGAAAGCCCAACGAGAAAGAGCTCGCCAAGGACATGGACCTGCCCATGGCCGAGTTCCGCAAGCTCCAACGCGACGCCCAGGCCGTCGGCCTGGTCAGCCTCAACCGCAAGTGGTACGAGACCGACTCCAACAAGGACGTCCGCGAGATCGACGTCCTGGAGGACAAGCGCGGCGAGAACCCCTTCCGCGCCGTCCAACGCAAGGACATCAAGGACCTGATCACCCGTGGCCTGAGCCGCGCCGAACGCCTCATCATCATCCTCTACTACTACGAGGAGATGACCATGAAGGAGATCGGCGAGACGCTCGACCTCTCCGAGAGCCGCGTCAGCCAGATGCACTCAGCCATCCTCGCCCGCTTGCGGGGCCAGCTGAGCGACCGCCAGAAGGAGCTGCACGTCCTCTAGACGTTCACCGCCACCCCATTCGTTCGCCCTTCGCCTGACACACCCGCCGCGGGCCCGGGACACGCTCTCCGGGCCCGCGTCGCGCGCCCAGACCCCGCCCCCCGATTGCGCCGTCGGACTCACTCCGCCCCTCCAACCCAAGCCCCCGGAATGCCTTCCGTGGGCATCGGGGCGGTGTGTCCTTACCGCGGCCCAACGTACCCCAAACGACGTCCGACAGCGATCCCTTTGCCGCCGACCGAGCCAAAGCGGCGTCGTTGCCGCCGCACTCCATACTGCGTCCTCACCGCCTGGCGCGATTTTTACACTTTCCCGTGAAATCGACGTTGACACTATCATAAATGGGTGTATTATAGAAAACGTATTGAATCGTGCCTGGGCCGAGGCGTGTTGTTGTCGTGATGGCCCCGTAGGGCGGGCACGGCCCGCCGCCGATGGAGGACCAGCGCGCAACCCCGTAGGGCGGGCACGGCCCGCCGCCGATGGAGGACCAGCGTCCGGGTGCCGTGGCTGCGCCGTCCGCCGCCACGTCTTTTCGAGCGTTCCCCCCCATGCCAGGCGATTCGCCTGCGCGTGGGGCTTGTCCTGCGCAGTATGGAGTGCGGCGGCAGCGACGCCGCTTTGGCTTGGGGTCGACCTCGAGCCAAAGCGGCGACTCCGTCGCCGCACTCCACATGGGCCCGTCTCCCCAAGCCAATGGTATATTGTATATTGTATGCAATCGGAGAATTCGAAGAATTGTCCCCATGGGACGGGGCACGCAGGCAGGGGCGGACGAGGCGGACTCTGCCGAAACGAAGCCAATTTCGCCAGAGGTCAAGCCTTGGTGAAACCGTGGGTTGGGCGGAAACCACGCCCCGCGAAACGAAGCCAATTCTCCGGGGCCGAAGACGTGCCGACATACGGCGTAGCCACGGCATCCGATTCGAGCCAAAGCGGCGTCGTTGCCGCCGCACTCCACATTGCGTCCACACGGCTTGGTGCATTGGGCCGAGGCGCGTGGGAACGCGGCCGATGGCGGTTGAGCGGTTTCCCCTTGACCGAGCGGGGGGTTCTGGCGAGAGTGTACTACCGGTTTCAACGCTTGAAGCTGTCCCCCTGGAGTACCCGACGTGACGACGACCGGCCCTTGCGGATTGAACCTGCAGGCGAACTTGGCCCGCGGACTCGTGCTGGACCCTGAGCAGTGGGAGGCGCTGCCCGAACGGCTGGCCGACCCGTTCTTTCGGCGGATCCACGAGAACAACCTCGAGGCCTTGCGGCGGATGGCGGAGTTCGGCCCGCCCGACGAGGCCACCGAGTTGCCCATCCACCTCGACGCCCCGGACCGCAAGCGGCCGGGGCGGCACCGCATCCTGAAGAACTGGCTGGTGCGGTCGGTGGCGGCGTGGTACCTCACGCGCGACGGCGTCCACCTCGACCGGGCCAAGACCGTGCTGGAGCAGGCCTGCCGTAGCGACCACTGGCGGCCGAGGCCGGGCGGTTTCGGCATCCGCGGGGCGAATCTGGCCACGGGCGAGCTGCTCTACGTCACCGCCTTCGGCCTGGACGCGTTGCGGCCCTACCTGGACGAGGCGCTCGTGGGGCGGTGCATCGAGGCCATCCGCGAGCGGGGCCTGGGCGGCTACCTCGAGGGCATCGAGGCGAGGGACTGGTGGTACCGCTGCAACTTCAACTGGAACTCGGCCCTGCACGGCAACGCGGGCCTGGCCGCCCTGGCCATCCGTCGCGAGGAGCCCGAGCTGGCTGGCCGGGTGCTCGACGAGGCCATCCGCGGCCTGGGCTACCTGCTGCCGAGCCTCCACCTCGACGGCGGCTACACCGAGGGCTGCATGTACTGCGACACGGCCATCGGGCACCTGTCCGACTTCGCCATCCCGCTCTACCGCCTTACCGGCGAGGACCTGGGCCTCTCGCAGCACCGCGGGCTGGCCGAGACGTTGGTCTGGCACGCGTGGATGCGTGGCCGCGACGGCCGGCCGATCAACTTCAGCAACTGCAACGAGTCCACCCACGAGTGGGGCCTGACGCAGGCGTTCTGGTGGGCCCGGCGGTTCGATCGGCCCGAGATCGCGGGCCTGCAGGAGCAGATCCTCCGCGACTGGCGCTACCTGCCGGGGCTGTTCTTCGACGTCGAGAGCCTCTGGTACCGCGAGCCGTTCCAGCCCAGCGCGCCGCCGCGCGTCGAGGGCCTGCGTCACAGCCGAACGCTGGACTGGCTGACCTGGCACGGGCCTCGCGTCTGGCTGGCGGTGCGGGGCGGGTTCAATGGCGGCAACCACAACAACCGCGACCTGGGCCACTTCGTCCTGGGCCGCGATGGCGAGCGGTTCCTGGTCGACCCCGGCTACGGCGCCAGCGCCGCCGAGCAGCACAACGCCGTCACCCTCCGCCACCGCGACCAGGCCGACGCCGCGACGGCCCCGCTGCGCGTCCTGGCCCAGGGCGACGGCGCGCTGGGCCTGCACTGCGACCTGCGCGAGGCCTTCCCCCTGGTCACCCGCCGCTACGACCGCCAGTGGTGGCTGATGGGCGACGAGCACCTGCTGGTCGTCGACACCATCCTGGGCCAGCGCGGCATGCGGACGGGGGGAAAGTGGCACCTGCAGACCCGCCTGCCCGTCGAGCGGACCGACGAGGGCTTCGTCATCCATGGCCAGTCGGCCGACCTGCGGGTGATCCTGCTGGCCGACGCCGACTGCCACGAGATCACCCACTGGGAGCACGGCGGCCAGCCGGTGACCACGCTAAGCTGGCGGCACCGGTACGACCGCGAGAACAGCTTCCACCCGTTCCTGCTAAGCTTCGGTGAGCCCGACGTGCAGATCCGCCACGCCCCCGGCCAGGCCGAGATCCGCGTGGATGGCCGGGCCTGGACCTTCGACGTCCCCGAGCCGTACGGGTAGTGGACCGGTCAGTCCAGGAGGGTGGGGCGGCGCGGTGTGGGGCTTAGTCAAGCCTTCGCCCAGGCCGAGCCGATAAAGGCGACAGGCGCAGGGGCTGACGGTGCCCGACGGGCGGCGCGGCCTCTGGCGTGGCAGCAGCGGAAGGCGGGCATGTCGACCATTCCCCCCAATGCCCTGACGAGCATCACGCAGGCGAACCTGACGCAGTCGCAGCGGGCCCGCGAGGCCGACGCCGCCCACGACAGCGACGCCCGCCAGGCCCAGCAGGCCGACCGCAAACGGGCCGCCAGCCGAGAGTCCGTCGAGGACATGGCCGAGGCCCAGGGCCTCCGCGTCGACCCCGACGACCGGCAAGACCCCAAGGGCCGAAAGCGCCCCAAAAAGCCCCCCGAGCCCTCCACCGACGAACCCACCCCGCCGGCGTCCGAAGACCTCAGCGAGTCCGACACCCGCGCCCGCTCGGCGGCGCTGCTGGCCGACCCCCGCAACGAACGCTCCAATCCGCCCCCGCTGATGCTCGATATTGAGGCGTAACGCCGGCTGCGGGGGGTTGCCCTGGGCGGCTGGGCGCTATAATGCATTATCGGACGGACCCGGAATTTCCCTTTTCTGACTCCCAAGGGGGACCCACATGGACATGCCGAAAGTCGAGATGTGCGGCGTTACGCAATGTGCCTACAACCGCGAACGCCAGTGCCACGCCTGGGCCATTACCGTCGGCGACGACACTCCCAAGTGCGACACCTTCACGTCGCGGAGCACCAAGGGCGGCGACATGAACGCCCAGGCCGGCGTCGGGGCCTGCAAGGTCAGCCAGTGCCGCTACAACGAGGACCTCGAGTGCCACGCCCAGGGCATCACCGTGGACATGGTCGAGGACATGGCCGACTGCACGACCTTCTCGGTCAAGTGACCCGCGTGTAGCCTGCGGACACCGCGCGCGGAACCGAAGAGCGCCCCGCCCGGCCCGATCCGTCTCCGCGACCCGGGCCGGGCGGCGCTGCCCGTAGGGCGGGCACTGCCCGCCGGGGCGGAGTATGACGCCACCGACGGCGGGCAATGCCCGCCCTACGGGCTACGAAGACGGCCTGCGCCGTAGGCTGGGGCGCAGCGAAGCGAAGCCCCACCTTCTCGGGTGCCCCCCAGCCCGCACATCCGATGGGCAGACGGTCTAGTCCTCCTCGATCTCGACATCGCCGACCGGGGTCTCGACCTCGGACTCCTCCTCACAGCCGCTCAGCAGTGCGGTGGACCCCACGGTCAGCATCAGGACGAACAGCAGCGACGTCAGTGTGCGCCAGAACGTACTCATAGACTCTCCCCTTTCGATTGCCGTGCCAGCACGGCGTGCCTGGTGGCCGATGGGGCCCTTGCCCCCGGCGCGACTTGTGCGGAGACCGAAATCTCCACCTCCAGGGCCGGCGCGGTGTCGGCCCACGGCGATCCGCCGATGCCAGTGGCCGATCGTTACAGGCATTATAGGCACCCGGGAGGGGGCGTCGGCAACCCCCCGGGCCAATCGGTGGGGGGGGCGGCTTGGACAGGGCCCCCGAGGCCGAGCGGGCGAGCGGCTCTGGGTGCCCCGGGCAAGCCGCGGGCTCGCCCGGCGGGGGTAGAAGAACCGTTGGACCGTTTGTCGATCGGACGTGTGGCTGCGTTGTGCCGCGACAGGAACGGCCCGCCCCGATGCCCACGGAAGGCATTCCGTGGGCTTGGGCCGAGCCCAGCCTGCGGACCCGCGATCGGCAGAGGGGCTAACCGGCGGCGGCCTGGCCGGCGAGCGAGCCGCTGGCGAAGGCCCAGTGGAGGTTGTAGCCGCCGCTGGGCCCGTCGAGGTCGAGCAGCTCGCCGGCGAGAGAGAGCCCGGCCAGCCGGCGGCTCTGGAGGGTGTGGGGGTCGACGTCGCGCAGGCTGACGCCACCGCGGGTGACCATGGCCCGGCCAAAGCCCTCGGTGGCTGAGACGGTCAACGGCAGGGCCGTCAGCAGGCCGACCAGTGCGTCGCGGGCGTCGGCGGGCAGCTCGGCGGCGCGGGTCTGGGCATCGAGCCCGGCCAGCTCGCACAGCAGGTGGGCCAGGGCCCGGGGCAGGTGGCGGGCCAGGAGGTTGCGCAGGGACGAGGTGCCCTGGCGCTGCCGCCAGCGGGCCAGGCGCTGCTGCCAGCGCTGGGGGCTGGGCAGGTTGGCCGGCTCGCCGCGGTCGGGCTCCGTCAGGTCCAGCCGCAGGGGCACCGGGCCCCCGCGTGCCAGCAGGCCGGCCACGTCGCCCGAGAGGTCCAGGATGGCCGGGCCCGACAGGCCGCGATGGGTGAACAGCACGTCGCCGACGAGGCCCGCCTTGGCCTGGCCCCGCCGATCGATCCACACCCGCACGCCCTGCAGGCTGACGCCGGCGCACCGCGCGGGCCAGCTCTCGACGGTCACCAGCCCCACCAGCGCCGGCGTGGGCGGCACGAGGGTATGGCCCGCCTGCTCGGCCAGCGAATAGCCCCCGCCCGTGCCGCCCAGCTCTGGGTAGCTTTGCCCGCCGGTGGCCAGGACAACCCGCGGGGCCTCGAGTCGGCCCGTGCGCGTCTGCAGGCCGCGGAGGCGCGAAGCCTCGATCCAGAGCCCCTCGACGGCCACGCCCGTCCGCAGCTGCACGCCCTGGTCGCGCCCCGCGTCCAGCAGGGCCGAGAGCACCGTGCCGGCGGCCTGGCTGGCGGGGTAGACGCGGTTGTGCTCGTCGACGACGGTGGGCACGCCCAGCTCGGCCAGCCGTTCGCGCAGGCGCTGCGGGTCCAGAAGGGCCAGCGCCGGCGCCATGAACCGCCCCTGTCGGCCGAAGCGGGCCATGAGGGCCTCGGCCGCCTCGGCGCAGGTGAGGTTGCATCGCCCGCCGCCGGTGGCCAGCAGCTTGAGCCCGGGCCGATCGAGCTGCTCGAGCACCTCGACGCGCCGCCCGGCCCGCGCCGCCGCCAGGGCCGCCATCAGCCCCGCCGGCCCCGCCCCGACGACCAGTATGTCCGTAGCCGAATGTCGTGGTGTGTGCATCGGAACATCCTACCGCCCCACGCCGGCCGTCGCCAGTGATACGGGGCGCCAGCGAACGTCAGATCGTCAGTCGCACCAACCCATGGACGGCTCAGGGCCCCAGCGCAATATGGAGTGCGGCGGCTTGACGCCGCTTTGGCTTGGGTCGCCATCGAGCCAAAGCGGCGATGACTCGCCGCACTCCAAAGGCGCCTGCCGCCCATCAGGCGGGGTCAATTCGTCTGGCTGGTGGGGTTGGTGGTTTGGCCTCGGGCGGGCGTGGCCTGGCTGGGGGGCTGGGGCAGGAGGCAGAAGCCGCGGATGGCGGCGATGAGCCAGTCGATCGGGCCGCCCTTGGACAGGTAGGCGACGGCCCCGGCGTTGCGCATGGCGGTGGCCATGTCGGCCTCCTCGTGCATGCTCAGGCCGATGACGCGGGTGGCGGGCATCTCGTCGGTGACGATGCGGGTGGCCTCGACGCCGGTCAGGTGGGGCATGCTGACGTCCATGATCACCACGTCGGGGCGCAGCTGGCGGGCGAGGTCGACGGCCATCTGCCCGTCGGAGGCCTCGGCGACGACCTCGATGTCGAGCTGGTCGGCCAGCAGGCCGGCGATGCCCTCGCGGAGGATCTTGTGGTCGTCGGCCAGCAGGACGCGCAGGGCCTGCGACGCCGTCCGGGGCGCGGGGCGTTCGCCGGCGGCGGCGGGGACGTGGGGCGGGACCATCGGCAGGGGGGGCTGGGGCAGTGTGGGCGCGGGCCGAAGCGGCGCCGCCATGAGCATCCGCGTGCCCTGGCCGGGGCTGCTGTCGACGGTGAGGTGCCCGCCGAGCAGCTCGAGCCGCTCGCGGACGCTGAACAGGCCGAAGCCCGTGGAGCCGGCCTCGCCGGAGTGCAGCAGGTCGGCCGGGTCGAAGCCCACGCCGCGGTCGCTCACTTCCAGCCGCAGTTGCTCGGCGTCGGCGAGGCTCAGGTGCACCGACGCCTGCTGGACGCCGGCGTGCTTGACGACGTTGAACAGCAGCTCGCGGGCGGCCTGGAACAGCAGCACGGCGATGTCCTCGTCGGCTGGGTCGGCGGCCGGGTCGACCTCCACGTCGACGGCGAGGTGGTGCTTGTCCTGCATGTGCCGCCCGAGCCACTCCAGGGCCGCCCCCAGGCCGGCGTCGTAGAGGATCGGCGGGCTGAGCTCCATGCTCATCGAGCGCGAGGCCTCGATCGACTGGTCGAGCAGCTCGTCCAGGCCGGCCAGGGCGCGGTCGGCGTCGGCGTCGTCGAGCCGGCGGCGCAGGGCGCCCACGCTCATCCGTCCGGCCACCAGCATCTGCTGGAGGTGGTCGTGCAGCAGCTGGGCCAGGCGGCGGCGCTCGCGGTGCTCGGCCTGGGTCAGCTCCGACGCCAGGGCGCGCAGCTGGCTGGCGCGGCGCTCGGCGACGGCGGTGCGTTCGGCGACGCGCTGCTCGAGGGTCTCGTTCAGGGCCCGCAGCTCGCGGAGGTTCTGCTTGCGCTGGGTGATGTCGACGTTGACGGCGGCGGCGCCGAGGATGTGGCCCTCGGCGTTGCGGAAGGGCACGGCGTAGCTGAGGATGGTCTTGCGCTGGCCGTCGCGGGTCTCGATCTCCATTTCCTCGGCCGAGCAGATTTCCCCGGTCGCCAGCGCCCGGGCCAGGCCACACTCGGCGGCCTCGACGCGCCGGCCCGTGTCGGGCCACCAGGCCTGGTAGTCGCGGGCGTAGTCCTTGGGGGCGCCCGTCAGCGGGGCCTGGCCGCCCCAGATGGTCTGGGCGGCCGGGTTGGTGTGGAGGATCCGCCCCTTCTCGTCGGCGATGAACACGCCGACCGGCAGGATGTCCAGGATCGCCTGCAGGCGCGTCCGCTCGAGGGTCACGCGGGCGTGCTCCTGAGCCAGGGCCTCCTGCACCCGCTTGCGTTCCAGGGCGTAGCGGATCGCCCGCACGAGCAGTCGGCCGTCGGTCTGGCCCTTGACGAGGTAGTCCTGGGCGCCGATCCGCAGGGCCTCCAGCCCCAGCGACTCGTCGGCATGGCCGGTCAGCACGACGATGGGCACAGCCGGGGCGGCGGCCTCGACGCGGCGGATGGTCTCGAGGCCCTGACAGTCGGGCAGTGAAAGGTCCAGCAGGACCACCTCGCAGCACACCGGCCCGCCGAGCTGATCGATCGCCTCGGCGAGGGTCTCGGCGTGGTACATGTCGAAGGACTCGTCGCCGGCCTCGCGCAGGGTCTCGTGCAACAGCCGAGCGTCGCCGGGGTTGTCTTCCACCAACAGAATGTGGATCGGCATCACGGTGTCGTTCACATCGAGTCTCCGCCGGCCCGAAGGCAGTGGGCGCGGCTACGGCTATGGTCAACGCCTGGGCCCAAGGGTGCAGGCGAGAGATCGGCTCAGGAGGAGCTGTCGGCCTCGGGCTCTTCCTCGGCGTAGTCCGGGTAGAGCCGATGGATGCACTCGGGGCACAGGCCATGCGTGAAGCTCACGTCGGCGTGCTCCTGGATGTACTGCTCGACGCGCTGCCAGTAGCCCGTCTCGTCGCGGATCTTCTTGCACGAGGCGCAGATGGGCAGCAGGCCGCTGAGCTTCTTGACGGTGTTGAGGGCGTCGGTCAGCTCGCCGATGAGCCGCTCGCGCTCGTCCTGGGCCCGCTTGCGTTCGGCGGCGTAGCGGATCGACCGGGCGACGAGCCGGCCATCGGCCTGGCCCTTGATGAGGTAGTCCTGGGCGCCCCGGCGGACGGTCTCCATGCCGAGCATCTCGTCGTCGGTCGCCGTCAGCACCACGATGGGCAGGTGCGGCGCTGCCTCGTGGGCGCGGATGACGGTCTGCAGGCCCTTGCTGTCCGGCAGCGAGAGGTCCAGCAGCAGCACGTCGAAGGCCCCGTTGCGGATCTGCTCGACCGCCTCGTCGAGCCGCTGGGCCAGCTGCACGTCGAAGCTCGCCGAGGCCACCATCTCCAGCGACTCCTGCAGCAGCCGCGCGATGTGGGGGTTGTCCTCCACCAACAGGACCTTGATCGGCTCATCACTCATGCATCGGCTCCGCCGGCCAGCTCGCCGGCCCGGAAAGACCAGGACCGTACCTCACCCCGGCCGCCGGACCACGCGGGGCGCCTCCGGTGCGCACGACCGAAGAAACTCCTGCAGGCCGCGCTGCCGCCGACTTACCCATGCGGCGGCAGGCGCGCTACGGTCAGCCAGAACTCCTCTATCGTCTGTATCACGTCGATCAGGCGGTCAAAGTTCACTGGCTTGACCACATAGCAGTTGGCGTGAAGGTCGTAGGCCCGCAGCACGTCGGCCTCGGCGGGTGAGCTGGTCAGCACGACAACCGGGATGGTGCGGAAGCTCACATCGCTCTTAACCTCCTCGAGGACCTCCCGCCCGTCCTTGCGGGGCAGGTTCAGGTCCAGCAGGATCAGGTCGGGCCGCGGCGCGCCGGCGAAACGGCCCTGGCCGCGGAGGAATTCCATCGCCTCCACCCCGTCGCGGACGCGGTGCAGGCGGGTGAGCATCTTGCGCTCGCGGAGCGCTTCCTGCGTCAGCCGCACGTCGCCATCGTTGTCCTCCACCAGGAGGATCTCTACGGTCGTCTCGAGAGGGTAGGGGCTCATACCACGTCCATTCCGTTCCACGTCTACCGCCGTGCGTCCGCTACGTCCCGCCCGGCCAGCCCGCCCGACGGGCCAGACCCTTTGCCGATCGACCGCGTGTCGGGGTGCCCCGGGCAAGCGGGGCGTCAGCACCGCTCGCCCGGTCGAGGGCGGAGGCGGTCGATTCAGGTGGTCCGACGCCGCCCCCGG
>JAWLCG010000045.1:0-19715 GCA_041687295.1 Phycisphaerae bacterium | reverse complement strand
CATGGGCGACTTCGACGCCAACGGCGTGGTCGATGACCGCGACCTCAACGTCCTGCTGGGTGCCTGGGGCAACACGGCCGCCATCCCCGAGCCGGCGACCCTGAGCCTGCTGGGCCTCGGTGGCCTGGCGCTGATCCGCCGTCGGCGGTAAGCACCCTCGGCAGCCCCGACCGGGCAGAGCGGTCCCGGTCGAGACAGATCTGACCGAGCGAACAAGGCGGGCGGGCCTGCGGGTCCGCCCGCCTTGTTGCGCGCGGGGGCTTTGCGGACGGCCCCGGCCCTGGTAGGCTCTGGGCCTGATTTGCCCCGGTTTACACCTTGCGAATATGGCGAGATCGGGGATAATGTTGTTTACACGTCCCTGTGGCAGAGGTTCCCAGGTGACCGCAGGGGCGTCCCTTTCTGTACCCGCCGTAGCTGTATCCGTTGTGCTGCCGTGTTTCGTGCGCGTCACTTCTACTAACGGTTTGGCTACTGAGGAGGATCATCATGACCAAGTTTGCTGTGCTTCTGGCTGTGCTCGCCGTGTCGACGGTCGCGCTGGCGGGCCCTGGCTTCGACGACTGGTTCTGGGGCGAGTCCGTGGCTGTGCTGGATAACGATCCGGTGGCTCTGGGCATTCCCACCGAGGATCTCTACGTCACCGGCGTGGACGGCGATGTGCTGCAGGAGCGGATGTTCTACGCCCGCATCCCCAGCACCGTCATTCAGGGCTGGCAGGCGGACATGAGCACGAACCATGGTCTGGCCATCATCGGCCGGCCCCCGGGCTACTACACCAACAACTGCTTCGCCACCAACGGCATGACCTGGAAGTGGCATGCCCGCCCCCGCATCAGGATGGACGGCTGGTGGAGCATTGCCGACTCGACCGCCTGGATCAAGGCCCAGGACCCGACCTTCATGAGCGTCGGCAGCCCCGATGTCGGGCAGTTCTGCCTGGGCAACGGGCAGAACGTCATGCTGATCAAGTGGTCCGGCGACCCCGCCACCGGCGCGGCCCTGTCGGGCAACGTCCCCGGCGAGTTCCGCACCTTCAGCATCGGTGCCCCCCACTGGGTCGACCAGGGCGCTGAGTTCGACATCTACGTCGTGCCCGCCGCCTGGAACACCAGCTACATCACCTACGACTTCCTGGTCCCCGACGCCCCGGCCAACCTGCCCGGCGACGCCAACAATGACGGCGTGGTCGATGACCGCGACCTGAACATCGTCCTGGGCAACTGGGGCGCGTCGTCGGCCACTTTCGCCATGGGCGACTTCGACGCCAACGGCGTGGTCGATGACCGCGACCTCAACGTCCTGCTGGGTGCCTGGGGCAACACGGCCGCCATCCCCGAGCCGGCGACGCTGAGCCTGCTGGGCCTCGGTGGCCTGGCGCTGATCCGCCGTCGGCGGTAAGCAGCCCACAACGCCGACGGGGAGAGCGGCCCCGACGGCCAATGGTGAATCGAGCGACAGCGGGCGGACCTCCGGGTCCGCCCGCTGTCGTTTTGGGGCCATTTCTCCTATTGCGTTCTCACTGTTCGGCGCGATAATAGATGCAATGGCCTTCCCGCAGGTTCCCAGGTCCTCCGGGCAGACCGCTCGCTGTCGCCTTTGCGTTCCTGTGATTGTGGGGATGTCCCTTCTCGCCTTAGCCGTCCCGCAGTCTCTGCATTCTTCAACTGCGCTTGGACCGAATCTACGACTTCATTGATGAGGAGAGACAAGATGACTCGCATGGTGACCGTTCTATCCGTGCTGCTGGTAGCCGGGGCGGCGCTGGCCGGCCCGGGCTTCGACGACTGGTTCTGGGGCGAGCCCATCGCCGTGCTCGACAATGACCCGCTGGGCTTGGCCATTCCCACCGAGGACGTCTACGTCACCGACGTGGACGGCACTGTGCCTGCCGAGCGGATGTTCTACGCCAACATCCCCAGCAGCGTCATCCTGGGCTGGCAGGCGGATATGAACACGAACTTCGGCCTGGCCATCATCGGCCGGGCGCCGGACTACTGGACCAACAACTGCTTCCTCACCAACGGCGCCACCTGGCTGTGGCACGCCCGTCCACGGCTGAAGATGGATGGCTGGTGGTCCTACGCCGACTCCAGCGCGTGGATCAAGCAGCACGAGCCGGACTTCTCGACCATCGGCAGCCCTGAAACCGGCGCCTTCTGCCTGGGCAATGGCCAGAACGTCGTCCTGATGCGCTGGTCGGGCGACCCCGCCACCGGGGCCGCCCTGAGCGGCAACGTCCCCGGCGAGTTTCGCACCTTCAGCATCGGCGCGCCCTGGTGGGTCGATGAAGGCGCGACCTTCGACATCTACGTAGCCCCGGCCGCCTGGAACACGAGCTACATCACCTACGATTTCTACCTTCCGGAGCCCCCTGTGGGCCTGCCCGGCGACGCCAACAATGACGGCGTGGTCGACGACCGCGACCTGAACATCGTCCTGGGCAACTGGGGCAACACCGCGGCCGACTGGGCGATGGGCGACTTCGACGAAAACGACACCGTCGATGACCGCGACCTCAACATCCTTCTGGGTGCCTGGGGCAACACGGCCGCCGTGCCCGAGCCGGCGACGCTGAGCCTGCTGGGCCTCGGTGGCCTGGCGCTGATCCGCCGACGGCGGTAAGCAGCCCCGACGGCCAATGGTGAATCGAGCGACAGCGGGCGGGCCTCCGGGTCCGCCCGCTATCGTCCGGGTTGGCCAGCCGAGGGGGATGCAAACGTTTTTGCGGTTGTCGGATTGGCCGGTGTGGGCGATAATAGGGTTCAGCTGGCCGGGGTTCCGGGGTGGTTCCCAGGCAGGTTCCGGGCCAGTTCATGTCGTAGAGTGTCTCGGTCGTGGCGTACCCGAAATGTGGCTCATGCGGTTCTGCTGCGCACTTCAACACTTTCTCAAGGGAGGCTGCACATGACTCGTTGGCTCACACTGCTGTGCGTTTTGGCGCTGGCTGGCTCGGCCCTGGCGGGCCCGGGCTTTGACGACTGGTTCTGGGGCGAGCCCATCGCCACGCTTTCGACCGACACGCTGGACATTCCCCCCGAAGACCTCATGCCCCCGGAGACCAAGCCGTTCGGCGATGGCACGCCGCGGACGGTCTACTATGCCCGCATTCCCAGCAGCGTTATTCAGGGCTGGCAGGCGGACATGAGCTCGAACTACGGCCTGGCTATCGCTGGCAAGCCCGGCGCCGGCAACAACACCTGCTTTGCCAGCGCGACGGCGGCTTGGCTGTGGGAGCACCGCGCGCGCATCCGGATGGACGGCTGGTGGACCTACGCCGCTTCCTCCGCCCAGATCCGAGAGAACGACCCGAGTTTCATGCAAGCGACGCCCGATACCGGCCAGCACTGTGGCGCCAACCAGAACAGCGTGTTTCTGCTCCGCTGGTCGGGCGATCCCGGCCAGGGCTCGCCGCTGACCGGCGACGTGCCGGGCACGCACCGCACACTCAGTTGGGGCGTGAACTGGGATGGTGACCCCGCCGCGCCGTTCACCTATGACGTCTACGTGGCCCCCAAGGCCTGGGATCAGAGCTACATCACCTACGAGTACTACCTCCTGGGTGAGGAGCCCCCGGGCAACATGCCCGGCGACGCCAACAATGACGGCGTGGTCGACGACCGCGACCTGAACATCGTCCTGGGCAACTGGGGCGCGTCGTCGGCCACTTTCGCCATGGGCGACTTCGACGACAACAACACCGTAGACGACCGCGACCTCAACATCCTTCTGGGTGCCTGGGGCAACACGGCCGCCATCCCCGAGCCGGCGACGCTGAGCCTGCTGGGTCTGGGTGGCCTGGCGCTGATCCGCCGTCGGCGGTAGCAGCCTACTTCGCCGACGGGGAGAGCGGCCCCGTCGGCAATGGCTTACGGAGCGAGCGACAGCGGGCGGGCCTGCGGGTCCGCCCGCTGCTCTGCGCGGACGGTTTTGCGGCAAACGGTTGGGCGGCGGGGAACGTACCTGTATAGTCGGGGCAGCCCCCTGCGGGCGGCCCGAGGGTGCTTGGACCGCGGCCTGTCGTCTGGCCGCCCCTCGGGCCGGGCTGACGGGGCCGGCGAGGCCGTCATGGAAACCTTCTCCTGCCAGAGCGGCAGCAATGGCAACTGCATCTTCGTCCAGGCTGGCCGGACGCGCATCCTGCTCGACGCCGGCATCAGCGGCAAGATCGCCGAGGGGCGGATGGCCCTTCGCGGCCAGGCGATCCGCGACGTGGACGCCCTGGTCCTCAGCCACGACCACTCCGACCACAGCCGTTCGGCGGGCATCTTCCAGCGCAAGTACGGCCTGCCGATCCTGGCCTCGGCGGGCACGGTGCGGGCCTGCGGCGGGGAGATGGGCAGCGTGCACGACGTTCGGCCCTTCGAGGCGGGGGCCACGCTGGAGATCGGCGAGCTGCTCGTCCACACGCTGCCCACGCCCCACGACGGGGCCGACGGCGTCTGCTTCGTCCTGGAGCACCGCGGCCTGCGCCTCGGCGTGCTGACCGACCTGGGCTTCGTGTTCCCCGAGCTCGAGGAGCTGCTGCCCACGCTCGACGCGGTCTACCTCGAGAGCAACTACGATCCCGACATGCTCCGCACCGGACCCTACCCGCCGCACCTCAAGCGGCGGATCGTCGGCGACGGCGGGCACATCTCCAATCAGCAGGCGGCCGAGTTGCTGCGCGACTTCACCGACGGCCGACTCCGCTGGGCCGCCCTGAGCCACCTCAGCCAGACCAACAACGACCCCCGCCTCGCCCACGCCACCGCCCGGGCCATCCTGGGTGAGCGCCTGGCCCTGCACGTCGCCAGCCGATACGACGTCTCGCCCGTCTTCACGCTCTGACGGCCCGGCGGACAGGGCCTACTCGTCCCCGCGCCGGGCCCCTACAATGACCCTGTACGGGCACGCTGGGCAGGAGGTGCGGCATGGCGGGGATCGATCTGAGGCTGGTGGGGATGGCACGCGAGCTGGTGCTGGAGGGCTTTGGCCCCCGCTACGGCGAGCTGGCCGAGACGTTCGAGTCCGACCCGCTGTGGCGGCGCCTGGCCGAGCTGGGTTCACGGCTATGGCTGGACACCGGCGACCTGGACGAGGCGGGCCGGCTCTGGACGCGGGAGTTCGACGCCCTGACGACCAACAACTCGCTGCTCAACGCCGAGGTGCAGAAGGGCACGTACGACGAGCTGATCGCCACGGCCGGCCGACGGCTGCGGAGCGAGCTGCCCGAGCTGGCCCCGGCCGAGGTGGTGCGTGAGGTAGCCTTCCTGCTCAACGCCCGCCACGGCCTGCGGCTGGTCGAGGCGTTCGACGCCCACGTGTCGGTCGAGTTGCACACCGACTTGGCCGGCGACCTCGACGCCACCGTCGCCTATGGCCTGCGCTACCGGGCGCTCTGCCCGGAGCGGTTCATCGTCAAGGTGCCCCTGACGGCCGAGGGGCTGCTCGCCGCCCGCCGCCTGGCCAGCGAGCGCGTGGCGGTGAACCTCACGCTGGGCTTCTCGGCCCGGCAGAACGTCCTGACGGCCATCCTGGCCATGCCGCAGTACGCCAACGTCTTCCTGGGCCGGCTCAACCAGCTGGCCGACCAGAACGGCCTGGGCGATGGCCGCAACGTCGGCGAGCGGACCGTCTCGGCCAGCCAGCGCCTGCTGGCCAAGCTCCGCCAAGAGCTGACGCTGCCCACCCGCCAGATCGCCGCCAGCCTCCGCAGCGGCTCGCAGATCGCCGCCCTGGCCGGCGTGGACGTGCTGACCCTGCCCCCCCGGGCCGCCCACGAGCTGCTCACCGACGCGCCGAGCCCCCAGGACATCCCGGTGGGCATCGAGCAGGCCTTCGACGTCCGCTGGGCCGACCCCGCCCGCGCCGCCGCCCTGGGCGTCGAGGACCTCTGGCGGGTGCCCACCGGCCTGGAGGCGGCCGTGCGGCGCATCGCCACCACCGGGATCGAGACCCTCGGGGCCCCCGAACTTCGCCGCCGCCTGGACGTCGAGGGCTACGGCGACCTGCTGCCGGACTGGAGTGACGCCGACATCGCCCGCGCCCGCCAGGACGGCAAGATCCCGAAGCTGGAGGCCTGGCGCGACCGCCTCAGCCGCGGCACGATTGGCCTGGACGCCCTGATGAGCCTCCACGGCCTGCAGGCCTTCGCCGCCGACCAAGAGAAGATGGACCAGAGAATCAGGGGGATTCTAGATTTGTGATTTTTGGTTTTCGATCTCGCCCGATTCGCGCACTATGGAGCATCGAAAACCTGCAACCCAAAATCGGAAATCCCAAGGTGTTCTATGCGCAAGACGGTGCTGGCATATGGTGAGGTGCTCTGGGACCTGCTGCCCTCGGGGCCGGCGCTGGGCGGGGCGCCGTTCAACTTCGCCTACCGGATGCACTCGCTGGGCCATCAGGCGCTGATGGTCTCGCGGGTGGGGCGCGACGACCTGGGCGAGAGGGTGATCCAGGGGGCGGCGCAGCTGGGCATGGACACCCGCTTCATCGAGCGGGACGCGCAGCACCGCACCGGCGTGGTGAAGGTGCACGTCGACACCGAGGGCCAGCCCAGCTACGAGATCGTGCCGGACGTGGCGTATGACTTCATCGAGGGCAGCGAGGCCCTGCTGGCGGCGGCGGGGCGGTCGGCGTGCGTGTGCTACGGCACGCTGGTCCAGCGGGCCGAGCGGTCCCGGCGGACGCTCTACGAGCTGCTCAAGGCCGCCCCCGACGCGATGAAGCTGCTGGACCTGAACCTTCGGCCCCATTGCCACACGCCGCACTCGATCCACGAGTCGCTCGGGGCCGCCGACGTGCTGCGACTCAACCACGACGAGGCGAAGTACCTCGCCGAGCTGTCGGGCTTCGCCGATGGCGACCCGGTGGCGCTTCTCGAGCGGATCCGCGCGTGCTGGGCGCTGTCGCACTGCGTGATGACGCTGGGCGCCCGGGGCAGCCTGGCCATCGACGCGGCCGGCCAGCGGGTCTACGTGCCGGGCTACCGCACCGAGGTGGTCGACACGGTCGGGGCCGGCGACGCCTTCTCGGCGGCCTTCGCCGACAAGCTGCTGGCCGGCGCCGACCTCGCCGACGCCTGCCGCCACGCCAACGCCCTCGGGGCCATGGTGGCCAGCCAGCGCGGCGCGACCCAGCCCATCGGCGCCGACGAACTGGAGGCCTTCATCGCCTCCGACCCGCCCCGCGAGGTCGAGCCGTCGCTGCAGGACATCGCCGTGATGTAGCGCCGAGTGGTAGGGCGGGCACCGCCCGCGTGTTCGACGTCGTGAGAGCTCCGACACGCGGGCATTGCCCGCCCTACGGGTGGCCTACTCCTGCATCCGGGCGTGCTGCGAGGCCCGCCAGGTGGTGTTGCCGTTGTTCAGAAAGAGGTCGGCCCCGCCGCCGGAGCCCATGCCGATGCCGGCTCGCTCGGGGCCCTCGGCTTCCCTGAGTGCCAGGCCGGTGCCCTGGGCCCCGGTGCCGAGGCTCATGACCACCTTGCCCAGGGCGTTGCTGATGCTCACGCCGGCGTTGCCCTGCTCGTCGGCGCCCAGGCTCAGCCGCTCGGCGCCGTCGGCGGCGTTGAGGACCAGGCCCTGGCTGCCGTCATCGACAACGCCCAAGCCCATTCGCATGTTGTTCTTGAGGTCGTAGAAGCTCAGACCGTTGCCCTCGGCCGGGTCGTGCCCCAACTCGATGGCGGGCTGGCCATGGGCGTCGAGCATGCGGATGCCCACCGCGCCCGTGTCTGCGACCGCCAGCACCATCCGGTCGCGCCCCTCGGCGTCGACCAGGACGATCTGCCGGGCCCGCAGCACCTGCCCGTCGGCCGGGGCGGCCTGCTGGGCCAAGGCCTCTGGCGCCGTCAGCGCCTGCATCACCAGGCCGCCGGCGAAGGCCGCCAGCACCAGCGTCAACACCAGAACGGCTTTGCGCATCGCGTTCATCGAAGGGCTCCCCTTGCAGGCCGGCGCGGCCGGCCACGTTGAGATGGTTGGCCGACGCTTCGAAACTCCATCGGCCCATGAAGAACTGAGACCTCCATTATCGGCCCGATCGGCCGGGCCGTCAAGGCAATCTGCGCGGGCAGGGCCTTCCCATTCGACCCGTCCTGCGCTACAGTGAGCGCACGGAGACACCGCGAGCGAAAGGAGAATCCATGAAGCCGCAATTCCGCCTGGGCGTACAGAGCTACTGCTTCCGAAAGTTTCAGCCGCTGGCTCGGCTGATCGACTGCCTCAAGGAGACGGGCCTGAGCTACGTGGAGCTCTGGCCGGGGCACCTGGACTTCAAGGTCGAGCCGGCCGAGATCCGCCAGGCCCTCGAGAGCCTCCACGCCAACGGCATCACGGCCGACAGCTACGGCGTGGTCGGCTTCGGCCACGACGAGGTGCAGAACCGCCGCGTGCTCGAGCTGGCCCGCCTGGCCCACATGGCCAGCGTCTCGGCCGATATCGAGCCCGATGCCGTCCAGCGCGTCGATGGCCTGGCCCAGGAGTACGGCATCAACCTGGCCGTGCACAACCATGGCCGCAAGCACCGCTACGGCTCGGCCCAGTCGCTCCGCGAGCTCTTTGGCCGCACCAGCGAGCGCATCGGCCTGTGCATGGACACCGCCTGGATGCTCGACGCCGGCGAGGACCCCCTCGCCCTGGTCGACGAGTTCGGCGACCGTCTCTACGGCGTGCACATCAAGGACTTCATCTTCCCCGAGGGCAAGCACCAGGACGTCATCGTCGGCACCGGCGGGCTGGACCTGCCCGGCCTGATGAAGCGCCTGGCCAATATCAACTTCCACGGCTACCTGTCGCTGGAATACGAAGGCGACGCCGACGACCCGATTCCCGCCGTCAAGCAGTGCGTCGCCGCGGTCAACCAGGCCATCGACGCCCTGTAACCCGTAGGGCACGTAGGTTCGCGGAGCGGAGCGCAGCGGTTCTGCGTGCCGCGGAAGCGCAGGGCGGTTCGCAGGGTCATCCGCCCTCGCGGCACGCGGAACCTCGCCTGCGCTACCGCTACGGCGAGAACCCACGTGCCCTACCGGGCGGTGAACACGAAGGCAGACGCGTAGCTGTCATGGACGAACACAGACGATGAACAACCATCTGCAGCGCAACCGCGAGTTCCTGGCCGAGCTGTCGGCGGGGGGGCGGACGGGGCTGGCCCTGATCTGGGAGGGCCCCCGGCCGCGAAAGCTCTGGCCGGGCGACTGGGCCGTGCGGACCGATCGGCCCGTGGGGGAGTGGCTGGGCTTCTACGAGGCCGACTACGCCCAGCGGCTCGCCCAGAGCGAGGCCCTCGGCGACGACGCGGTGTCCTATGTAAGCCTGGTCGGCACGACGGGGTTCTTCGCGGCGGCGTTCGGCTGCCCGTTCCACCAGTACGAGAAGGGGCAGGTCCCGGTGGCCCGGCCCATCGTGACGACGGCCGAGCAGGCCGACGCCCTGCCACAGGCCACGCTGGATGACGGGCCCATCCCGCGGTACTTCGAGCTCGTCGAGCGGCTGGCCGAGCGGCTCGGGCCCGACGTGCCCATCAGCGTGCCGGACATCCAGAGCCCCTTCGGCATCGCGGCGATCATCTGGAACAAGGAGGACTTCCTGGTCGCCCTGGTCGAGACGCCCGAGGCCGTCGAACGGCTGGTGGGCAAGACGCACGCCCTGCTGGAGAGCTTCTTCGCCGAGGCCCTGCGCCGCGTGCCCAACCTCAACCTGTGCCACTGCCCCTACACCTGGGCCCCGCCGCAGCTGGGGGTGTGGCTCAGCGAGGACGAGATCGGCGCGTTCAGCCGACCCATGTTCGAGCGGTTCTGCCTGCCGTCGCTGTCGGCCCTGTCGGATCGCTTCGGCGGGCTGTTCATGCACTGCTGCGCCCGGGCCGCCCACCAGCACGAGGCCTGGCGGGCCATCCCGGGCCTCCGCGGGATCAACCCGGCCATCTTCGAGGACGGACCAGCCCCGCTGATCGACCTCATGCCCGACCGCCTCTACATGTATGGCTACCAGACCGAAGAGCGCATGAACGCCGCCATCGAGGCCGCCCACTCCCAGACCCGCCTGCTGTTCAACGTGCCGGGCAAGATCGAAACTGTCAAACCCCTCTTCGACCGCCTCCGCGCGCGGTGGGACAAGCGCTCCCCGTAGGCCGAAGAGAAGAAACGACGGCCACAGAGGCACAGAGGATGCAGAGAGAAGAAGCCCAGAGACGTTCAGAGTTACAGAGAAAGATGAAGTTTCCCCCTGGGCCTGGCTGCGGCGTCCACAGCCGCGTCTTCAGAGCGTCCGGCCGAGGCCGAGCGCACCTGGGCCGTATGGAGTGCGGCGGCTGCGACGCCGCTTTGGCTTGCCCGTTCGTCGCCGCCCTCGCCTGCCGGGCCTCGCTGTGCTCGAAGAGAGCCTACTCTTCGCGCACAGCCCGGGCCATGGCGTACTCGGGCTCGGCGGGGAACTCGGCCGTCGCGTTGCGGACCTGCTGGCCGACGATGCGGAAGCCCATCTTCGTGTACAGGGCGATGGCCCCCGCGTTGGCCAGCTGCACGGTCAGCTCCATGCGCGGCGGGCCGAGGTCGGCGGCGACCTCCAGCAGGCGGGCCATCAGGGCCCGGCCCAGGCCGCCACTCTGCCAACCCGGGCGGATGCAGATGCCGAACGTGCTGGCCGGGCTGTCGGGGTCCTTCCACTCGTACCAGGCGTAGCCGGCGATCCGCGCGTCAGGCGTCTCGGCCAGCAGGCAGACGAACGTCGGCGCGTCGGCCTGCTCGGCCATCCGCTGCAGGGCCTCGGCCCGCGTCAGGCGATGGGCGCGGTAGAAGCGGTAGGCCTCGGGGGGAATTGCCTGGTAAAACTCCGCCAAGGCCTCGCCGTCACGGCTGCCCAGCCAGCGCAGCGTCAGGGCCCGCCCGTCGCGGAGCGTGGCGGTTATGGGCCCGAAACGTTTGCGATCGAGGGCGAGCATGGCGTCTTTCGTCACGGGTCCGGGAAACCGCGACCTCCAGCGGCTTCCAAGACCCCGGGCAAGCCCGGGGCTATATACCAGACAATCTCAAGAACCCTCTGTGTCTTCCTCTGTGTTCTCTGTGTCCTCTGTGGCCGTCGTTCTGTCTGCGGCCTACTCCGCCAGGCGGAAGCCGGCGCCGAGGTTGCGGAGCAGGTTGGCGTAGAGGGCCTGCTTCTTGGCGCGGTTGGCGTCGGTGTCGGGCCGGGCGTAGTCGACCTGGTTGAGCAGGACGCCGCCCGCGCCCCGGGGGTACTTCACCAGGCCGCCGGGGTGGGTCAGCAGGACGACGCGCTCGTCGAAGCCCTCGGGCAGCTGGCGGTAGAGGGCTACGTTGTCGATGCCGACGAGCTGCTGGCTGCTCTGGCCGGGGTGGTGGCTCAGGATGCGCAGCGTCACCTTGGACGCCTGCCGGGGCTCGACGTCCAGCTCCTGCGGGCCGATGCGGGGCTCGAGGGTGAACCGCTGGGCGGTGGCCTGGTCGCCGTCGAACAGCACGGCGAGGTCCTGGATGAAGTAGTAGCTCGGGTTGGACCAGATCGTCAGGCCGGTGAAGGTTTCCGGCCGGTCGTAGGGCAGTTCCACGTCGGCCCCGTCGGCGGGGAAGTAGTGGATGTACTGCCAGAAGTCCTCGTCGGTCAGGCCGTTGGCGATCTTGAACAGTCCGGCGTCGGCGAAGTCGGCGAAGCTGGCGATCTGTCGGCCATCGACGACGGCGGAGAAGACGCGGTCGCTGATCCAGCGGAGGTTCCGCCAGGGAGCGAGCATCTCGTCGGACTCCATCGACACGTCGCGGTCGGTCAGGCCCAGCAGCAGTTCGTCGTTGCGGGCGGCCAGTGTGACGGCCTCGCGGCGGGAGGGACGGATGCGGTGCTCGAAGCCCACCAGCCGATTGAAGTGGGCCAGGCCGGCCTCGTCAAGGCCCGCCAGCACGAGCCAGCCCCCGCGGTCGGTGAAGGCCTCCACCGCCTCGGCGTTGGCGACGAGGTAAGCCAGGGCCTCGGGCGACGCGCGGACGATGAGGATGTCGGCCTCGCCGGCCAGCAGCGCGTCCAGCGAGTCGGCCGGCGCGTACTGCAGGGCCAAGCCGTCGAGCAATTCCGCCAGCTTCTCGTCTCCGCCCAGCCAGGCGACGGTGCGGGCGGGCTCGGCGCTGGCCCGGCCAGCCGCCCAGGTCAGGGCGTTGACCAGCAGGGCCTCGGCCGTCGGCTCGGCGGCGAGCTTGGCGCCGACGAGCATCTGGCACAGCAGGTAGCCGCCCTGGCCGGTGGGCACCTCCAGCAGCGGCGCCAGTGACAGGTCGCTGCCGGCCTGCACCAGCGAGACCGCCCCGCCGGCCGGCGTGCCGTAGCTGTTGTAGAAGGACCGCTCGTCGCCGGCCCAGGTGAAGAAGTCCCGCTCGGCCAGGCCTGTGAACACCGCGTGGGCCGGCGCGACCGGGAAGCTGAACGCCCCCGACTCGCCGGTGGCGCCAGCGAACTCCGGGCGGATCGGCGGGGCCCCACGCTTCCGCTTGCTCGCGATGGTGATGCCCGGCACGGGCAGGTCGTCACCCTCCAGCGGCGTGTCCTGCTCCAGGACGATGGCTGTGCCGCCGGCGAGGGTGAAGGCCCGCAGGGCTTCGGCGACGGCCGAGCGGTTGTCCTTGGTCAGGGCGCCGGCGCCGACCAGCACCACACGGGCCAAGTCGGGCAGCGTGTCGAGGCTCTCCAGGGCGGTGAAGGGCTGCCCGCGCCCCTCCAGCCAGCCGGTGACCGAGCCCAGCGGATCGAAGACGGCCAGGCCCTCAGCGTCCAGGCCCTCGATGGCCCCGGCCGGCACGGGCACGACCGAGACGGGCTTGCGGTCGGCGAAGACCCGCTCGTCGCCGGCGTAGAGTTCCAGCACCAGCTCGCCGTCGCGCCGGGTGTCGGCGTCGGGCAGTGTGAAGGTCAGCTCGTCGGCCTCGGCGTGGCCGGGGGCGACGGTGTAGGTCTTCTCGCCGTCGGCGACGGTCTCGCCCTCGAGCACCACCCGCCAGCGGAGCGTCAGCGGCTCGTCGAAGCGCCCGTCGTTGAAGACCTTGAGGGTGCGGGTGACGGCCCCGCCTGGCGCGAAGGCACTGTTGTACTGGCGGACGAAGACGGCCCGGGGCTCGAAGCTGACCAGGGCCTCTTCCAGCGGGCCGGTCCACGGGCAGATGCCGGCCACGCCCTGCCAGCGGGCGCCCTCGATGCCCATGCGGGCGAACGTCGCCGCCGCCCGGTCGGCGTAGCTCTTCCCGCGGAACACGTCCGGCCCGCCGACCCAGGCCATGTCCGACAGGTTGCCGCTGTAGTAGAACACCTCGCCCTGCACCAGCGGGCGCTGGCCGTCCCAGCGGTAGTAGTTCCACTTGGCGTCGTCGCCCTCGGGCCGGACCCAGTCGGCCGGGCGGAGGTCGTACTCATACAGGCCGGCCGGGCAGTCGCCTCCCCGGGGCCAGCTGTAGTGCTGGCAGTTGACCTCGCCGAGCCCGCCCAGGTCGCCGCCGCCGTCCTGGAAGCTGGCGCGGGTGGGGTCGAGCCGCTTGGCCAGCTGGTGCAGTTCATTGGCCTTGCGGGTCCACAGGCCGTACTGGTTGCCGTACCGCAGCCTGGCCGTGATGAACATCAGCTCGTTGCCCAGGCTGTAGTGGATGACGCTGGGGTGGTTGCGATAGGCCCGCACGACCTGCTCGACGTGGCGGGCGAAGTTCTGCCACACCCGCTCGCTGGGCAGGTGGTGGGTGATGAACATGCCGTCGATGCACGTGCTGAGCCGCCCGGGCACGCCGTTGCGGTCGAGGAATTCCAGGATGGCCTCGCGGTAGCCCAGGCCCGGGTCGTCGTCAGCGGCGATGCGGTGGTAGCGGTTGTTCGTGGCGTGGTACTTCGCCAGCCAGTCCTCCGGCCCGTCGGTCTTGCCCAGGCCCGCCCAGTTCCAGAAGTGCCACGGCACCCCGTTAAGCGTGATGGCGATGCCCTCCTGGCCCACCTCGCGGAAGCCGAAGGTCTGCTCGTGCACGTCCAGCACGCCGCGGTCCTTCACCAGCGAGGTCCGCAGGGCGTAGAGCTGGGCGTTCGGCTCGGGCCACCAGAGCTTCGCGTCGGGCCAGGGGCCGCTGACGGTCGCCGTCGCCTGCCCGCCGGCCGGCACGGTCAGCACGACCGGGGAGAAGGTCTTCTCGACCTCACCGGTCTGGAGGTTGACGGCCTCGCACTGGATCTCGATGGCCTGCTCGGCGTCGGTAGGGTTGCTGGCCGTCACGTCGGCGTCGAGTCGGCCGGCGGCGACGCTGGTGCGGACGAAGACGTCGGCCGTGTAGACCGGCCCCGCCGCCGTCAGCGTCACCGGCGCGAGGATGCCGACCCGTCGGCCGTCGCCCTCGCCCTTGCTGGAGGGGTAGATCGCGTCGACGTAGTAGCGCCGCTTGGCGACGTCGTCGTCATAGGGCGTATTGCGGATGTGGTCCAGCGAGGCCGAGGGGTTGGGGTACTCGGCGTCCAGGCCGTACCAGCTGCTCTTGACGCTCAGCGTGATCTCGTTGACCTCGCCGGGCCGAACGAAGCGCGTGACGTCGATGTCCCAGGGCACCAGCACGCTGGTGTGCCCGCCGACGAACTGGCCGTTGACGAACACGCCGACGATCCAGTTGGTCGCGCTGAAGTGCAGCGTGAAGCTGCGCCCCTGCAGCTCGGCCGGCACGTCCACGCGGGTGCGGTAGAGCAGCCGATGGCCGAAGACCAGCTCCGGCCGGCCCCGCGCGTCGCCGGGCACCTCCAGGCCGCGCCAGCGGAGGGCGTACGCGTCGGGCGCCGGCAGGGCGTCCAGGGCGGCGTAGGTGTCGGCGTCCATGTCCGGGTCGTCGTAGCGGGCGACCTGCCAGGGCCCGCTGAGCGTCACCGCCGCCCGCTCGGGGCTCGCCGGGCGATCGGCGGCGAAGCGGAAGACCTGCTCGGCGGCGGCGCGGTCGATGGCGGCGTCGTAGCCTTCGCCCGGGCGCAGAGGCCCGTCGGGCGTGAAGGGCCCAGCCACCAGGGCCAGGCAGTCCAGGCCGATCAGCATCCGCCCGTCGGGGCCGGGCCGACGGTAGCGCAGCTCCAGCGTGTGCTTGCCGTCGCTCAGCTCGACCTGGCCCAGCTCGACCCAGGCGACCTCGGCCCACAGGGCGACGCGCATCAGGTTGGTCGTCTGCACGTCGGGCCTGAGCGTCTGCCACTTGCCCCCGTCGATGCGCCACTGGATGGGCGGGCGGAGGAACTCATAGCCCACGCGGGCCCAGAGGGTGTAGGTGTCGGCGGCGGGGGCCTGCAGGTCGTAGCGGAGTGTGAAGCCCTTGAAGTCCTCCGGCAGGGCCTTGAGCTGCTCGGCGCTGAGGATGTGGTTGAGCCACTCGCCGCCGGAGAGGATCGCCGGCACCTCGCCGCCCCAGCGCTGGAACTCGAAGTTGGCGGCCGAGGGCTGCTCGCCCTCCAGCCACACCGTCGCCGGCTCGGCTCCGGCCAAGGCCGCCGTCAGCAGCACCACCAGCGTCGCGCAGAGAATCCGTCCAGGCGTCCCGATCGGCATTGCTCGCTCCATCGCAACAGGCCAGCGTTGGGCCCGGACACACCGGGCCGACTACACTCTACCTGTCCCCGCGCGCAATCGCAACGGGCTCTGCCGTAGGGCGGGCATCGCCCGCCGTCGGTGACGTCAGGCGCCGCTGCGGCGTCCCACCTTTGTATGGCCCACCCGTCCCCGAAGGTGGGACGTCGCTTCGCTCTGTCCCAGCCTACGAGCTACGGCTACCCCACGATGTCGCGGCGGCGGTGGAGGTAGTCCCAGATGACGTAGCGGTCGAGGTCGCGTCCGGCGGTGAAGAAGACCCGCCCCTGGGTGTTTTCGGCCAGGCGGTAGGCGAACTGGATGTCCTCGGAGGTCTGGCTCCAGCTGGGCAGCAGGAAGATGTTGATGGTGATGCCCTCGCGGGCGCACAGGCCGGCCTCGCGGAGGGTGGCGGCCTCGGTGCGCGGGTCGGGTGGGTAGAGCAGGTAGAGCTGCTCGCCCTCGAAATGCGCCGTCGGCAGCCCGTCGGTGATGAGGATCACCTGGCGATTGGGCGTGTCCTGGCCGGCCAGGAAGTGCCGCGACAGCCTCAGGCCGTGCTGGATGTTCGTGAAGTGCGGCGGCACGTCGAGCTCGCTGATGTCCGGATCGCTCATGTCGGCCCGCAGGTGCACCCAGTGGTCGTAGACGGTGACCGGCTTGGGCATGAGCCGAACCACGTCGGCCGAGCGGACGGGTCTGGCGAAGCTGGCCAGCTCGAGGAACTGCAGGAAGTCGCCGGGGAACTCGCGGCGGATGAGCCCCTCCAGGGCCAGGCCCATCCGCTTGGCGTTGATGTACTGCCCGCCGTGGCGCATCGAGCCGCTCATGTCCAGCAGCACGGCCGTGGCGCACTTGGGCGTGTTGCGCGTGCGGTGGACCTCCATGTCCTCGGTCTTCATCCGGATGGGCAGGCCCGGCCCGGTGCGGACCATGGCGTTGACCATCGAGGCCGGGATGTCCAGGTGCGCCAGCGAGTCGCCGAACTCGTAGGACTCGGTGGTCTGCAGCTCGACGGCGCCGTCGCCGGTGATGGCCCCGCTGTGCCGGCCGGTGCGCGAGGCCTGCAGGGCGCTGAAGATTCGCTCCAGCAGCCTGCCCTGGAACAGCCGATACGCCTTGGGCGTCAGCTGGTAGCTGCCCGCCTGCTGCTCGAGGCCCTGCTGCTCGGCCAGCTGCTTGAGGTACTCCTGGATCTGCCGCTGGAGGTTGGTCAGCTGGTCCATGTCGCCGGGCTCGGCGAACTCGGCCAGGGCGTCCATGTCGATCAGGGCGATCTGGCCGCTGTCGCGGGCCTTCTCGAGCTGCTCGAGCAGGCGGTCGATCATCTCCAGCTCCTCCTTGACCTCCAGGGCCTTGGGGACCGTCAGGCCCTGCTGGCCGGTGAAGTCGTACTTCGCCGCCAACTCGTCGACCTGGTACTTGTCGCCGAGCCGATCGAGCAGCTGCACCAGCAGGCGGGCGAAGGGGCCCCGGTCGTCGCCGCTGCGGTACCAGATCCGCTCCAGGTCGCGCAGCTGCTCCTGGCGGACGGCCTGGTGGAAGGCGTTGCGGAGATTCGCCGGCGGCTTGGCGCGGGCGGCGAGCTGGCGGAACCGCTTGAAGGCGAGCTGCCCGACGGTGTCGGTCTCGTAGGTGGCCAGGATCTTGGCCTTGCGCTCGCGCAGGCGCTGGATCAGGGCGTCGAGGCTGGGGCCCAGCCCGGCGATCTGGCTGGGGTCGATGTGCACCGCCCGGGCCAGCTCCTCGGGCGTAAGGTCGCGCATCGAGCCGAACATCAGCATGTGCTCGAAGGCGGGCCCCACCACGTCCGGCGGGGGCTGCGTCGGCGAGGGAAACTTCGCCGGGTCGTACCGCTGGTAGGTGTGGATCACGCCGCCGAGGGTCTTGCGGGAAGCCATGGGGGCCTCGCATTAAAGGATCAGTCTGTCATTGTGCCAGCCGCGGAATGGCGATGTCGTCAACGCGTCGGTGCGTCACTGCGTCATGCGCTGTCGCGGAACCGGGGCCGCCTCACCGGCTCTGGACCTCCGTCTCCTGCGTCGTCCTCCAGGTTATCCAACGAGCCAAGCCGTTCCCGTCGGACCAGCCACGCGTTGACGCGGTGACGCATTGACCTCCCTGACGGCCACCAGGCCGTCAGGGCAGCTCGTACTCGATTCGGCCATGGCGTTCGCTTCGGCTGATGCGGTCGCTGGCGTACAGGCCGGCCAGCACGAACTCTGCGCACGAGGCCCGCACGGCCGGGTGCTCGGAGGGGTTGACCTCGAAGGCCTTCTCCCACGCCTCGGGCACGCGCTGGAGACGCTGGGCGTAGTGGTCCGAGGGCAGCATGTCGCCGACCTCGATCTTGACGCCCTGGCCGAAGATATTGCCGATGGCGTCCAGGCCGTGGCGGTCGACGTATTCGTCGAAGACGGCCCCGATGGCCTTGGCCTGGATGGCCTGGAGGACCTGCAGCTCGCTCATCTGGCTGGAGCCCATCAGGTCCAGCTCGAGCTTGCCGACCGAGGAGCTGACCAGGTGGGCCAGGTCGCTGATCCTCGGCACGGCCGGCGATTCGCCGAGCACGACGGCCCGGTGGCGGGCACTGGCGACCATGGTGCGGTAGTTGGCGATGCTGAAACGGGCGCTGACGCCGGACTGCTGGTCCACCTGCGAGTCGCGGCGGGCCTCGATGCTGATCTGCTCGACGATCTCGGCCATGAAGCGCGGCACGAGCACCGGCCAGCGCCCGCCGAGGTCCAGCTGGGCCTCCTGCTGCATGATGTCGATGCCCAGGTCGCGCTCGCGGGGGTAGTGCGTGCGGATGATCGAGCCGATGCGGTCCTTGAGCTGCGGGATCACCTTGCCGCTGCGGTTGTAGGTGGCGGGGTTGGCCGAGAAGAGGATCAGCGTGTCGATGTCGAACCGCACGGGGTAGCCGCGGATCTGCACGTCGCGCTCCTCGAGGATGTTGAACAGGCCCACCTGCACCTGCTCGTCGAGCTCGGGGATCTCGTTGATCGCGAAGATGCCCCGGTGCATGCGGGGGATCAGCCCGAAGTGCAGGGCCTCCTCGGCCGACATGCTCTCGCCGCCGGCGAGCTTGGCCGGGTCGATCTCGCCGATGATGTCGGCGAACTTGGTGCCCGGGGCGAGCCGCTCGGCGTAGCGCTCGTCGCGGGGCCACCAGGCGATGGGCACCTCGGCCGGGTCGCGCGTGGCCACCATCTGCCGCCCGATGCGGGTGATCGGGGCGTAGGGGTCCTCGTGGACCGGGCAGGCCGGCTCGTCGAGGTAGGGCACGAGCGGGTCGAGGAAGCGCACCAGGCCGCGCATCAGGCGGCTCTTGGCCTGGCCCTTCTCGCCCATGAACAGCAGGTCGTGCCCGGCCAGCAGGCCGATGTTCACCTCGGGAATCACCGTGTGCTCGTAGCCGATGATGCCGGGGAACAGCTCGGCCCCCTCGGCCAGGGCGGTCAGCAGGTTCTCGCGGATCTCATGCTTGATGGGCCGGGACTCCCAGCCGCTCTCGCGGAGCTCCTGCAGCGTGCGGGGTTTAGACGACTCGGTCATGGGGCCCTCCTGCGGACACAAAAGCCTGCACTTGATACGACCTCCGCCGCAGGGCCGTTCGGCGGCATCGGCCGGACGGAGAATTGTTCGCGCCGGGCCCGAGCCAATCAACCCGCAACCCCGTAGGCCGGGTCGTCTTCGTAGGCTGGGGCGCAGCGTCAGCGAAGCCCCACCTTTGCCCTACCGCTCCTGCCGGCGCAGCTCGATGAGCGTAACCTCCGGCCAGGCCCCCAGGCGGAGTGGCGCCCCCCACGTGCCGGTGCCCCGGCTGAGCCACAGGCGCGACCCCTCGCCGAGCTCGTGCAGGCCGGTCCAGTAGCCCGTGTGCAGCCAGGTGAGCACGCCGAAGGGGAACACCTGCCCGCCATGGGTATGGCCTGACAGCTGCAGGTCGAAGTGGCCCAGGGCGTCGGGGTTGACGATGGGCTGATGCTTGAGCAGCAGCACCAGGTCCGCGCGGGGACGGTCGGTCAGCGGGCCCAGCTCGTCGGTCCAGCCGCCGGGGCCCCGTCGTCGGGCGGCGGGGTCGTCCACCCCGACGATCCACAGGCCCTCGACCGGCTCGACCCCCTGGCCGCGCAGGACCGTAAAGCCGCCCAGCTCGT
>JAWLCG010000044.1:0-19767 GCA_041687295.1 Phycisphaerae bacterium | reverse complement strand
GCAGCATCTGCAGGGCGATCAGGAAGGTGCCCACCAGCAGCAGGGCGGTGAACAGCCCGGCCAGGCCGCCGCCGATGCGGTCGACCCAGGGCGTCGGGTTGATGTTCAGGCCGATGAAGCGGTCCAGCAGGATGCGGATGCCCAGCAGCGGCAGCACCAGCAGGGCCATCAGGGCGATCGGCTCGGCGACCTCGGGCATGGGCCCGTAGAGCGACACGGCCGCCAGGGGCTCGTAGAAGTTGAAGGCGATCAGGGTGCACGTCAGGGTCGCCACGGCCATCAGCACGG
Source organism: Phycisphaerae bacterium (assembly GCA_041687295.1). Classification (GTDB taxonomy): domain Bacteria; phylum Planctomycetota; class Phycisphaerae; order SM23-33; family FEN-1343; genus JAWLCG01. Next base: position 19,479 of record JAWLCG010000044.1, on the reverse strand, counting down.
AGCTGAAGATGCCCTGGAGGCTCTGGTAGAAGACGACCGCCGCGATGAGGATCAGCGCGATGATGGACAGGACCATGGGCGATTACCTCTGCTCTTGCTTGGACTTGGTCACGCGGATGACCTCCTGCACACTGGTGACGCCCTCCATCACCAGGCGCAGGGCCGCCTCCTGCAGGTAGACCATGCGGTTCTTGCGGGCGGCCGCCTTGATCTGCGACAGGCCCGCGCCCTGGGCGATGAGCTTGCGCATCTCGTCGGTGACCTCCAGCAGTTCGAAGGCGGCCGTCCGCTGGAAGTAGCCGCTGCCCTGGCAGGTCGGGCAGGTGTAGGGTCGGCCCTTCTCGTCGGTCAGCGGCTCGGTGGGCGGCCGATAGAACTTCTCGGCCTTGGCGGCGGGCAGGTTGGCCTTGCGGACCAGCTCGGGGTCGGGCCGGTAGGCCTCCTTGCAGTTGGGGCACAGCTTGCGGACCAGCACCTGGCAGAGCACCGCCTGCAGCGGCGCGACCGCCCGGCGGGCATCGCCGACCGTCTTGGCCCACCGCGCCAGGGCGGTGAAGCTGTCGGGGGCGTGCTGGCCCAGCAGGATCTTCTTCTCGTCGGCGCCGTCCAGGACCACCTCGGCGGTGGCCGAATCCTCGCAGTTGTCGACCATCACCACGTCCGGGTCGCGCCGCAGGACGCCGGCCAGCACCCGCGACTGGTCCTCCTGGCTCTTGTAGCGGTTCTGCGTGATGTTCTCGAGGTCGACATCCGGCTCGCGCTCGACCGAGGCGAGCTGCTTGATGTAGGCGTCGTTGTCCCGCAGCAGCGAGTAGAGCGTGCTGGTCAGGCCCGTCTTGGGCCGGGCCGCGACGATCATCAGCCCCTGGGGCACGGCGTTGAGGCTCCGCAGGCGGGCCAGCAGCTCCTCGGACAGGCCCAGCTCGCCGATGCGGGAGCGGACGGCCTCCTGGACGACCTTGAACTGCATTCGCTGGCCCGCGGTCGAGCCGGTGCTGATCAGGTTGATCTCGACGGGATGGTTGGCCAGGTCCACCGTGATTCGGCCCGTCTGGGGCCGGCGGCGGTCCTCGACGTCCATGCCGGCGACGCCCTTGAGGTACTGGATGACGTTCTCGGACTCGGCGCGCTCCATGTGCTCCTGGGGCACCACCACGCCGTCGATGACGTAGCGGACGGCCGTCGCCTGGCTGTTGGGCATCAGGTCGACTTCGCTGGCACGCCGCCAGACCATGTCGTAGAGCAGCTCCTGGGAGGTATTGAAGGTGAGTTTCTCCTCCACAGTGCCGCTGTTGGGCGGGGTGATCGGCGTGCTGTTCTTGCCGTAGACCTTGAGCTTGACCACCACGTTGGCGCCGGGCCTCTCCTTGCGGCTGAACAGCTGCGAGAGGTGCTCGCCGGTGAGGACCTTGGCGTCGGGGATGACCTTGCTGTTGTGGTGGGCGACGTAGATCAGGCCGGTCACCATGACGCTGACGACGAAGATCGACAGGCCCACGACGTAGATCGGCAGCAGCAGCCAGACGATCAGCGCCGCCAGCCCCACGCCCACCATCAGCGAGGTCCAGACCATCTTGCTGGCGCGGATCTGCTCGGTGTCGCGGTCGACCCACGCGCTCGCGCAGAGCCAGCCCAGCACCAACGCCAGCATCACCACGGGTTTGACGACGCTCAGGTAGCCGCCGAGCTCGGGCACGGCCGCCAGCAGGGGAAGAACCATTCCGCTCATCTTAACTCCCGTTATCGTCCGATCAGGCCGCCGTGCGAGGACTTGATGCCCTTCAGGCGCATCTTGAGCTCCTCGGCGTTGGGGGCGGCCGCGTAGGCCACCCGCGGGTCGATCATCTCGTCCTCAATGAGTTTCAGCAGGCAGCTGTTGAAGTCGATCATGCCGTCGTTCTCGCTGGAGCGGATCACGTCGATCAGCTCCGAGTCGCGCCCGTCGGCGATCAGCTGGCGGACCGGGGCCGTCGCCAGCATCACCTCGACGGCCGGCACGCGGTGGACGTCCTCGCGGATCGAGGGCAGCAGCTTCTGGCAGATGATGCCCTGGAGGTTGTAGGCGAGGCTCTGGCGGATCAGGTCTCGGCTGTCGGGCTCGATCAGGTCGAGGATGCGCCCGATGGTCTGGCCGGCGCTGCTGGCGTGGACGGTGCCGAAGACGAGGTGGCCCGTCTCGGAGGCCTGCAGGGCGGCCTGGAAGGTCTCGTGGTCGCGCATCTCGCCGATGAGCACCACGTCGGGGTCCTCGCGCATGAGGTACTTCAGGGCGTCCTGGAAGCTCATCACGTCGATGCCGATCTCGCGCTGGTTGATCAGCGCCTTCTTGTCGGTGTAGACGAACTCGATCGGGTCCTCGACGGTGACGATGTGGCAGGCGCGGCGGGTGTTGATGTACTCGAGCATCGAGGCGATGGTGGTGCTCTTGCCGCTGCCGGTGATGCCGGCCAGCAGGACCAGGCCCTGCTCGACCTCGGCCAGCTTGGCCAGCACCGGCGGCAGGTGGAGGTTCTCGAAGTCCGGAATCGTGCTCGAGACGCGTCGCACGGCCAGGCTCAGGTCGCCGCGCTGGCGGTAGATGTTGATGCGGAAGCGGTCGGAGTTCTCCAGCCCGTGGGCCACGTCGATGCTGCCGTGCTCCTCGAGGTAGGTCGCCTGCTTCTCGGTGAGCAACTCGGCGACCATCGACTCGATCTCCTCGTTACTCAGCTCGGGCATCTGGGCCGGGCGGATGCGGCCCCGGACGCGGAAGTGGGGCGGGGCTTTGGCCTTGATGTGCAGGTCGGAGGCCTCGAGTTTGACCACGGCCTTGAAGAACTTGTTCAGGCGGATCTCGCGGTCAGGCCGATCATGCTGGTCGTGCTGATCGATCGGCTGGTGCTCAAACTTGCTCACTGCCACACTCCTTGGGCCCGTCGGCGGGCCTGTGCATCCTGGTTATACCCGGTCGGGACGGGCGGGGCAATCGCCCGCCCCGGGGCGGTGCCGCTGCCCCCCTACCGGCGGACCGGCACGCCGCGCTGGGCCAGGTAGTCCTTAACCTGTCCGACACTGTATTGTCCGTAGTGGAAGATGCTCGCGGCCAGGGCTGCGTCCGCCTTGCCCGCCGTCACCGCCTCGTACAGGTGCTCCGGGCAGCCCGCCCCGCCGCTGGCGACCACGGGGATCTCGACGGCCTCGGCCACCGCGCGGGTAATCTCGATGTCGTACCCCACCTGCATGCCGTCGGCGTCCATCACCGTCAGGACGATCTCGCCGGCGCCGAGCTGCTCGACCTGCTTCGCCCAGGCTACCGCCTCCAGGCCCGTCGCCACACGCCCGCCGTTGATGAAGACCTCCCAGACCTCCCGCCCGTCGCGCTGCACCCGCTTGGGGTCGATGTTCACAACCGTCGCGCAGCGGCCAAACCGCCGGGCGACCTGGCGGACGACCTCGGGGGTGCGCACCGCCGCCGAGTTGATGCTGACCTTCTCGGCGCCGGCCTGGATCAGGGCGGTCGCGTCGTCGAGGTTGCCGATGCCCCCGCCGACGGTGAAGGGCATGAAAATCTGCTCGGCGACCTGGCGGACCACGTCGGCCATGATGGCCCGGCCCTCGTGGCTGGCGGTGATGTCCAGGAACACCAGCTCGTCGGCGCCCTGCTGCTCGTAGCGGCGGGCGACCTCGACGGGGTCGCCGGCATCCTGGAGGTTCACGAAGTTCACGCCTTTGACGACGCGGCCGCGATTCACGTCCAGGCACGGGATGATACGTTTGGCAAGCATTGGGGTCCGTCTGGGGCTGCTGCGTCTCCGGCGAACGGCCCGCGGGGTTGGCGAGCGGGGCGCGTCCCGGAATTCCACCACCCCCGGGTGCCCGACGGGGCGTCGGGGCCGCAGTGGCGACAGAATAGCCATTCTAACGATCCCCCCTTGTCGGGCAAGCACTTTTGTTGGGCCCCGACTCCAGCGAACCCGCCGGGCCCCCGATTCCATATAGCCCCCGGCATGCCGGGGGTCTTTATCACAACTCTTCGTCCAGGGCCTTGAGCCCCTGGCAGACGGTCCTTACCGTAGATCGCCCAAGGCAGGCAATGGGGGCTCTGCCCCCAAACCCCCGGGATTTACCGCTTTGGGGCCACCAGCATGGAAGGAACTCCCGCCGCCCGGCCGGCTGGGCCTGGGGACGGGCGCCTCAAGTCCACCGCCACGTAGGCCTGCTTAGGCTGGGACAGAGCCCCGCAGGGGCGGCGTCCCACCTTGCGGGGCGGGTGGAGCGCCCAAAGGTGGGACGCCGCGGCTGGCGCCGCTCTGTCCCAGCCTACGCGCTGCGGACCGGGTTGGTCAGCTCGCCGAGGCCGTCGATGGCGATGGTGACCTCGTCGCCGGCGGTGAGCTTTACGGGCGGCTTGCGGGCCACGCCCACCCCGGGCGGCGTGCCGGTGAGGATCACCGTGCCGGGCCTGAGCGTCAGGTCGGCCGAGAGGAAGGCGATCAGCTCGGCGACGGGGAAGATCATCTCGGCGGTGCTGGAGTCCTGCATCACCTGGCCGTTGAGGATCGTGCGGACCCGCAGGGTCTGGGGGTCGGCCAGGTCGGTCTCGATCCACGGGCCCAGCGGGCAGAAGGTGTCGAAGCTCTTGGCCCGGACCCACTGGCCGAGGCGCTGCTGCCAGTAGCGCTCGGAGACGTCGTTGGCACAGGTGTAGCCCAGGACGTGCTCCAGGGCCCGCTCGGCCGGCACGTTGCGGGCGGTTCGGCCGATGACGACGGCCAGCTCGGCCTCGTAGTCTACGTACTGGGCGACGGCCGGCAGGCGGATCGGTTCGCCCGGGCCGATGACGCTGGTGAGGGCCTTGGCGAAGACGACCGGTGCGTCGGGGATGGCCTTGCCGCTCTCGGCGGCGTGGTCGCGGTAGTTCAGGCCGATGGCGAAGACGAAGCTCGGCTCCAGCGGCGCCAGCAGCCTCCGCACGGCCAGGGGGCGGTCGGTCAGGCGGAACTCGCCGAACAGCTCGCCCTCGATCGCCAGCACCCGCTCGCCGGCCCGCTGGCCGAAGGCGACCTGCCCGTCGTCGGTCTCGACACGTACGATCTGCATGGTGGGGCTCCTTGGGCGGGCCGGCCTGGCCCGCCGTGCACGCCAGCATACGCGCCGCCGGCCCGAGGGCAAGGTTTCAGCCGGCGGTTGGCGCCGGCGGGGTGGCTGTGGTCTAATCGCCGGCCATGCAGAGCCTTCAGCCCCAGCCATCGCCCGGGCGGGTCGTCGTCCTGGGCGGCACGTTCGACCCGGTCCACCACGGGCACCTGATCGTCGCCCGGCACGTGGCCGAGCGGCTCGGGGCGCCGCGCGTGGTGCTGATGCCCGCCTCGGCCCCGCCGCACAAGAAATCCCCCGCCGCCTGTCCGAAAGACCGGCTGTCCATGCTGCAACGGGCGATAAACGGGGACACACTATTTCAGGTCTCCACCCTCGAACTCGACCGGCCCGGACCGAGCTATACCTACCACACACTGACGGCCCTGCGGCAGCACTACGGTGACGCCGTCGAGATCGTCTGGGTCATTGGCCTGGACATGCTCATCGACCTGCACAAGTGGTATCGAAGCGCTGAAGTGGCTGACATGGCTCGGCTTGTCACGGTGGCCCGGCCTCCGATGCCGGCAGACCTCGACGCGAAACTCCAGCCCCTCGGCCAGACGCTGGGGCCGGAGCGGACCGAGCGCCTCCGCCAGGACATCCTCCTGGACGCCCCCCTGATCGACATCGCGTCCACCGATATCCGCCGGCGGGTGGCGCACGGGCTTTCCGTGCGATATCTAATCCCAAAGGCTGTAGCGGATTACATCGAACAGCACGGCCTGTACCGCACCGGCTCGGCCAGTGGGAGCTAAGGCGAAGGCCCTAAGACGGATCTGCTTTTTCCGGTAGTTGTACGGGTTTTGCGGGATTTGCAGCCTTGACTGTATTCCAATTGTCGGTTAAAGATAAATTCCGGGTGGTGCCGATAGGCACAATGTCCGAGGCAGTACCATAGAGTGAGGCTCCTCGGCCGAGCTCCCTCCCTTGGCCGAGATTTTAGCGGCGTCAGGCTCCCCTCCCCTGACGCCGTTTTTTTGCGCCCATCGAACGTCTTCCTTGCCGTGGGTGCCCCGGGCAAGCGGGGCGTCAGCACCGCTCGCCCGGTCGAGGGCGGAGGCGGTCGAACCAGGCGGCCGGATCCCCGTCCCGGCCGGGCGAGCCTGCGGCTTGCCCGGGGCACCCAGAGCCGTGGACCCGCGTGCGAAGGGCAAACGCTCAATAAGGGCGGGGGGGTCGGTTCGGCGTCAGCCTCTTCAATCGCAGATCAAAGATCAAAGATCGAAAATCCCTCACTCCGTCTCTTCCAGGTGCACGTCGGCCAAGTCGGCGGGGGCGCGTTTGCGGCGCATCCGCTCGACGACGATGGCGGGCACCAGGGCCGAGACGTCGCCGCCCATGCTGGCGACCTGCTTGATGAGGCTTGAGGAGGTGAAGGCGAAGTCCACGCTGGTCATGATGAACAGCGTTTCGACGCCGGCGACGACGCGGTTGGTCAGGGCGACCTGGAACTCGAACTGCAGATCGCTGGAGTTGCGGATGCCGCGCAGGATGGCGGCGGCCCCGACCTGGCGGGCGTAATGGACCGTCAGGCCGGTGAAGGGCTCGACGCGGACATTGTCCATGTCGGCCGTCAGCTCGCGCATCATGGCCGTGCGCTCCTCCTGGGTGAAGAGGTGGCGCTTCTCGGGGTTGTGCCCGACGGCGACGATGAGCTGGTCGAATAGCCCCCGGCCCCGCTGGATGACGTCCAGGTGGCCGTTGGTGACCGGGTCGAACGTGCCGGGGAACACGGCGATACGCGGATGGAGGTCTGTCATGGCCGGGCATTATACGCCGCGCCGGCGGCCCTTGCAGCAAAAATGGCTACCGCCGACGCCGCAGGCCCAGCAGACCCGCGGCGGCCAGGGCCAGGCTGGCCGGCTCGGGGATGACCGCAGCGCGGGCGAGGGCCGCCTCGGCGGCGGCGCTGTCGCCCCAGTGGCCCAGCAGGACGCTCAGGTCGCGGTCGTCGACCAGGCCGTCGGCGTTGAGGTCGCCGTCGCTCCAGACGGCCGAGGGCCCGGCCCCCCAGTGGCCCAGGATGACGTTCAGGTCGCGGTCGTCGACGACGCCGTCGTTGGCGGCGTCGCCGGCCAGCAGGGCGCCCAGGCTCTGCCAGGCCAGGGCGTACTCGACCTCCCGGCCGGCGCCGGCGACCTCCAGGGCGTAGCGTCCCGGGGCCAGGCCCGTCAGCCAGAGGTGCTCGACGTTGTCCACGCTCGAGAGGCTCGCCTGCAGCAGGCCGCCCAGGGCGAGGCTCTCGGGCTCGACGGCGTAGAGGCGCAGGTCCAGGTTGTCCACGTCGACGGTCCAGCTCTGGCCGATGCGGCGGGCGTCGCCGTACCAGCTCAGCAGGGCCGAGAAGCTCTCGGCCGGGCTGTGGACGTCGAAGAAGTAGCGGTCCGCGCCGCCGGCGGCGACGCTGCGCAGGGCCCATCCGGTGGGCAGGCCGACGCCGCCGACCGGCTGGGCGCCGGCGGCTATGATGTCCCAGGCGTTCTCGATGTTGAGCTGGCCGGCGCCCTGGTAGTAGTCCAGCGGGACGCTCGCGTCGTCGGCCGAGCCGGCGGCGCCCTTCTGCCAGGCCGGGATCGTCGCCGTCGTGCCGTCCCAACTGACGACCACGTCGGGCCGCTCGCCCAGCTTGGTCGCGCCAGCCATCAGCTGGGCCTTGATCAGCCGGGGGTCGCTCAGGTCGCTGGTGCCGCGGGCGTCGGCGTTGGCCCGCAGCAGGCCCGCCGCCGAGCTGACGGCCGCGGCGGCCCAACTGGTCTTGTCCATCGGGGCCACCAGGTCCGGCTTGGCCGTGCCCAGCGGGCTGGGCCCGTGGCTGGAGTAGCCGCTGCTGACGCCGACGGTGATGGCGTTGTAGCTCTGGCCGAAGACCTTGGGCACGTCAAAGCCGGTCCAGGTGCCGTTGCTGAGCTCGACGTTGTTCAGGCCGGCGACCACCACGACCTTCGAGTAGCGGACCTGGTAGTCCAGCTTGGCCGCCGCCGTCGCCAGCGTCGAGCTGCCGCCGGTCTGGATCCAGGAGTGGTTGATCACGTCGTACTGGCCGACATAGCCCGGCGTCAGCGAGGCGGTGAGGTACTTCAGCGAGTTCTGCAGGTACTCGGTGCTGCGGTAGACCCCGGCGGTCTGGACGTTGGGCAGCATGCTGGCGGTTCGGCCATAGAAGTAGGCGGCCACGTTGGTGGCGTGCCAGCTGGGCTGGCCGACGCCGGTGATGTCAGTAATGGCGATGCCGTCGAACTGGGCCAGGGCCGTGTCGGGCATGTAGTGGTCGGTCTCCAGGAAGCCCGCCTCGACCTGCAGCAGGTTCAGGCTGCTGCCGTCGGGCAGGTTGCTGATGCGCTGGCGCAGGGCGGTGAAGCCGACCTCGGCCTTCCAGTCGGCGCGGGCCGGGGCCGGGGCGAAAACCAGCCAGCCCATCACCAGCAGAGCGGCGAGTGTCCGAAGCATAGAACTCCTCCTTCGGCATCGTCGAGGCAGAAACGCAATATAAGGGGATAACTCCACCAGAAGTATACCCCAATCCCCCCGGTTCGTGGCCCCAAAACTGCCCGAAGATGTCCCCGTAAGCCCCGGACGCGAGCCTGGGGTGCAGCCTGTGCGGCCTGGGGCGGATGGGCGGGGCCAGCGCGGGCCAGGGGTGAAACCGGTCGCCGACGGCTTGCCAAGACCGCCCGCTGGGGCCATACTGACCGCGACTCTGAAAGGAGACCCCCCGTGAGCGATGGCCGTGACCTGACGATGCTTTGCATGTTCGACCTGCCCGAGCCCGCCCTGGAGCGGATGCGGGCCGTGGCGCCCGGCCTGACGATCCACCGCGTGGGCCGGCAGGACGACGCCTACGCCGCCCACCTGCCCGCCGCCGACATCATTATCGGCTGGCCGGCCGTCGAGGACCTGCCCAAGGCCCGGCGGCTCCGCTGGCTGCAGCTGGGCAGCGCGGGGGCCGACCGTTACATCCAGGCCGTGCCTGAAAACGTGGTCCTGACCAACGCCAGCGGCGTCTTTGGCGTGCCCATCGCCGAGCACGTGATGGCGATGATGCTGGCCCTGGTCCGCCGGGTGCCACTGTTCGTCCGCCAGGCCGACCGGCGCGAGTGGGTCCGCGGCGTGCGGTGCGGCGAGATCTCCGGCGCCACCTGCGGCATCGTGGGCCTCGGCGACATCGGCACGGAGGTGGCCCGGCGGGCCAAGGCCTTCGGCATGCGGGTGCTGGCCGTCAAGCGGACGCTGACGGATCGGCCCGACTTCGTCGACGCCCTGTGGGACGCGGCGGGCCTGGACGAGCTGCTGGCCGAGAGCGACCACGTGGTGCTGGCCCTGCCGGGCACGCGCCACACGCAGCACATCCTCGACGCCGAGCGGATCGGGCGGATGAAGCAAGGCGCCTGCGTCTACAACGTCGGCCGGGGCAGCGCGATCGATCAGGACGCCCTCATCGCCGCCCTGCAGGCGGGCCGGCTGGGCGGGGCGGGCCTGGACGTGACCAGTCCTGAGCCTTTGCCCCCCGAGAGCCCCCTGTGGGCGATGGACAACGTCATCATCTCGCCGCACTGCTCGGGCTCCACGCCGCACCACCACGAGCGCCTCGCCGAGATCGTCCTGACCAACCTCGACCGCCTCGTCCACGATGAGCCCCTGACCAACGTCGTTGACCGCCACTGGGAGTACTGATCCACCCGCAGGGCGGGCCCGAGGACGGACGGCTTGGAGCCTCTGCCGGTGGGCCCCAATGCGCAAAATCCCGGGGTCCGGGGCAGAGCCCCGGGCGGTTTCTCTGGTGGTGGAGTTGGAGAAGTCTTTACAGAAGATCGCGATTCTGCACATTAGACACGTAGGGCACGTAGGTTCGCGGAGCGTAGCGGAGCGGTTCTGCGTGCCGCGAGGGCGCCCGGCGATTCGACGGGGGATCCGTCACCGCGGCACGCGGAACCTCGCCTCCGCTGGCGCTACGGCGAGAACCCACGTGCCCTACCGCAGGCCGCCCTGCCATTTTCGGAGCAGGCACAGACGACGCAAGAAGGTAAGAGGTAAGACCGGGCCCGCAGAGGGCGATCGCTCGAAAATCTACAATCAAAAACCAACGATCGGGACGCGGCAACGTCCGCTCCTGCACCAGACCCCCCATAGAGGAGAAACGCCAATGGCCACGCTGGCCCTGGTGGGCGCCGCCCACATCCACACGCCGAATTTCGTCAAGAAGATGGCCTCGCGCGAGGACGTGACCGTCAAGTCCGTCTGGGACCACGACGCCGCCCGCGCCGCCAAGAGCGCCGAACAGCTCGGCGCCCAGGTGGCCGAGCTGGGGGCCATCTGGTCCGACCCGGCCATCGAGGCGGTGGTGGTCTGCTCGGAGACCAACCGCCACGAGGAGCTCGTCACGCCGGCGGCCGGGGCGGCCAAGCACCTGTTCGTCGAGAAGCCCCTGGGCATGGGCGCCGCCGACGCCAACCGCATGGCCGAGGCCATCGAGCAGGCCGGCGTGCTCTTCCAGACCGGCTACTTCCGGCGGGGCGAGCCGGTGACGCAGTTCATCCGCCAGCAGGTGCAGGCGGGGGCGTTCGGGCAGCTGACGCGGCTTCGGCTGTGCAACTGCCACTCCGGCTCGCTGGGCGGCTGGTTCGACACGGACTGGCGCTGGATGGCCGACCCGGCCATCGCCGGCTGCGGGGCCTTCGGCGACCTGGGCACGCACGTACTGGACCTGCTGCTGTGGTGGCTGGGCGAGGTGGACGCCTGCACGGCCAGCATTCGCAGCGTCACGGGCCGATACGGTGACTGCGACGAGACGGGCGAGGGCCTGCTGCGGTTCAAGGACGGCGTCCTGGCGACGCTGACGGGCAGTTGGGTCGACGTGGCCAACCCGATCCCGCTGGAGGTCTGCGGCACCGAGGGCCACGCCTGGAGCGCCGGCGGGCAGTTCTTCTTCCAGTCCCAGCACGTCGACGGCGCCGACGGCAAGAGCCCCTGGACCGACCTGCCGCCGGCGAGGCCTCACGCGTTCGACCTGTTCCTCGACGCCGTCACCGGCCAGGCCGGCCTGCCGCTGGTCACCGCCCGCGAGGCCGCCTACCGATCGGCCGTCATGGAGGCCCTCTACCAGGCCGCCGCCCAGAACACCTGGGTCAAGCCGTAGGCGTAAGCTGTAGGCCGGGTCGAGCGCAGCGAGGCCCGGCGGCGAAGACGAAGATGGGCTCTGCCGTAGGGCGGGCCCTGGCCCGCCGTCGATGGCGCCAGGCGCCGCTGAACCCGTACCGCGGCCCGGTGGTCCAGAGGAAACAGCGCGGGGGCTCTGCCCCCACACCCTTGGGATTTATCGCTTTGGGGCCACCAGCATGGGATAGGCTCACGCCCCCCTGCCGGCCGGTCCGGGGGGCCGACGGCTCGGATCCTCTGCCGGTGGGCCCCAATGCGCAAAATCCCGGGGTCCGGGGCAGAGCCCCGGGCATGCCCGGGGTCTTTGCGGACACCCCCAGCGGTCGGCCTGCGGGCTTTTGCTCGACACCTCCGCCCGCGCGGGCGGGTTACACCTGTACGGGTTGCATGAGGACCTCACAGCGCAGGCAAAGGGAGAGAACCGTGATGATCGCGAGGAACTGGTTGGCCGTCGGCGTGGCCCTGGTGGCGGTAACGGCCCTGACGGTGCCCGTCTTGGCCCAGTCGTACCCCTGGCAGCAGAGCCATGCCCGCGTGCTCGAGCCGGGCGAGCTGCAGTGGACGGCCGAGCCGTTCGTCTACCAGCCGGGCCAGACCGTCTACTACATCGACTTCGAGGGCGGCGACGACGCCAACCCCGGCACGCGCGAGCAGCCCTGGAAGCACCACCCCTGGGACCCCAACGCCACCGGCCAGGCCAAGCAGGCCTCCGGGCCGGCGACGTATGTCTTCAAGCGCGGCGTGATCTACCGCGGCGTCCTGCGCCCCGGCGCGGACCGCGGCACGGCGGAGCAGCCCATCCGCCTGACCAGCGACCCCAGCTGGGGCGAGGGCCTGGCGACCATCTACGGCTCCGAGACCGTCACCGGCTGGCAGCGCGGCGGGCACGCGGACATGCCCCAGCGCGACCGCGTCTGGTCGGCCGAGGTCGACTTCCTGCCCCGCACGCTGTGGCGGATCGGCGCCGACGGGGCCGTCACGCGGCTGAACCTGGCGCGCGACCCGAACTGGACCGAGAGCGACCCCAACGACCCGATGAGCGAGTGGCCCACCTGGGAGCAGCCCGAGTGGTGGAAGGACGTCAACGTCATCCAGGTCGACGGCCGGGAGCGCCACCTCGGCATCGACACGAAGAACCTCACCCGCCCGGCCAAGGACTACGAGGGCGCCACTGTCTGGACCGAGTGGGGCATCGTCATGGGCAGCCCCTACCCGGCGCGGGTGGAGGCGTTCGACCCGCAGAAGAAGGGCGTCGCCTTCCGCGGGCCCTGGACGTGGGAGCGCAGCGAGAGGATCATCACCGGCAACCGCTACTACCTCGAGAACAAGGCCTGGATGCTCGACGAGCCCGGCGAGTTCTGGGTCGAGAAGCTCGGTGAGGGCCGGGCGCGGATCTACGTCCGCCTGCCCGACGACGCCGACCCGACGGCGGCGACGCTGGAGGCGGGGCGGCACTACAACATCCTCGACGCCGGGCAACTGCACCACGTGGTGCTCAGCGGCCTGGCGTTCCGCTTCACCAACATCTGGTGGGACTACGACAGCCCCGCCTGGGCCCACCCGGACCTGCGGGCCGCGGTGGTGAGGCTCCAGGGCGGCGGGGACGGCATCGGGATCGACCACTGCCGCTTCGAGCACGTGAACATGCCCGTGCGGATCAACTCGGCCCACGCCGGCCAGGCGATCGGCACGATCCGCATCACCGACAACCTCATGAGCGAGACCGACAGCGGGGCGATCGGCATCGGCGCGAGCTTCGGCAAAGACCCCGCGGCCCACGGGCGGATCGACCACGTCGACGTGCTGCGCAACCGCCTGTACCGCATCGGCTGGCGGAACCTCAGCGGCGAGCACGGCCACGCCATCAGCCTGAGCTATCCCACCACGACGCATGTGGCGGGCAACTTCCTGCACCGCATCGCGGGCTGGGGCATCTCGGTCTCCGGCGGCAAGCCCAGCGGGGCGGCCGGCGTGGATCGGCCCTTCAGCCGCCACCTGGTCCACCACAACCGCATCGAGGACGTCCTGCTCAAGAGCAACGACTGGGGCGGCATCGAGACCTGGCAGGGCGGGCCCTTCTACGTCTACGACAACCTCGTGATCAACCCGCGCGGCTTCAAGAACTGGATCCACGCCCAGGGCAACAAGAACCGCGTGCCCGCCTTCGGCCACGCCTACTACCACGACGGGGCCTTCAAGAACTACCTGTTCAACAACATCGCCCAGGGCCTCAACAACGAGCCCGGCGGCAAGGACGCCAACGCGACGGCCCTGCAGAACATCTTCAGCTTCGAGAACACCTTCTTCCACAACACCTTCTTCCGCTTCCACGAGGTCACCCGCCAGCAGGCCCCCGACGCCGGGCGCTACCGCTACCTCGGCAACGTCATCGTCGACGCCACGGGCCTGACCTTCCGCCAGGCCGACGTCAAGGGCGTCCGCGACCCCAACGCCGAGCACTTCAGCCAGGGCGACGGGTTCGACTTGGCCACCGTCGCCTTCACCGACAACGTCCTGTACGACATCGCCGAGCCCGTCGGCGTCTTCGAGGCCGATGGCCTGGCCTATCAGACCTTCGACCAGATGCAGGCCGCCCTCGAGCGGCGAAAGGTCCAGGCGAGCGACCTGGGCGTCGTCGCCGAGCAGCCCCCGCTGCGCGACCCGGCCAACGGCGACTTCCGCCCGGCCCCCGGCAGCGTGGCCCTGCAGCACGGCGTGCGCGTCTTCGTGCCCTGGGCCCTGGCCGGCGTGGTGGGCGAGTGGAACTTCATCCGCAACAACGAGGACCCCGCGCGAGTCATCGACGAGCACTGGTACATGACCCCTGCCTACATGGGCCGGGACCGCTACAAGGACACGCCGCGCTACCCCCTGCGGGCGGTGAACGTGTCGGCCGAGGACTTCGTGGCCGGCGACCTGGAGGACTGGTCCGACGGCACGGCCCTGCGGCTGGACGGGCAGGGGCAGTACCTCGTCCTGGAGCACGCCTCGCTGCCGGCCCGCGAACCCGCCGACGGCCAGGCCGGCCCCGCCACGGGCAACCAGACGGTCGACTTGGGCTTCGGCACCGCCGAGCTGCCCCGCACCGTCAAGCCCGGCGAGCCGATGGAGGTCCTCGTCCGCCTGACCAACCCGCCGGCCAACCAGCGGCCCACGGTGCACGTGCACTGGCTCAAGCCGGAGGGCTGGGGCGGCTTCAACGTCTGGGGCGGCAACCCCCAGCCGGTGGCTGGCCAGGCGAACACCTACCGCTTCCGCTTCACCCCGGAGCCCAAGGAGGGCCTGGACCACTACTCCGTGATCGTCTACCTCTCGCCCGACGGCGAGTACGCCAACAAGACCGCCGAGGGCCGGGCCGACGTTCGGCCCGAGTGGGGCACCGAGCCCGCCCGCGACGAGGGGCCCCACCGCACGGTGGACATCGGCGAGGGCAATTTCCTCATCGAGGCCTACTTCCTGACCGCCGACGCCGACGGCACGCTGGTGAGCAAGCACACCGGCACCCGCGGCGAGCCGGGCTACCAGTTGGCGATCTCCGCCGGCCAGCCCGTGCTGAAGCTGGCCGATGAGGGCGCCGTGCTGGAAGTGGTCGGACAGGCGAACGTCGCCGACGGGCAGTGGCACCACCTGGTCGCCGAGGTCGATCGCCAGGGCCAGGCCGTGCTGTATGTCGACGGCCAGCGGGTCGCCACCGAGACCACCGGCACGATGCCCACCGGCAGCCTGGCCAACGAGGGCGACTTCCGCGTCGGCGATGAGCTGGCGGTGACGCTGGACTTCCTCCGCGTCGCCCGCGGCACATTGGCCGATGCCCGCACGACGATCGGGGAGCTGTACGCCTGGCAGTTCGACGGGCCTCAGTTCCGCGACTTCGCCGGCCAGGACCGCCGCCAGCAGAACGCCGCCGGCGCCCTGACCCGCCCGTAACCGCCGGGCAAAGGTGGGGCTCCGCTGACGCTGCGCCCCAGCCTACGAAGACGGTCCGCGCCGTAGGCTGGGGCGCAGCGGAGCGGAGCCCCACCTTCGCGGATAACGACCCCGCCGGGTCCGCCGGGTCCGCCGGGCAACGGCTCTACCGTTGGGAGAGCCGTCGCGGGGTCCAGAGGGACGGCGGGTGCGGCAGGGCATGGATGGGCCGTTCCGGCGCAGCCGCGGACTGGGGCACGATGGTCAGCGGGAAGGCCCGCATGTCCGGGAAGCGGGTCAGCAGGGCCTCGATGGCGGCCTGTCGGTCGGCCTCACTGCGGGCGACGAACTGGGCCGTGCCGTCGCCCTGGCTGCCCACGCCCTTGCCGCCCAGCACGTGCTCGCGCAGGGCCGGGCAGTCCAGCACCGCGTGCAGCCGGGGACTGGCCAGCTGCTCGGGGCTGTGCGGCGCGACGTGGGCGTCGAAGAGCGCCTGGGCCTCGGTCATCAGGGCGCCGAGCGTCTCAGCCTGGCCCAGCCGCAGGGCCTCGCGGGCCCGGGCCACCAGGCGGAGGTTCTCCTCGCCCAGGGCCCGCTGGAGGTTTCGGCTGGCGCGGTAGGCGGCCTGCAGGTCGTGCAGGATGCGGACGGTGTCCTTCTCGCCGGCGAGGTCCACGAAGAACAGGAACAGCTCGCCCCGCGTGTCCATCGGCTCGACGTGGAGCTCGTCGGCGTGGCGGAAGTGGAGCATCACCGGCGTTTTGCCGTAGACGCACGCCTGGTCCATCCGCCCGCACTGGCTGCCGGTGCATCGCTCGCCGCGGTAGGCCAGCTCCATCATCTGGCGGCGCGACAGGCCCAGGCGGTAGACCCGGTCGAAGGCCTGGGCGACCAGGATGCACACGGCCGCCGAGCTGGACACGCCCTTGCGCAGCGGCAGGTCCATGGCCCGGATGCGAAGCTCCAGCCCGCCCACGCCGTAGGTGTTGCGGACCTCGCAGGCGACGCCGGCGCAGTAGCGGAAGAACTCGTCGCGGTCGCGGGCGGCCTCGAGCAGTGTGCGGGCGTCCCACGCGCAGCGCATCTCCCGCCGGCGCCCGCTGGGCCGGCCCAGACGGTCGGGCACCAGGCTGTTGACGACGAAATCCTGGGCCGGCCGGGCGACGGCCGAGAGGCCCTGGTCGGTGCCGATCACCAGGCAGGCCCCCTCGTGCAGTCCATGTTCCGACGCCCAGTCACTGTGCTCGCCGAACAGGCACAGCCGGCCGGGTACGAACAGCGGCTCGCTCTCGAGCGGCAAATACGGCATAGCGTTAACCCCCTTCTCCGTCCCCCGAAGCGTGTACTGCTGCCCTGCAGTCATTATAGTGGCGGTCCGGCGATCGGGCCAGGCCGGTAGAACAAGCGGCCCGGCCTGCGCCGCGCACTTCCATGCGGCGCCGACCGGGCCGGCACAGATCGCCGCCGGTCACTCACCGGCGGGTCCAGACGCCTTCGCTACTGCCCCATGTCCATCGAGTCCTGCTGCTGCCCGGGCTGCTGATGCTGCTGGTGCTGCTGATGCTGCTGGTGCATCGCCGGGCTCTCGGACTCGCTCTGGGCCCCAAGGTCCTCGACCTTCCAGGCGGGCTGGCCCTGCTCGTTGCGGAGCGTGAGGGTCTGCTCGCCCTTCTGGATCGACTGGGCGATCACGACCGAGCGGTTGTTCACCGTGGCCGGGGCCCCCTTGATGGTCACCTGCTCGCCGCTCTTGAAGCCGATGCTGTTCTGCACGGCGTAGATGGCCGGGCCGGCGTAGACGGTCATCGTCTGGCCGTCCTCGGTCTGCACCCGCAGACGCAGGCCGTCCAGGGCGCCCTTCTCCGGCCGGAAGGTGCCGACCGTCTCGATGGTGCCCCGCATGGTCTTGACAGTGGCGGCTTCGAACAGCTGGTTGTACTGGCTGTCCGGCTTCCAGATGTCGGTCGAGTTCTGCCGCGGCTGGCTCTGCCCGCTGCGGTCGATCCGCGGCTCGGGCGACTCGTAGCCGTAGACCCCCGCGTCGGGCGACTCGCCGAAGGCCTGGTTGACCGACTGGGCGAACTGCTCGCTCGACCAGTCCGGCTCCTGGCCCGACTCGTACGCGGTCTGCTCCAGGGCCTGCTGATCGGCGTCGATGGAGGCGACCTCATCGGCCGGGCGGATGCTCACGGCCGTCCAGGGCACCACAGCCATCTTGCTGCCCACGCCCAGCACGCCGCCGTAGCTGACGATCGCGTAGACGATGTTGCCCTGCCGGCTGTCCACGACGAGATTCTCGATCTCCCCGAGGTCCGCCCCGTCACGGCCCTGCACGCTCAGGCCGATCAGGCTGCTGAGCTTGCTGGCCCAGATCTGGCTCTGCTGATCCTGCGGCTGGGCCTGGCTCATCCGCTCGCGGAGGGCGTCCTGGTCCTCCTCGGCGTAGCCATAGACCTGCGAGTCGTCGGCCTGGGGCGCCTGGCCCTGCTGGCCGAACAGCGGGTCGCGGTCCTGGCCCTGGGCGTCCTGCTGACGCTGCTGACGCAGGTCCTCCAGCGGGCTGGACTGCTCCTGCGGCTGGGCCGCATCGGGCGAGTCCTGCAGGGCCCCGTCCTGCTCGGGCTGCGTGTAGCCGAACAGATCGTCCTGCGGCTGATTCATGCCTTGCGGCTGGGCCGAGTCGCTCTGGCCGGGCTGCTCGGTCGCGGGGCTCTGCCGGTCGATCGACGGAGTCTCCATCCGCTGGCCGGGCTGCTGCGGGCCGGGCTGGGCCTGCTGGGCCGGCTCTTCCTCAGCCGGCTCATAGCCGAAGACCTGCGACTCGTCCTGCGAGTCGCTGGGCTGGGCCTGCTGGCCGCGGGCCTGCTCGCGCCCGCCGAAGAGCTCGAAGTCCGGCTCGCTGGGCCAGTTGTCCTGGTCGAAGCCCTTGGCCTGCTCGAGCTGCTGGCGCTCGATGTCGAGCACCAGGGCCTTCTGCTGGCCCGCCTGGACCTCCAGGGCGGAGAAGGGCACGGCGAAGTACTTGTCGCCGACGCCCAGGAACCCGCCGTAGGCCATCGCGACGTAGCTGATCTCAGTCAGGTCCTTGTTGAGCACGACGTCCTTGACCTCGCCGAGCTTCTCGCCGGCGGGCGTCTGGACGTCCATGCCGGTCAGCTCGCCGGCCTTCATCAGGTTGGTCGCCTGGGCCTGGGCCGGCTGCTGCATGTCCGGCTGTTGGCCGGGCTGCTGCGACGGCTGCTGCGTCCAGCCGGGTTGCTGTCCGGTGGTTCCGGGCTGCTGGGTCTGCTGCTGGGCGAAGCTTACGCCTGCGACCAGCAAGGCCAGCAGCGCCACACTGAGGCCAATATGGCGTGTGTGGATTCGTTGCATTGGATTCACTCCTTGGGCTTGTGCACTGAGGGCCTCACGCCCGGGCGGCCTACGCGGCCCCCCTCAAGTCCTGCGTTGCCAAGCGTCGTACCCCCTGGGGCTTTTGTCCCCAGTTTGATTCTAGGCCCCGCCGGCTCCGGGCGTTATCGGCACGCCACTGATTTGCTCGCTGCGACCTGCTCGCAGTGCGGTGGGGGGCAATTGTCCTGCCCCGGGCGCAGGATTCGTGAAGGCCTGACGCTGCGGCAGGGCCGCCGGGCGCGGGACCGGCTGGGGCGTCTTGCGCCCCGATGCCCACGGATGGCCATCCTGTGATATCTACACATCTCCTGTCGCCCGGTCAGGGGCGGCCGAGTCCATCGCGTCTCCGAGAGAGAAAAGCCGTCCGGGTGCCTCGAGATCAACGGCCCGGCCACGATGCCCACGGAAGGCATTCCGTGGGCTTGGGCCGGAGGCGCTTGGGGACCCACAGGCGCAACCGCAAGACGCTCGAGCAGTCCGTCTCTCAACGGGCTGCTAGGTGAGCATGGCGCGGAGGTTGTAGCTCTGGGTGGGGTAGGCGTAGAGCCCGTCGAGCAGGCGCTGGGCGGGGATGTCCAGACGGATGGCCAGGGCGAAAAGGTTGATGACCTCCTCGGCGGCTGGGCCCAGCACGCCGGCGCCCAGGATCCGCCCGCCGGGCTTCTCGAGCAGGACCTTGTAGCCGGCGTGGTCGACGCAGAGTTCGCGGAGGATCTTGCGGTCGGTGAGTCGGCCCTGGCGGACGGTGTACTCCAGGCCGCGCTGGCGGGCCTGCGGCTCGGTGATGCCGACGGCCGCCAGGGCCGGCACTGTGTAGACGGCCGTGGGGATGCCGACGTAGCTGCATTGCTCCGTCGGGCCGTGCAGGAGGTTCTCGGCCAGGGCCTTGCCCTCCAAGCCGGCCACGGG
>JAWLCG010000043.1:0-19856 GCA_041687295.1 Phycisphaerae bacterium | reverse complement strand
GGCCTGACGGATTGAGCCCGGACGGTGGGGCTGCGCCCCAGCCCACGAAGCCGATCGGTCCGTAGGCTGGGGCGCAGCGCCAGCGGAGCCCCACCTTCAGTGCCCCGGAGCCCATCGGACCCGTCCGCCGACGCGCAAACGAGTGCGGCGGGCCCTCAGCTACGAGGACCCGCCGCACGAGAAGACGTTCGGCTGGCGCGGATCAGGCCTTGGCGGGCTTACGCGCCTTCTTGACCTTTGCGTTGCCGCCCTTGCCCTCGCTGGCCTTGTCGGCGGCGTCGGCGAGGCGGCGGGCCCGCGCCTTGTCCTTCTTCATCTCGGCGACGGTCTTGGTCTTCTTGCGGGCGGCGCCGAGGGTGCTCTTGGTGCCTAGGGGCTTCTCGCTGGCCAGGCGCTTCTTCGCCCCGGCGATTTCCTTCTTGTACTGGGGCAGCCACTGGGCCTGGGCGACGAGCATGTCGTCGACCATCTGCCAGATCTCCGGCGGATTGCAGACGGCCCCGGTCAGCGGGTCGTGCAGCATGGCCTGCTTGAGCAGCGTCAGGTCGCCGGCGACGGCCGCCTTGACGGACATCTCCTGCACCCGCACGCTCGCCGAGCAGGTGGCTGCACAGGCCAGCGGCAAGTCGCCCACGACGGGGATGTTCATGCCGTTGCCGTCCACGTACCCCGGCACCTCGACGATGCACCCGTCGGGCAGGTTGGTGATGATGCCCTTGTTGACCACGTTGAAGTGGCCCCGGTAGGGCCGCCCCGTCTCCAGGCCCTCGATGATGAACGAGCCGTGCTCGTGCGAGCGGAGCTTGGGCTCGAACTTGGGCGGCTGTTCCTTGAGCCAGTTGGGGAAGTCGGTCTCGAACCAGTTGCGCCCCTCGGTGCACACGCGGAGGTAGCCGCCGGTCTCGCCGTTGATCCAACTGCTCATGTCGATCCAGCTCTTGATCTCGCGCGGGCGCTTGCGGTACCACGGCACGTACTCGCTGAGGTGGCCGTTGGACTCGGTGCTGTAGTAGCCGAAGCGGCGCAGCACGTCGATGCGGACCTTCTCGGTCTTGCGGAAGTGCTCGTTCTTCTCGAAGGCCTCCAGCAGCTTGCCGGTCATGTCCCGGCCCTTGTGGCGGACCTGGATGTACCACGTCTGGTGGTTGATGCCGGCGCAGACGATGTCGACCTCGTCCTTGGGCAGGCCCAGGGCGGCGGCGATCTGCCAGTGGCCGCCCTGCACGCCGTGGCACAGGCCGACGGTGTTGACGCCGCCGAACTCGTTGGCCGCCCAGGTGACCATGGCGTTGGGGTTGGAGTAGTTCAGCATCAGCACGCCGGGCTTGGCCAGCTCGCGGATGTCCTTGCAGAAGCCCAGCACGGCCGCGATGGTCCGCTGGCCGTACATGATGCCGCCCGGCCCCAGCGTGTCGCCGACGCACTGGTCGACGCCGTACTTGAGCGGGATGTCGATGTCGAGCTTGAACGCGTCCAGGCCGCCCACGCGGACGCAGTTGATCACGTAGTCGGCGCCCTCGACGGCCCGGCGGCGATCGGTGGTGGCGGTGACGGTCGCCGCCACGCCGTTGGCCTCGATGTCGCGCCGGCAGAGCTGGGCGACCATGTCGAGGTTGTGCTTGTTGATGTCCGTGAAGGCGAACTGCGTGTCCTGCAGCTCGGGCACCGTCAGGACGTCCCGCAGGAGGCGACGGGTGAAGCCGATGCTGCCCGCGCCGATGAACGCGATCTTCAGCGGCATAGCGTGAACCCTCTCTGGATGGCGGACGGGCGGCCAGGCCGCGGGTCCCGCCGTGCTCCGGGGCGATCTGTCCCCGGCCAAACCCAACGCCCCACCGTCGCCGCGACCCTCGCGCCGACCGGGGCGGTGCGCCCATGGCTAACAGGTTTATCCTGCCGATACAAGGTTGTACCGGGCCGAGGGGCCGCTTTTTGCCCCCGCCGGGCCGCGCGTGCACCGCGTCGGCCGGGCCGGTACAATGGGCCCACTGTCAGCAGCCCGTTGAAAAACGGGCTGCTAGAGCAGGTGAGCTGTGGAGCAGGAGAACAGGAGAGCAGAACAAGCCCGGAACGTGGCCCAACGCCCCTGAATCCGGGCCCCGCTCACCTGCGGTCTCCTGATCTACTGCTCTACTGCTCCAGCGTCGAGGCCGGGCCATTCACGCCCGTCAGGAGGCCATGCCATGCTGCTGGAATCGCTCGTGCAGATGCTGATCGCGGCTCTGTTGGCTGCGGCGCCGGGGGGGGAGGACGCCTTCGTGCCCTTCGTCATTCCGATGGAGGTCTCGCCCGAGTCAGTCCTGACGGCTCCGGAGGCCGGGGCCATCGCGCCGGACGGGCCGCGGGTGCAGATCGACGCGGGCCCGCCCGCCCATCTGCGGGTTGGCCGGGAGCGCTTCCGCGTCTGGGGCGTGAACCTGTGCTTCGGGGCCTGCTTCCCCACGCACGAGCAGGCCGAGCGTCTGGCGGCCCGGCTGGCGGCGGCGGGGGTCAACAGCGTCCGCTTCCACCACATGGACTGCCACGCCTTCCCGCGCGGCATCTGGGACCCGAAGGACCGCCGGCGGCTCTCGGCCGAGGCACTCGACCGGCTGGACTACCTCATGGACCAACTCGCGCGGCGGGGCATCTACGCGAATATCAACCTGCACGTCTCGCGCAAGCACAGCGAGGTGCTGGGCCTGCCCCAGGCCGACCAGCTGCCCAAGTACGACAAGGTCGTCGACCTGTTCCACCCGGCCCTGATCTCCGCCCAGCAGCGCTACGCCCGCATGCTCCTGGGCCACCGTAACCCCTACCGCGGCGGCACCCGCTACGCCGACGACTCGGCCATCGCCTTCGTCGAAATCAGCAACGAGGACAGCTTCTTCGCCCCCTGGGTGCCGCAGAGCCCGGACATGCTGCCCGGGCCCTACTTGGAGCTTCTCGAACGGCTCTACGCGGCCTGGCTGCGCGAGCGGTACGGCTCGATCGACGCCCTGCGAGCGGCCTGGGCCGACGGGGCCGACCCGCTGGGTGCGGAGATTGTGATCGACGGCGACTTCCGCCGGCCGCTGGGCCCCGAGAGCCCCTGGACGCTCAGCCAGCGCGGCGATGCCCGGGCCCGCTTAGCCCCACAGCCCGGCGGAGGTGCCCGCGTCGAGCTGGACCGCCTCAGCGAGGTGGGCTGGCACGTGCAACTGATCCAGGGCGGCCTGGCGTTGCGGGGCGGCCAGTACTACACGCTGAGCTTCCGCGTGCGGGCGGACCGGGCCCGGCCAATCCAGGTCGGCATCGGCCAGCACGGCGAGCCCTGGCGGAACCTCGGTCTCCGCGAGACTCTCGACGCCGGCCCGGCCTGGCGGACGATTCGGCTGGGCTTCACCGCCAACGCCGACGAGGCCAACGCCCGCGTGGGCCTGGCCCTGGGCATGGACGCCGCCGCCGTCGAACTGGCCGGCGTGTCGCTGCGCCCCGGCGGGCGGGCGGGCCTGGGCGAGGACGAGTCGCTCGAGGCCGGGCGCGTCGAGCTGTTCGGCCCCGGCGAGACGGCCCAGCGCCAGCGCGACCGCTTAGCCTTCCAGGCCGTCACCGAGCGGGCCTACTACGATCGGATGAAGAGCTTCCTGCGCGACGAGCTGGGCTGCGGCGCCTTGATCACCGGCTCGGCCGTCTACGGGCCTCTAGGACTTTACGGCCAGGGCGGCATGGACTACATCGACGGCCATGCCTACTGGAGCCACCCCCGTTTCCCCGGCAAGCCCTGGGACCCGAACAACTGGCTCATCCGCCGCGAGGCCATGACCGACCACCCCGAGCGGGCGACGTTCCTGCGCCTGGCCCCCGAGCGGCTGGCGGGCAAGCCCTACACCGTCAGCGAGTACAACCACCCCGCCCCCAACGACTACCAGGCCGAGGCCATCCCCATGATCGCCGCCTTCGCCGCCCTGCAGGACTGGGACGGCGTCTGGCTGTTCACCTACGCCAACGCCGACACCGAGGCCGGCGACCGGGTGAGCAGCTTCTTCGACCTCAAGGACAACCCCGCCAAATGGGGCTTCGTCCGCGCCGGCGCGGCCATCTTCCGCGACGGGGGGATTTCGTCCGAGCGGCGGTCCGCGTGGGCCCACCCGCTGACCGACGCGGACGCCAGCGAGGGCCCGGCCGTGCTGGACGGCCTGGCCCGGCACCACCTTCTGCACGGCCTGGGCATCTTCGACGCCCTGGCCGACCGGCACGGCCTGACGTGGCCGGAGTTGCTCCAGAGGCGGATGTACACCTCCTTCGGGGCCCCGGCCACCGACGGCCCGATGATCTTCGGCGGGAGCAAAGGCCCCACCAGTTACGCCAGCTGGACGCGTCACGAGACTGGCCATGCTACCTTCGTCGCCGCCGACGGTCGGAATCTCGTCCTGACGGGCCAGGGGACGTTCAACGAGGGTGCGTGGGAGGTGGACATCCCCGAGCCGGCCTTCGTGGCCCTGACGGTGACGCCGCTGCGCGGGGGCGACTCGGGCACGCCCGACCGCATCCTCATCGCCGCCAGCGGGCGCTGCGAGAACGTGAACATGGGCTTCCGCGAGAACCGCCAGACCGTCGGCACCGACTGGGGCCAGCCGCCCGTGCGCATCGAGGCCGTCCGCGGGTCGGTCACGCTGCCGCACCTCGACGGCAAGTGGACCTGCCACGCCCTGGGCCCCGACGGCCTGGCGACCCACGAGGTGCCCCTCACCCGCGACGGCGAACACCTCCGCGTGGACCTCTCGCCCGAACACGGAACGATGTGGTACCTGCTGGAGCGGAAGTAGGCTCTCTTCGAGCGCCGCCAGGCTCGGCGCCTGCGTAGGGCGGGCATGGCCCGCCGCCGAGGGCGCCGGGGAGCTCGCGGCGGGCCGTGCCCGCCCTACTTCTGCCCGTAGTACGCCCCGGGGCCGTGCTTGCGCTGGAAGTGCTTGTCCAGCAGCACGCGCGACGGCTCGGGGGCGTGGGCGTTGATGGCGAGCGTTCGGCTGGCCAGCTCGGCCAGGGCCTCCACGATGTGGGCGTGGAAGACGGCGGCGTCGGCGTCACGGCCCCAGGCGAAGGGCCCGTGGCTGGCGACCAGCACGGCCGGGAAGTGCAGCGGGTTGACGCCGGCGAACCGCTCGACGATCACCCGGCCCGTGTTGATCTCGTAGTCGCCCTCGATCTCCGCGTCGCTCAGCGGCCGGGTGCACGGCACGGGGCCCGGGAAGTAATCCGCGTGCGTGGTGCCCAGCGCGGGGATCTCGCGCCCCGCCTGTGCCCAGGCCGTCGCGGCCAGGCTGTGCGTGTGGACGATGCCGCCGATGCCCTCGAACGCCCGGTAGAGCTCCCGGTGCGTCGGCGTGTCGGAGCTGGGCCGAAGCTCGCCCTCGACGACCGCGCCCGTCTCCAGCGACACGACGACCATGTGCTCGGGCCCCATGCCCGCATACGGCACGCCGGAGGGCTTGATCACCATGTGCCGCCGCTCGGCGTCGACCCCGCTGACGTTGCCCCAGGTCTGGATCACCAGCCCCTTGGCCACCAGTTCGAGGTTCGCCCGGCAGACTGTTTCCTTGAGTGCGTCCAGCAGGGAGGCTCCCTTCCGTCCCACCCGAGAAGGTGGGGCTGCGCCCCAGCCTACAGGGGCCGGCCGCCGCCCGTAGGCTGGGGCGCAGCCCCACCTTTGGCCCTACGGCCGAATCATGCCCTTGACGACGCCGTCGGCGTAGTCGGCGGCGGTGCGCATGGCCTGCTGGGCCTGCGCCAGCGGCCAGTGGTGCGTGGCCAGTCGGCCCAGGGGCAGGTCGCGCGCGAGCCGCCAGGCCAAGGCCCGCTCGGTGGTCAGGTTCGAGCGGCGGACCATCTGCACGCTGAGGCCCTTTCGGCGGGCCAGCGAGTGCCGGAAGCTCAGCCGATCCTCGGCGGGAATGCCGACCACCGCGATGCGCCCGCCAGGGCCGGCGACCTCGACCATCTGCGCGAAGGTCTGCTCGTCGCCGGCGGCCTCGAAGACGAACGGGCAGCCGTCGGGCATCTGCCGTTCGACGGCCGACACGACGTCGTCGCGCAGGGGGTTCAGTGTGACCGTCGCCCCGAGCTGCCGGGCCAGGTCCAGGCGGTAGTCGAGCTTATCCGTAACAACGATCTCCGGGCAGCCCGCGTCGGCCAGCACCAGCAGGATGCTCAGGCCGATCGGCCCGGCCCCCAGCACGATGGCCGGCTCGCCGGGGCGATAGCCCGCCCGGTCCAGGGCGTGCACGGCGACGGCCAGCGGCTCGAGAAGGACGGCCTCGTCGTCGCTCAGCGCGTCGGGCACCGGCAGCACCAGCCTCGCCGGGTGGACCATGAACTCCTGCAGGGCCCCGTCCTGCGGCGGCAGGCCCAGGAAGCTGTGGTGCGGGCAGACGTTCGGCTCGCCCCGCAGGCACCACGCGCACCGCCCGCAATTGATGGCCGGCTCGACCGCCACCCGCCGGCCCAGCAGCGAGCCGTCCACGCCCGGGCCCACCGCGTCGACGGTGCCCATCGCCTCATGGCCCGGCACGAAGGGGGCCTCGGCGTCCTCGATGCGGATCCCGCCGATCTGCCCCTCGCTGAACATGTGCAGGTCCGACCCGCAGATGCCCACAGCCCCCACGCGCAGCCGAATCTCCCCGGGCCCGGGGGTTGGAACGGGGGCCTCGTCAATGACGAACGTGCCTGCACCGGTGAGGATCGCGCGGTTCATGGTTTCCTTTTTTGATTGTTGATTGCAGATTTTCGAGAAGACCCACGACCGCAAGCTACCAGGCGAATCCTCGCCATCGGGTCGCCTTTCCAAGCCCACGGATTGCCATCCGTGGGCATCGAGGCGGGCCGTGCGGATGCACTCCCGCGCGGGCCAGGGCAACAGCGCCCACCGACGTGGCTGCAGACACCGCAGCCACGGCACCTGGCCACTGAGTTCGAAGGTGGGGCTGCGCCCCAGCCTACGGGCCTGTCTCCATCGACGGCGGGCGGTGCCCGCCCTACTAACTCTGAATCCCTCTGCGTCTTTCTCTGTGCCCTCTGTGTCCTCTGTGGCCCATGTTCAGTGTTCCGCCGTCGCTGCCGGGCCTCGCTGGCGCTCGACCCGGCCTACGGGCCTATGCCCGGGCCTTGGCGCGGATGGCGAGCAGGTCCTTCATGACGTTGGAGCAGTCGCCCTTCCAGGTGGTCGTGCCGAAGCAGTCGTGCAGCTGGCGGTAGAGGTAGTAGAGGTCCTTGTACACCGCGTGGGCCGCGGGGTCGGGCTCGAAGACTTTCTTCTTCAGGCCGGTCATCTTGGCCTGGGCGTCGGCGAAGCTGTCGTAGCCACCGTTGGCGGCGCCGGCCACCACGGCCCCGGCGACGGCCGAGCCGAGGGCGCAGGTCTGGGCGGATCGGCTGACGTACATCGGTCGGCCCGTGACGTCGGCGTAGATCTGCATGACCAGCGGGTTCTTCTCGGCAATGCCGCCGCAGTTGACCACGCGGTCGATCTTGACGCCGAACTCCTCGAAGCGGTTGATGATCGTCAGGGCCCCGAAGGCGGTCGCCTCGATCAGGGCGCGGTAGATCTCGGCCGGCGTGGTGTAGAGCGTCTGGCCCAGCAGCAACCCGGTGAGCCGCTGGTCGACCAGGACGGTGCGGTTGCCGTTGTTCCAGTCCAGCGCCAGCAGGCCCGAGGCGCCGGGCTTGAGCCTGGCGGCGCCGGCGGTCAAACTCTTATGCGAGCCGGCCGTCTTGCCGCCGGGGCGGATGTAGTTGACGAACCAGTTGAAGATGTCGCCGACGGCGGACTGGCCTGCCTCCAGGCCGAACATGCCCGGCAGGACGCTGCCGCGGACGATGCCGCACAGGCCCGGGATGTCGGGCAGGTGCTGCTCGAGGGGCCAGACGGCCACGTCGCAGGTGCTCGTGCCGATGATCTTGACCAGCGTGCCCGGCTCGATGCCGGCCCCGACGGCGCCGAGGTGGGCGTCAAAGGCCCCAGCCGCCACCGGGATGCCGGCCTGCAGGCCCGTGCGGTCGGCCCAGCTCTGCGTGAGCCCGCCGGCCGCCCGATCGACGCTGCAGGCTGAGCCCTTGAGGCGCCCGCGCAGCTCGGCCATCGCCGGGTCGAGGTGTGCCCAGAAGTCCGCGTCGGGGTAGCCGCCCCAGTCGTCGCTGTACATCGCCTTGTGCCCGGCCGGGCAGACGCCGATGGTCAGCCGGTCCGGGTGCTCCGTGCCGGTGAGCACGGCGGGGATCCAGTCGGCGATCTCGACCCACAGGTGGGCGGCGGCGAAGACGTCCGGGCTCGTCCGGCGGCAGTGCAGGATCTTGCTGAAGAACCACTCCGACGAGTAGGTGCCACCGCACTTGCCCAGGTAGTGCGGGCGAATCCGCTGGGCCAGGGCGGTGATCTCGGCGGCCTCGGCGGTGCTGGTGTGGTCCTTCCACAGCCAGGCCATCGCGGCGGGGTTCTCGGCGAAGCGGGGGTCCAGCGCCAGCGGCCTGCCGGCCGAATCGACCGGCATGGGCGTCGAGCCGGTGGTGTCCACGCCGATGCCGATCACGTCGGCCGGCGAGAAGTGTTTCAGCTTCTTGGCGACTTGGGCGAGGGCTTCGCGGATGGTGATCGTGGCGCCCTGGAGGTAGTCACCCGGGTGCTGGCGGGCGAGGTTCGGGTCGGCCGAGGAAAGGATGACCCCCTCGGTGCCGTGGGCGTAGCCCCACACGGCCGAGCCGACCTCGCGGCCATTGGCGACGTCGACCACCAGGGCCCGAACGCTGTTGGTTCCGTAGTCCAGTCCGATCGTGTACTTGGCCATGACGGTGCCCGATAGGGGTTAATGGGTTAACTGGTTAATTGGTTGACTCGCACGTAGTGGCCAGCGGGGCCGCCGTTACGGCACGTAGAGGCGGCCCTCGTCGACCATGGCCAGGTAGTTGTCCAGCGGGACGTAGTTGGCCACGCTGTTGCCGGTGCCCAGGCAGTAGCCCCCGCCGGGCAGGCAGACGTCGAGGGTCTCGCGGACGCGCTTGCGGACGGCGGGCTGATCGGCCCGGCAGAGGAAGTCCAGGTCGATGCCGCCCAGCAGTGCCATCCGCCGGCCATAGGTCTTCTTGGCGTCGCGGACGTCCTCGATGGTGTCCTCGAAGCTGTGCTTGCCGTCGGTCTTCACGTCGGTGACCAGGTCGTCGATGATGTCCGACAGGTTGCCGCAGGCGTGCAGCAGGTAGGGTCGGCCGGCGTCGTGCGACATCTGGGCCATCAGCTTGTGGCCAGGCAGGATGAACTCCCGCGTGTCGGCCGGGCTGATCAGCAGGCCGGTGCGGAAGCCCATGTCGTCCGAGCCCCAGGTGACCTTGACGCGGTCGAACTGCAGGATCCGCTCGAGGGTGACGCGGTAGTAGTCGACCAGCCGCTGGGCGATGGCGGCCACCAGGTCGCGCTGGTCGTAGAGGGCGTAGCAGAGCGTCTCGTAGCCCATCAGCCAGCTGAGGTACTCGGCGAAGTGGGCGAACCCGCCCGAGCCGATGATGCACATGTCGTCGGGCAGGTTGGCCTGGAACCACTCCAGGTCGCGCGTCAGACCGGCGTCGGTCGGGTCGGGCCAGGGGTACTTCTCGAAGTCCTCCCAGCTCATGATCGGCCCGGTGTGCTCGTCCTGGTAGCCCCGGCCGCCGGAGCGGGCGAGGTCGGCGGTGTCGTCGGTCATCTGGCGGTGGAGCTTCCAGTCCACGCCGGCCAGGCCCACGCGGACGTAGTCGAAGCCGAGGAAGCGGTTGACCGCGATGAGCCGCTTGTGGCCGAAGTGCGGGTCGTCGCGGCTGACGCCGGCCATCAGGTCGAAGCGGTCGGCCAGGGCGACGAGGACCTCGCCGTCGTGGAACAGTTCGATGTGGTGCACGCGGTCGGGCGTGCCCTTGCGCAGGATGTTGCGGACGAAGGCCTCCCAGTCGGGCTTGGAGGCCTTGCGCAGGCCGGGATAGAGCGACATAGCCATCTCCTTTGGGTCGATGTCGTGAAAAGTTTATGCTACGGCGCCGCCGGCTGCAATGCGAGAGGGTAGGTGGTTTTATCGGGGCAACGCCGGCGCGGGACGGGCGCGGGACGGGCGCGGGACGGGCGCGGGACGGGCGCGTAGGCCGGGTCGAGCGCAGCGAGGCCCGGCAGCGATGGCGTCAGGCCGCGACGGGGGCATCCCGCCGCGGCACCAGGCCCAGGGCCAGCCCCGCCAGCCACAGGCCCGCTCCGGCCCAGCGGACGCCCTCGGCTGGGCCGTCGGCCAGCCAGGCGGCCGTCGCCATCACGACGATGCCCGCCCCGGCCAGCCACGTCGCCCCGGGCAACCGCAGTCGGCCTCGCCGGGCGCGCTGGTGCAGCCAGGTCAGACCGGCCACCATCGCCATCAGGGCCACGATGCTGCCGGGGTAGTCCGGGTGCAGCAGCGACGGGCCATGCCAGACCATCAGCCACCACATCGTCGTCACCATCATCGCCAGCGGCAGCAGCAGGCCGGCCAGCAGCGTGCCGTTTCGGCCCCGCAGCGTCAGCCCGCCGGCCAGCAGCACGGCCACGAGCGGGCGGAGGTCGCCCACCGGCCCGGCCGAGCCGGCGTAGGCGCTCTGGTTGGCCAGCAGCACCAGCCCTCCCCCAGCCGCCAGCATGCCGCTGGCCGGCAGCGTCCGCAGGCCCTGGCGGTGGGCCGGGACGGGCAGGGGGGGCAGGTGCTCCTGTTGTGCCTTGCGACTTCGGCTGACCCAGAAGAGCATGACGGCGGCGTAGAGGCTGGCCGAGAGGAACCGCTGGCCCATGCTGCCGCCGAACCAGCCGAACGGCTCCCACGAGAGCGGCTCGAGGCCCCACCACGCCGCCAGGCCCCGGGCCAGCAGCGTCAGCACGATCGCCCCGCCGAGGGTCACCAGGACCGTCGGCCAGCGGAACCGCGCCGCCAGCAGCCCCTGGGCCAGGCCCAGGACCCCGCCGGTCGCCAGGGCCCCCAGGGCCGCCAGCGAGAGCGGCACGCCCGCCGACAGCAGGCCCCAGGCCACCACGGCCCCCATGGCGGCCAAGGCCCAGACGCTCAGGTCCACCAGCCCCGCCCGCACGCTCAGCAGCAACCCCGCCGCCACCGGCAGCCACGGCGAGGCCAGGGCCGAGCGGATCTCGTGCCACTGCAGGATCCGCTGCTCGACCGGCTCGCCCGCAGCAGCGTTGGGCACGACCTCGACGGCCCAGTAGGCTGCCCCCTGCCGCACCCACGCCGGCAGCAGCACCACCAGCAGCGCCAGTAGCAACAGCACCGGGCCGGGGGCATAGCGGCGGTGCACGACGGGTTGATCTACGGTTGGCGACGTCATGGTGCGTCAGTGTACGCAGCAGGGCAGCGGAGTGAAAACGAAAAGGCGCCCCGCCTGGGCTGCCAGTGGCCATGCGAAGGGCGAGAGCGTCTTACGCCCTGACCTGCGGGTGCGCTGTGCCTCAAGATCGACGGCCCGGCCACGATGCCCCCGGATGGCAATCCGTGGGCTTGGGCCCGAGGCGCTTGGGGACCCACAGGCGCAATCGCAAGGCGGTCTAGTTGTTGAGCTTGACCAGGCGGACGCTTCGGCCGGTGCGGTCGAAGGTGACGGCGTCCATGTAGGCGCGCATGAGCATGATGCCCCGGCCGGAGGGGCATTCGAGGTTCTCGTCGGCGGTGGGGTCGGGCACGCAGCGGGGGTCGAAGCCGGGGCCCTCATCCGTGACGATGATGACGGCCCGCTTGGCGTTGATGCTGAACTCGACGGTGACGCGTTTGGTGCGGTCGCCGGCGTTGCCGTGCTTGACGGCGTTGGTCAGGGCCTCTTCGAGTGCCAGCTTGATCGCGAAGACGGATTCGGGGCTGTAATGGTGGCGGTGGACCTCGGCGAGCACGCGCTCGGCGACGGTCCGGGCCGACTCCAGCTCGCTTGGAATGACCATGCGTTCCACGGCAACCCTCGGCCGGTCGGTGACGGCGCCGGCCCCGTTTGTCGTCCGTCTCAACGGCGCACCCTCGCGCTAGGGAATGCTGGCCACGGCGGCCGAGCGGTCGTCATAGATCTCGAAAATGCCGTTGAGTTTGGTGATGACGAACACTTCGTAGATCTGCGGGCGGATGCAGCAGAGGCGCAGGTGTCCCTGCCGCTCGCGGACCCGCTTGAGCAGCGTAATCAGCATGCCCAGGGCCGCCGAGGACATGTGGGCGACGTGGGTGAAATCCAGCACCAGCCGCGGCGGCTGCTGACGGGTGATCTGGTCGGTCAGCTGCTCGCCCATCTGGGCGATGTGGATCTCGTCGAGGATGTCGGGGCCCATGAACTCGGCCACCGTCACGCCGTTCTGCTCGATCGTCCGTATCCGTGCGCCCTGATCCTGCATGAGGCTGCCTCCTTGGCCATCCGCCCGCGCCCGGCCGGCACATTCCGGGGGCCCGGGGCCGAGCGGATAGTACGTTTCCCCCGCAAGCCTGTCAAGCGCAGCCCCTTGCCGCCCCCCGCCCGATTGACTCCTGCGCGATCGGCCCCGTACAATAGTACCCGTTCGTCCAGGGGAGTTCACCATCCACCAACCGGAGCCGCATTCCATGGCCAAGAAGAAGGATAGCAAGGACGCTTCCAAGTCCGCCCAGAAACCCAAGGCCGCCAAGGCCGCCGCCCGCCGGCCCCGCACGCCGGCGACCAAGCCCGCCACCGCCGCCAGCGACCACGACCAGGTGCCCGTCGAGGCGGCCGGCCCCGCCGGCGGCACCACCGTCACCGGCGGCGGCACCACCATCAGCCGAGAGCAGATCCCCCCCCAGACCCTCACCCGCGACATGATCGCCCGACGGGCCTACGAGATCTACTGCGCCCGAGGCCGAGTCGACGGCCACGCCCAGCAGGACTGGATCCAGGCCGAACGCGAACTGGTCGAACTGGCCAAGGGGGAACGGTAGCGCCGTCACGGGCGGCCGCCCTCGAAAATCTGCAATCACATCCCCCACAATGGCGCCCGGAATTCTCCCGGGCTGCGTGTAGGATCGGTAAGGTCCAGAGAACGCTGGTACACCCCCGGCAAATAGACTGTAGCCGGCCGGGGCGAACGAGGTAAAAAAGCGGGACATATTCGCGTAGGCCATTTGCCCATCGGACGTGCGGGCTCGGGGGGCACCGGCGAAGGTGGGGCTTCGCTTCGCTGCGCCCCAGCCTACAGCGCGGGCCGTTTTCGTAGGCTGGGGCGCAGCGAAGCGCAGCCCCACCTTGGCCCCGGCCAGGTCGCCCGCCATCTCAGCTCGGCCGGGCCACCTCGGCCCGCCAGGCCTCCAGCCGCCGGCGGAGGTCGGCCTGGGTGGCGGCGTGGGCGCGTTGACCGGCCAGGTTCACCAACTCGTGCGGGTCGACCTGCAGGTCGTACAGCTCGTCGGTGCCGTCGGGCTCGTGGACGTACTTCCAGTGCGGCGTGCGAACCGCGTAGATCCGCCCGGCCAGGGAGACGGGGTTGCCCTCCCACGGCAGGCCCGGCGCATACGGGCTCGGCTGGAGCGTATCCGCCAGCCCCTCCTCTCGCAGCCGCTCGGGCGTGTAGGGCTGGCCCGGCACGCCGTACTCGCTGAAGGTGGCGTCGCGCCGCACGGGGCCGGCCCCGCCGTCGGCAGCATAGGGCGCCAGCGAGAGGCCCTGGCACGGGTCGGGCACATCCAGCCCGGCCCACTCCAGCACGGTGGGCATCAGGTCGACGGCGGAGGCGGGCCGCTCGTCCCGCCGGCCCGCCCCGACCACTCCAGGGCCGCTGATGATCAGCGGCACACGGATGAGGCAGTCGTACAGGGCCGGGCTCTTGGTGATCAGGCCGTGGTCGCCCATGTAGTCGCCGTGGTCGCTGGTGAAGATCACCCAGGTCCGCTCGGCCAGGCCCGTCGCGTCCAGCACGTCCAGGACCCGCCCGACCTCCGCGTCGACCATCGAAACCATGCCGGCGTAGACGCGGCGCATCGTGCGGACGCGGTCGGCGTCGTAAGGCAGGATCCTGTCATTATTGCGCTGATGGAACTGCTGGCGGAAGGGCTTGCCGGCCGCGGCCAGGCCTTCGGGCTCGATGGCCGGCTCGCCCAGGTCGGCATCGCGGTAGAGGCCGAACCACGGCTCGGGCACGTGGTAGGGGGTGTGTGGGTAGAGGTAGCTCAGCCAGCAGAAGAAGGGCCTGCCGCTTGAGCGGATAAATTCCAGGGCGGCCTCGGTCTTGGCGTGCTCGGGGTCGGCCTCGACCCCGCCGGGGGCGGGCTCCTCACTGAGCCGAGGCGACTGCCGGGCCTGCCACCGCTGCCGCGCAGGCCAGCCAGGGGCCTTGACCGGCAGGGGGTTCTCCTGGAAGACATCGAAGTCCTCGGGTCGCAGGAAGCAGTGGTTCTTGCCGATCAGGCCGGTGCGGTAGCCCGCTTGCCGCAGCAGGCCGGGCAGGTGCAGGGCCGGCGGGTTGGCCCAGTGGTGGTTGGACCAGCTGTGATGGGCGCTGACGTACTGGCCCGAGTGCAGGCTCCATCGGGCTGCCACGCAGACCGGGCAGGGCGTGGTGGCTTGGGTGAAGCTGACCCCCCGCTCGACGAGGCGGTCGAGATTCGGCGTGCGGTAGCGCCCGTGGCCCAGGGCCGCGATCGTGTCATACCGCTGCTGGTCGGTGTAGATCAGCAGTACGTTGGGGCGGTCGGCATAGGAACTGGTCATGGTGGGGCATTCTACCAGGGGCCTTAGCGAACACAAGCCCAGTGCAGGGACGGCGATGGGCATGCCCAATCCCTGGCTGAACGTCAGGCCGCTGTTGCGGGTGTTCTCGCCGGTGCGGCGGCTGTGGCGGGCCGTCTCCTCGGCGGCGATGCCGGCGCCCAGGCCGGCCAGGGCCATGCCCGAGAAGGTGCCCGCGACGCTCATCCGCCCGGCCGTCTGGCCGATCAGCTCTCCCATCGGCCTCGGCGGCCGCCTCCAGGCTCCACTCGGCCGTCAGCGAGAGGGTTTTTGGGCTCGTTCATGCGGTGCAAAAAGCTCCCAAAGCGGCAACCGCACCGGGCGGCCAAGAGAAAAGGCCGCGCGGGTGTGCGGCCCCGCACGGCCTTGGTTCTCTTGGCATCCACGGCGGGGATCAGCCGCCGCGTCGCCCGGTGAGGTTGTCTACCGCCAGAGTACCGCGGGTTGGGAGTCGATCAAGCGGGCCGATCGGCTGAACGAGGAATGGTTCCGTATGTGTAGATGCTAAGAGGGTAAGGTGATCTTCGCAGCCACTGTAGGTCGCGCCGTGTGACCTCAAACATCTATCTGCTCAAGGTTGTAGCCAGCCCAGCCTGCCTTGGTGATCGCGTCAGTTCCGGCATACGTTCCATCAATGTCCAGTCCTAGATACCCCTTCTCAACCGACCTTGCGTCCTCTGGCGTGTCCCACGCCCATTCGCACTCCTCGCAGTGCAGGAACAGCTGGCCAGTGTCATGCCGTTGCATCACATATAGAGCATCTTGCTGGCATCGCGAGCACACCTTGTAGCGGTACTTTGTCATCGATCTTCTCACTCCTGAGTCCTGGGTACGCCATACTTGAGTCGCGAGTTCCCGGGACGGTGCTGTCACGCCGGGAGTTGGGTTCGGTATCCCGAGGACTCTGGCTCACCAGCAGCCGCGAGGGCTGTTCCCGCTCCGCAGGACCCGATCCACTGCAGTCACCCATTGCCGGCGCACCCACTCCAGCCCTCCATCCGGGAATACGCGTTCTACTTGCCAGTTCGCCTCTTCGAGAGTGAACATCATCGACGTAGCCGCCATGCTGTTCGAGGTGTGCACGATGACCGGGCAACACGGGCGAAGTCCCGCCATGAAAGCGGCTACGTCGCGACCGTCACCGGGATCCAGAAGCTGCCCCTCCGGCCCCGTCAGAAACTCTAGGTCGTGGTCGAGCGACACCAGTAGCATGGACTCACTGTGCTCCTGCATCCATGCGATGATCGCGGCAGCGCTATCGAAGAACACGCAGGTGGCGTCCGGCAGGATGTGCGAGACTGCAGCCCGCATCGCCTCCGTTCGGGGCATGCTGTCTTCGAGGATGGCGATGATGCTCTTCATAGCCCACCAGCTTGGCCGCCCTGGCGGCCTACGAACCCGGTAAGTAAGCCTTGAGGCTCAGCCGACATGGTAGCACGTCCAGGTCCAGCATCAACGGCCGAATCGCCTGCTCAGGACGCTTCCTCGTCTGCGCTTTCCCGCTCCTCGGCCGGCCCCGCCTGCGTCCCCGTCAGCCCCAGCTCCTGCATCAGCTTGGCCTCGCGGGCCCGCTGGCGGAGTTCGGTCTCCCAGTCCTTGCCCTGGCGGGCGTACTCGGTGGCCAGCGTGGTGGTGCAACTGGCCAGGCGGGTGGCCTGGGCGGCGGCCTCCTTGGCCGGGTCCACGTGCTCGTGGCCGTCCCAGAACCACTGGTGTTGGTCGGCCACCGCGCCCAGGTGCAGCGCCCGCACGGCCTCGGCCAGCCAGGCCGCCAGCAGGCGGTCCAGGACGGCCGCCTCGCAGTGGGCCTGCTCCACGCGGGTGACCGCAACCAGTGAAACGTACGTTATTTACCGAAACGCGCCCATCAGGACTCGAACCTGAAACCTGCGGTTTAGAAGACCGCTGCTCTATCCGGTTGAGCTATGGGCGCGGGGGTCTGTTTCGGGCTGTCGTGCTGCGAAAGCTGTGGGTGTCGGAAGACTGCTCATCTGGGTGCCGATCCGTCGGGGTCTGGTACCAGCCCCACGGGCGGCAGTAGTGTAAGCCAGAGTCATGGGCAAAGGCAAGCCGTCGATGGCGACGAAGGGCCCTTGGGCCGAGACAGGGCGGGGCCTGGGCGGGTCACGGTGCGGGCGGGGTGTCTCGCGGCCCGTTCGAGCGGGGCCTGGGGCGGGGGTTGGGGCTTTTCACGCGGGGGGCTTGCCGGTAGCATGGGCGTCTTCGCCGGCCGAGGGCGGGACGTGTTCGCCCGGCCGGCGATCCAGCGCAAGGAGTACGCCCGTGTCACTGGAAGAGATGGCCAAGAACCTCAAGTACGACGCCCAGGGCCTGATTCCGGCCATCGTGCAGGACGCCGAGACGAAGGACGTCCTGATGATGGCGTGGATGAACGAGGCCTCGCTGCTGGACACGATCCGCACCGGCAAGACGCACTTCTGGTCGCGCAGCCGGCAGAAGTACTGGATGAAGGGCGAGTCCAGCGGGCATACGCAGGACGTCCAGAGCATCCACATCGACTGCGACAGGGACACGGTGCTGATCCTGGCGACGCAGCACGGGGCGGCCTGCCACGAGGGCTATCGCTCGTGCTTCTACCGGACGCTGGCGGGCGAGGACTGGCAGGTCAACGCCGAGCGGATGGTGGACCCCAACGAGGTGTACAAGAAGAAGTAGCCAACGGCAGGACCCCGGGAGTCGGTCGCGGTGACACAGCATCGGACGACATTTCGGCCCCCGCCCCGGCTGCGGCAATGGCGGCTGCGGCTGGGGCTGGGCGCGCTCGTGCTGGCGGCGTCGCTGGTGGCGATCGCCTCGCTGCTGCTGGAGTACGGCTTCTACCACCTGCCCGGGCCGTTGAGCCGGCCCATACTGCACGCGGCCCAGGTGGCGGCGGCGCTGGTCTTCCCGGTGGTGCAGATCGTGCGGATGCTCCGCGCGCCGCAGCGTTGGCCCTACGTGCTGGAGCGCTGGGGCGAGCCGATGCTGCTGCTGCTGGCGGGGGTGGCGCTGCTGCTGGCCGGCCCGGCCGACCTGCAGCGCTGGCTGGGGCCCGAGCCCTACGTCGTCATCGTCCAGGCCTTCCTGCTGGGCAACCTGGCGATCCTGGGGATCGACCTGAACGTGCTGGCCGCCGATGCCGGCATCGCCCCGGCCCGGCTGCTGGTGGGGGGCTTCGCCTTCCTCATCCTGATGGGCACGGGCCTGCTGATGCTGCCCCGGGCCGTGCCGCCCACGATGGCGCCGCTGTTCTTCGACGACGCCCTGTTCACCGCCACCAGTGCCACCTGCGTCACCGGCCTGATCGTCCGCGACACGGGCACCGAGTTCAGCCGCTTCGGCCAGGGGGTGATCCTGGCCCTGATCCAGCTGGGCGGGCTGGGGATCATGATCTTCGGCTCGGTGTTCGCCCTGCTGAGCCCCCGGGGCCTGACGGTGCGCGGGGCGGCCGCCACCGGCGAGGCCATCAGCGAGGAGCAGCTCGGCGTCATCGGCAACATGGTCAAGTTCATCGTCCTGACGACGCTGAGCATCGAGCTGCTCGGGGCGGTGCTGCTGAAGTCGCTGTGGGGCGGCGGGGCCGACGCGGTCTTCCCGGCCGTGTTCCATAGCGTCAGCGCGTTCTGCAACGCGGGCTTCGCCCTGCAGGCCGACAGCTTCACCTGGGCGCGCCAGAGCTGGCAGGTGCTGGGCATCGTGCCGGCGCTGGTCATCGTGGGCGGGTTGGGTTTCCCGGTGCTCTACGACCTGACCACCACCGGCCCGCAGGCGCTGCGGTGGCTGTGGCGGTGGCGCTGGCGCGACCGGCGGGTCCAGCGGCCTCGCCTGGCGCTGCACACGAAGCTGGCCCTGCTGATGACCGTGGTGCTGCTGGTGGGCGGCATGGCCGCCATTGCCACCGTCGGGCCCGACGCGGAGGACCTGCTGACCAATCGCATCGGGCGGGGGCGGTCCCTCGACGCCGAGCCGGCGCGCCGCCAGCTCAACGACTGGCAGCAGCTCGACGGCCTGGGGCGGTGGCAGCAGGCGTGGTTCCAGTCGGTCGTCGCCCGCACGGCCGGCTTCAACACGGTCGACATGGCCCACCTGTCCAACGCCGAGCAGCTGATCATGATCGCCCTGATGTTCGTGGGCGGCTCGCCGGGCAGCACCGCCGGGGGGCTCAAGACCGTCACCTTTTTCGTGCTGCTGCTGAGCGTCGGGGCCATGCTCCGCCAGCGCGAGCAGGTCGAGGTCATGGGCCGGAGCCTCTCGGACTGGATCGTCCGCCGGGCCGTGACGCTGGCGGTGCTGTTCGCGATGCTGGTGGGCGTGACGACGCTGCTGCTGAGCATCACGCAGGGCCCGACCGCGCGGTTCATGGACGTGCTGTTCGAGTCGGTCAGCGCCTGCGCGACGGTGGGCCTGAGCACGGGCGAGACGGCCCGACTGGCGGGCTGGCAGTCCAAGCTGGTCATCACCGGCGCCATGTTCATAGGCCGCGTCGGGCCGCTGACGCTGCTGATGTCCTTCGCCGCCCACCTCCGCCCGGCCCGCTACAGCTACCCCGCCGAGGCCGTCGTCATCGCGTAGGCATATAGCCCCGGGCATGCCCGGGGTCTTCCAGAGAACAGGTTCTGTCCCGAGTGCCACGCGTAGGCCGGGTCGAGCGGAGCGAGGCCCGGCAGGCGCACCCGGGCAGGGCGGGGCGTCAGCCGCCGACGATCGAAAATCGGCAATCAAAGATCGAAAATCGAGGTTCCTCATGGATCGGTACGCGGTGATTGGCCTGGGGCGGTTCGGCGCTCGGCTGGCGGTGATGCTGGCGCGGGCGGGGGCGGAGGTTATCGGCGTGGACGTCGACCGCGAGCTGGTCGACGACATCCGCGATAGCGTGACGCTGGCGGTGGCGCTGGACTCGACGGACGAAAAGGCCCTCAAGCTGCAGGGCCTCGACCGCGTGGACGTGGCGGTGGTGGGCATCGGGCAGGACTTCGAGGCCTCGCTGCTGACGACGGTGATCCTCAAGCAGCTCGGCGTGCCCCGCGTCATCAGCCGGGCCACCACGCCGCAGCGGGGGGAGATCCTCCGCCGCGTCGGCGCCGACGCCCAGGTCAACCCCCAGGCGGAGGCCGCCCACCGCTGGACAAACCGCCGGTTGG